>NZ_JCAMOP010000002.1:0-451443 GCF_059512345.1 Bradyrhizobium sp. Unk1
CTTGGCAGGAAATTACCGGGACCAAGGCCTTCTCTCCTGACGTCTTCAGCCTCAAGAGCCGATAACGCAACAGGCCCCTTGTGGGAGAAGGTGGCGCGAAGCGCCGGATGAGGGGTTGCTTCGGCAAGCTCAATTGCAAGAGGGTCACGAGCGGAGAGACACCCCTCACCCGCCTCGCCGCTGCGCGGCGAGCCACCCTCTCCCACAGGGGGAGAGGGTGCAGCGTGCTCGCTGCACTATCTCCGCAAGCCTCAGAACGGCTCGGTCCCCAGCCCCGGCACCTCCGCCGGCCGCGGTCCCGGCGCCGGCCAGTGAAACCGGCGGTCTTTCTCCGCAATCATGATGTCGTTGATCGAGGCCTCGCGGCGCCGCATCAGCCCGTGCTCGTCGAACTCCCATTGCTCGTTGCCGTAGGAGCGATACCACTGGCCGCTGGCGTCATGCCATTCGTACTGAAAGCGCACCGCGATGTGGTTGCCGTCGAAAGCCCAGAGGTCCTTGATCAGGCGATACTCCTGCTCCTTCTCCCATTTGCGGGTGAGGAAGGCGACGATGGCTTCGCGGCCCTGGAACACCTCCGAGCGATTGCGCCAGCGGCTGTCCTCGGTGTAGGCAAGCGAGACTTTCACCGGATCGCGCGAATTCCACGCGTCCTCGGCCATGCGCGCCTTTTGCGCGGCGGTCTCACGGGTGAAGGGTGGAAGCGGCGGGCGCGACATGGTGGCCTCATCGGTTGGTCCAGGCCGCAATCTATCGCCGCAATTGGCGGAGTCGATAGGCCATCACTTATCGCGCGATCACTTATCGGGCGATCAGGAAATCAGATCGGCCTTCATCAGGGTGCGGATCGATTTCGGGATCGACTGGGCGCGGCCGCCGCTGATGAAGGCGACGCGCACCTCGGCTTTCACCAGCAAGTCCTCGGCCCGCCGCACCTCCTGCGCCAGCATGATGGAGGCGCCTTTCACCGCAACCGGCCACGTCACGACGTCGAGCACGTCGTCCATCCGCGCGGGTTTCAGAAAATCCAGATGCATCGAGCGCACCACGAAGGCAAAGCCCGCGCCCTCCGTTTCGACCTGGTCGAACAGTGCCTGCTGCTCGGCCCCCATCAGCCGCAGATGATTGGTGCGCCCACGCTCCAAGTAGCGGAGATAATTGGCGTGATAGACGATGCCGGAGAAATCCGTGTCCTCGTAGTAGACGCGGACCTGCATGTGATGGCGGCCGTCGCGGATCTCGCCGTCGAGATGGGCTGTCACGTCGCGAGCCTCTTCGCTTTTTGCAACCGGCCCGTTTTGCGCAAAAACAGCCGGCCGCGCAAGCGCAGCTTATGCCACGGCCGGCGTCCTTCCCAGCGTCACCTCGACGATCTCAGGCGGCACGCCGACGCGGACCGGCATGATGCTGCAACCGAGGCCGCCGGAGACGATGACGTCGCATTTCAGCCGGAAGTGACCATAGGCGAGCCGCACGCCGTGCTGAGGCGGAACAGCCGGCGACCAGCCGAACAGGCGGACCTGGCCGCCATGGGTATGACCGGACAGTTGCAGCGCGACGCGCGCGGGTACGAGCGGCGCGATATTGGGCTCATGCGCGAGCAGGATGACCGGCGCATCGTCGGTGACCTTCGCCAGCGTGCCCGCGAGATCGTCGGCGCCAAGCCGGTGCACGCTTCGGCCATAGCGCTTCGCGGGATAGTAGGCGAGCTGATCGCCGAGGCCCGCGAGCCAGAAGGAGCGTCCGTCCTTGGTGAGACGCACGACGTCGTTCTCGTAAACGGGAATGCCAGCCGCCTCCAGCGCGCGATGGGCGGCTGTCGGCCCGTGCCCGGCCTGCTGCACGGCCCTGTCCACCCAATAATCGTGATTGCCCATGACGGCATGGACGCCGAGCGGTGCCTTGAGGCCCGCGAGCACCTTGGCCCATTCGCTCGACGGAATGATGCGCGTGACCTGGTGAACACCCGCGACATAGTCGCCGAGCAGCACGATGACATCGGCGTTGAGCGCATTGGTGCGATCGACGATGCCCTCGATCCGCTCCAGCGACATCCAGGGATCACAGGCATGAATGTCGGTGACGATGGCGATCTTGAGCGGAAAATCCGCCGGCCATTGCCGCGGGGTCGGGTGATAACGGGTGACGCGGAGCCGCAGCGGCTCGACGCCGACGCCATAGGCCGCGGTCGAGACGCCGAGCGCGGACAGGCCGCCGATGGAACGGATGAGATGACGACGCGTGATCATGGAAGCCCGATGGTGATGCAGCTTTGTGATGCGGTCCGATTGAAGCGGAATTTGGGTCCGCTCGTGCAGACGGTCTGCATTCGCGTGCAGACTGTCTGCACAAAGGTTACCGGGAGTTCATGACGATAGCTGCACCCGGCATTTGCGCGAGATCAGTCGTCGCTCTCGTCCGAGCCGAACAGGCCGAACTGTGCCGCGGCATCGCGCGAGGGCTCGGCGATGCCGAGATGGCGGAAGGCGTGCGAGGTGAGCAGGCGGCCGCGCGGTGTGCGCTGGAGATAGCCGCACTGAATGAGATAGGGCTCGATGATGTCCTCGATCGCATCGCGCGGCTCGGACAGCGCGGCAGCCATCGTCTCGACGCCGACCGGGCCGCCGCCATAGTTCTGCGCGATGGTGGTGAGGTAGCGGCGGTCCATGGCGTCGAGGCCCGCGGCGTCGACCTCGAGCGCGCTCAGCGCGTGGTCGGCGATCTTGCGGTCGATCGAGGCTGCATCGGCGGCGGAGGCGAAATCGCGCACGCGCCGCAGCAGGCGGCCGGCGATGCGCGGCGTGCCGCGGGCACGGCGCGCGATCTCGTTGGCACCGTCGGCGCTCATGCCGACATTGAGCACGCGCGCGCCGCGGGTGACGATGCTTTCCAGCTCTTCGATGGTGTAGAAATTGAGCCGCACCGGAATGCCGAAGCGGTCGCGCAAGGGATTGGTGAGGAGGCCTGCGCGCGTGGTGGCGCCGACGAGCGTGAATTTCGACAGCTCGATCTTCACCGAGCGTGCCGCCGGGCCCTCGCCGATGATCAGGTCGAGCTGAAAGTCCTCCATCGCGGGATAGAGCACTTCTTCCACCGCGGGGCTCAGACGATGGATCTCGTCGATGAAGAGCACGTCGCGCTCTTCGAGGTTGGTGAGGAGTGCGGCGAGATCGCCGGCCTTGGCGATCACCGGACCCGAGGTCGCGCGAAAGCCGACACCGAGCTCCTTGGCGACGATCTGCGCCAGCGTGGTCTTGCCCAGGCCGGGCGGACCTACGAACAGCACGTGATCCAGCGCCTCGCCACGCTTGCGTGCCGCCTCGATGAAGATCGAGAGGTTCTTGCGCGCCTGCTGCTGGCCGACGAAGTCGGACAGCGATTGCGGGCGCAGCGCGGTATCGCCGACATCGTCGCTGCGGCGCTCGGGCGTGACCATGCGGTTGGCCTTGGGGTCGCTCACTTCGCGAGCTCCTTCAGCCCGAGGCGAATGAGCTGCGCCGTCTCGGCATTCTCACCCGCGCTGCGCGATGCGGATGCAATCGCCGCCGCCGCCTGCGGCTGGCCGTAGCCGAGATTGACGAGCGCGGAGATCGCGTCCGCGACGGGCCGCGGCGCACGCTGGTCGTCGACGGCGCCGGCGAGATGCACGACAGCGGGATCGACATTGGCGAAGGCCGGCGCCTTGTCTTTCAATTCGGTGACGATGCGCTCGGCAACCTTGGGACCGACGCCGGGCGTACGCGCCACCGCGGCCTTGTCGCGCAGCGCGATGGCATTTGCGAGGTCGGAAGGCACGAGCGTGCCGAGCACCGCGAGCGCGACCTTGGCGCCGACGCCCTGCACGGTCTGGAGCAGGCGAAACCATTCGCGCTCCTGGTCGGTGCGGAAGCCGAACAGCTTTATTTGATCTTCGCGGACGTAGGTCTCGATCGACAGCACTGCGGCTTCACCGGGCGACGGCAGATGCTGCAGCGTGCGCGTCGAGCAGTGCACCTGATAGCCGACGCCGCCGACGTCGAGGAGCACATAATCCTCGCCATAGGAATCGATCAGGCCCTTGAGCTTGCCGATCATAAGCCCGCCACCTTCAGCCTGAGCGCCGTGCTCTGGCGGTGATGGGCGTGGGTGATAGCGATGGCGAGCGCGTCGGCGGCGTCCGCTGACGGCGGCTCGGCCTTGGGCAGCAAAATCTTCAGCATCATCGCGATCTGGTGCTTGTCGGCGTGACCGGCGCCGACCACCGTCTTCTTGACCTGGTTCGGCGCGTATTCGGCAACAGTAATGCCGAACATCGCGGGCGCCAGCATGGCGACGCCGCGGGCCTGGCCGAGCTTCAGCGTCGCGACGCCGTCCTTGTTCACAAAGGTCTGCTCGACCGCGGCTTCCATCGGCTTGTGACCGGACAGGACGGCGGCAAGCCCCTCATGGATCGCGAGCAGCCGGCTCGCCAGCGGCAAATCGTCCGGCGGTTCCACCGAGCCGCAGGCGACGTAGATCAAGCGATTGCCCTCGGCCTCGATCACGCCCCAGCCGGTGCGGCGCAGGCCGGGGTCGATGCCGATGATGCGAACGGGGCCACGAATCGGGAGCGCAGTCATGGGCCAGTGATAGCGGCTGGCTGCGGTGGGGGAAACAGAAACAGAACGGAAGTAACAGGGGAAGTGGGACTCGTCGGAGATTGCCGCGCTGCCCGCAGCACCCCCCGACGTCATACCCCGCGAAAACGGGGTATCCAGTACGCCGCGGCTTCTCCGTATCTCGCTGGCGTCTCTGGAATACTGGGTCGCCCGGTCAAGCCGGGCGACGACAGGGAAATTCGGAGCTGGCTGCCTCAGCCGCCCATCTTCGCCATCAGCGCGTCGGACACCTCGAAATTGGCGTAGACGTGCTGGACGTCGTCGTGCTCGTTGAGCAGGTCCATCAGCTTCAAGAGCTTCTCGCCGGTCTCGTCGTCGACCGCCAGCGTATTCTGCGGCTTCCAGATCAGCGCGGCCTTGCGCGGCTCGCCGAACTTGGCTTCCAGCGCCTTGGCGACGTCGCGATAGCCTTCGGTCGAGGCGTAGATCTCGTGTCCGCCTTCGCCCGAGACCACGTCATCGGCACCGGCCTCGATCGCGGCATCCAGCACCGCGTCGTCGGAGGCGACGCTGCGGTCGTATTCGATGATGCCGGTGCGGTCGAACATGAAGGAGACCGAGCCGGTTTCGCCGAGATTGCCGCCCGACTTGGTGAAGAAGGAGCGGATGTCGGAGGCGGCGCGGTTGCGGTTGTCGGTCAGCGCCTCGACGATGACGGCGACGCCGCCGGGGCCGTAACCCTCGTAGCGGATCTCGTCATAGTTCTCGCCGTCATTGCCGAGCGCCTTCTTGACGGCGCGCTCGATATTGTCCTTCGGCATGTTCTCCTGGCGCGCCGCGATGATGGCGGCACGCAGGCGCGGATTCATGTTGGGGTCGGGCGTGCCGAGCTTGGCCGCGACGGTGATTTCCCGCGCCAGCTTGCCGAACAGCTTCGACTTCTGGGCATCCTGCCGCCCCTTGCGGTGCATGATGTTCTTGAATTGGGAATGTCCGGCCATGCGTGTCTCGTCAGGAATCGTGCGCCAAAGGTGAGCGTGGGAAGCGCGGCCTTATAGGCCGCCAACCCACCGGAATGAAAGGGCCTCTCATACTTTAAGGTAGTACCGTAGTGGAACGTGCCCAGAAGTCAGGCATCGTTAACCCTGATTTCATTCCGGCCTGCGAAAATAGCGTCTACCCGTCTCCCGACAAGAGTGACCTGATGGCGTTCGCATTATTTCGGACGCGTCAGCCGGACATGGCTGCGCCGGCGGCCGCCCCGCAGGCTCCGCCGGCGGCCAATTCCGAGCCCGTCCCGGCCGCTGATGCCGATTCGGCCAGGGAAATCCTGGAACTGCTGGAACTCGAGCTCGGCGCCATGATCCGCCAGCTCGAGCGCGCCGCCAATTCGGTCGCCGGCGGCGCGGAGGCGACCGCGGCAACGCTCGCGGATATTCGCGAGCGCACCGACGCCCTCACCGGCCGCACCAATGCCGCCCAGTCGAACGCGTCGAGCTTTGCCCATGCCGCCGACAAGTTCACCCAGTCCGCGCAAGGCATCGGCGCGCAGGTGCGCGCGGCCGGCAAGCTCGCCGACGAAGCCAGCGCCGCGGCGCAGGAAGCCCGCGCCAATGTCGACCGCCTGCGCGAATCCTCCGCCGCCATCGGCAATGTCGTCAATCTGATCGCGCAGATCGCACGGCAGACGACGCTGCTCGCGCTGAACTCCACCATCGAGGCCGCGCGTGCGGGTGCGGCCGGCAAGGGCTTTGCGGTCGTCGCCACCGAAGTGAAGGCGCTCGCGGTGCAGACCCAGGGCGCGACGGAGGAGATCACCAGGAAGATCGACGCGCTCCAGCGCGACGCCGCCGGCTCGGCCGACGCCGTGCACCGCATCGCGCAGGCAATCGAGGCGATCCGCCCGGTGTTCGACACCGTCAACGGCGCGGTCGCCGAGCAGAATGCCACCACCAGCGAGGTCTCCGGCAACGCGGCAAGCGCGTCGCAGTTCATCATCTCCGTCGGCGAGAGCGCGGCCGAGATCGACGCCGCGACCAAGGCCGCCGAGACCCACGGCGAGAACGTCGCCAGCGCCGGCAAGGCCGTCACCACCTTCGCACGGAAGCTGAAATCGCGCTGTGCGGTGCTGCTGCGCCAGAGCGAGCACGACGACCGCCGCAAGACCGAGCGGCTGCCCTGCCATCTCAAGTTCGAAACCGCGCGCGGCGTGTTGCAGGTCTACGAGATCGCGATGGACGGCGTGCTGATCGGCGGCGCGGAGGCGGCGAAGCTTGCCACGCAGGCCGTCGTCGACGGCACCCTCGAAGGCGTCGGCGCCTGCCGCCTGCGCGTGATCGAGCAGTCCAAGGCCGGCGCCCGCGCGCAATTCGTCAGCCCCGACGCCGATCTCAGCGAGAAGATCGAAGACAGGCTCTGGTCGATCCACGAGGAGAACACCGAGTTCGTCACCCGCGCCATGGAAGCCGGCACGGCGCTGACCCGGATTTTCGAGCAGGCGGTTGCACGCGGCGAGGTCAAGATCGACGACCTCTTCGACACCGACTATGCAGAGATCGCCGGCACCAATCCGCAGCAATACCGCACGAAATATCTGGACTGGGCCGACCGCGCGCTGCCGGCGTTCCAGGAAGCCTTTCTCGCCAAGGAACCGCGCATGGCATTCTGCGCCATGGTCGACCGCAACGGCTTCCTGCCGGTGCACAACAAGATCTATTCGCATCCGCAGCGGCCGGGCGACACCGCCTGGAATACCGCCAACAGCCGCAACCGGCGGATCTTCAACGACCCGGCAGGGCTCGCCGCCGCACGCAACCTGCGCTCGTACCTGGTCCAGAGCTATGCCCGCGACATGGGCAACGGCAACACCGTGATGATGCGCGAGATCGACGTTCCGATCCGCGTCCAGGGCCGGCACTGGGGCGGATTCCGCACGGCTTACAAGCTGTAGTGCACGCTCAGGCAAGACGCCGGCCGCGAATCATCCTTTAAGGCTGGAATTGGAATGGGAATGGGAATGCCGCGGAGAGCCGGCGAACGGCTCTGACTGGAGGACTCTCAAAACATGTCCGTCGCACAACTGGCAGTCCTGGACACCGGCTCCAACCGGACACTTGCCGAACGCCTGATCGACCAGCTCGCCGACCGCATCGGCGGTCTCGGCGTCGAGCTCGCCGACATCGCCGGCAACGTCCAGGAAGTCGCAAACCGCGTCGCGAACCAGTCCGAACGGTTCCATCACCTCCAGGAGACGGCCGAGACGATGGTCTCAGCCAATCACGATATCGCCAATGCGTCGCAAGCGGTGCAATCGACCGCATCGGCGGCGGTCGGCGAGATCGCGCAATCGCGCGGCGCGGTCGACACCGCGGTCAGCCACATCTCCGAGCTCGTCGCAGCCGTGGCGCGGATCGAGGCGCGCCTGAGCGCCGTCGGCTCGGCGCTGGCGCAGGTGGCGAAAGTGTCCGGCTCGATCGAGGCGATCGCCAAGCAGACCAATTTGCTCGCGCTCAATGCCACCATCGAAGCCGCCCGCGCCGGCAATGCCGGCCGCGGCTTTGCGGTGGTGGCAAGCGAGGTCAAGAATCTCGCGGAGGCTACCCGTGCGGCCACGCATCAGATCTCCGACACCGTGCGCGATCTCGACGGCCAGATCGAAGGCCTGATCGGCGAGAGCAGCGACGCCTCGCAACGCGCCAAGACCGCCGGCGAAGGCGCCCAGCAGATCTCCGGCATCATCTCGCGGGTCCAGCAGGGTTTTGCCTCCGTGGAAGCGGAGATCGACAGCGTCACGCGCGCCGCGACCTCCAATCTCGGCCATTGCGACACGGTCATCAGCGAGCTCAACGAGCTCGCCAAGGGCGTCGACCTGTCCTCGCGCGATCTCAGGAACGCCGATCAGCGCGTGACAAAACTGCTCGACACGTCCGAAGCGCTGATCGCAATGATCGCCGACAGCGGCGTCGAGACATCGGATGCGCCGCTGATCCGCGTCGTCGTCGAGACCGCAAAGCGGATCTCGGACGAGTTCGAGGCCGCAATCGACCGCGGCGAGATCACGCTCGATCAGCTCATGGACGAGAACTACCGGGACATCCCCGGCACCGATCCCAAGCAATACAACACGAACTACGTCGACTTCACCGACCGCGTGCTGCCCGCCATCCAGGACCCGATCCAGAAGTCAGACCCCCGCATCGTGTTCTGCGTCGCCTGGGCCAAGGGCGGCTATCTGCCGACTCACAACCCGAACTACCGCCTGCCGCAGGGCAAGGATCCCGTCTGGAACAACGCCAATTGCCGCAATCGCCGCCTGTTCAGCGACCGCGCGGTGAAGAAGGTTGCAGCCAACACAAAACCGTTCCTGCTCCAGACCTATCGCCGCGACATGGGCGGCGGGCAGTTCGTGCTGATGAAGGACCTGTCCTCGCCGATCGTGATCCGCGGCAAGCACTGGGGCGCCTTCCGGATGGGATTTCGGCAGAGCTGAGGGCCGCTGCTGCGGCCGCTCAATCAAAAATCTGAAAAACAACCCCATGCACAGTAGCCGGGGCGTGGAGAATCAATGGCTTGCGCCGGCGGGCCAGGACGCAGTTTGACTCGTCGGGCAAAACAGGCGCACAATGCTACTATTCCGAAATCCCCCCCCCTCTTCCCTTTTCCCCTTGTGGGAGATGGGGTTGGTTTTTAAATCTGGATCCAGCCGCACCGACCTCCATTACAGACATTTGTCGGCCGCTCAGAAGCGGATCGCCTTGGAAGAGATAGCCGAGCTTCCGTTACGCGGTTTTGTTTTTGCATCGAATAAGAAGAACATGCGCCGCCATCGAAACGAACGCGCGGAGCGCGCCCCGCGACACGGAAGCTGCGGCCGAGGCGCGAGATTTGAAATAAAAAGTGAAAAGAAGAGCGGGGATATTCCTCAAAGATGACTTGATCTCTCCCTTCGCTCGCTTCCTCAGCGCAACTAATTGATGAGTAAGCAGTGATGACTGATCAGCAATTAGCCCTGGAAGCGATTAGCGACGCGCAACTCATATTGGAAGAATTCCTTCGGCCCCATCCCAAGGATAATGCGCGTATTCTTGAAAAGTTGGTGGAAGTTCTCGAACGGCCTGCCTTGATCGTTGCTGTAAGTCGATTGCAGCGCCCATGAACAAACCACTTCAAGCGTTTTCTTTAACCGTTGGCATTGTTGCGCTCTCATCGCTCGAAATGACCAGCCTGCATGCCAAGCAACAATGCAGCGCTGCAATGCCGCCAAATCCGCAAGGGCAATGGTGGTCCTACCGTCTCATCGACGGACGGAAATGCTGGTACGCGGGCAAACCGATGCTATCGAAAGCATTGCTGGAATGGCCTACAGAGCGGCGTCCCCAACCTGGTTCTCGCGGAGAAGCTGCAGGCATTCTCATCGCCAACAAGCCCGGCAATCCTTTCGATGCACAAGCGTTGGCCCTGAAAGAGGGCCCTGACACGTTTGAAGAGCGATGGCGTGCTAGGATCTCCAGCTCCAACACTGCACACGACTGAACAATACGCGATACGAATGACTTAGCGATCCTGCATCTCGCCCATCGTTGGCGAGGACTTTCGCGCCTGTTCGCGGCAGCGCGCTTCGTTTACGTCAAGCCGGATTACGTGCTGCGACGTGCGAACCGATAAGCGGACATGCGCGGTCACGTCCGATGTCGGCCTGACAGCGTGCCAGCTTCTTGGCGTGTGTTCGAGCGCTTCGCAGGCGAGCAAGGCGACGTTTCCTCCGTGACTGTGTCCGGCCTTCTCCCACAAGGGCAGAGGGCGCAACGATGTCGGACGCGCTCGCCGCCGCCCGACTTTCCCAATCGCACGAATTTCGTCATCGCATGAATTTCCGCATTCGCACGATCATCTGCGGCGATCAACGGTGCTGCGACGAAAATGCGTCAAAACATGACGCTTATCATATCAATTAGCCCAATTCCGTTGCAGAGATCGCCGCACAAATTCGTGAACGTCATGGCCTGACGCGCCGGCAGCGCAAATATGCATCGCCAGAAATTCTGGCGCTTCATCGTTTCGCATCGGTATGATTATTGTCGCGCACGAATTCGCCGACTAGATCGCCGTAAGCGATCAAGCGAGCAAGGGGATGCTTATGGCAACAACTCTCACCATCAACGGCGAAACCAAATCGTTCGACGCGCCGCCGGAAATGCCGCTGCTGTGGGTGCTGCGCGACATCCTCGGAATGACCGGCACCAAATTCGGCTGCGGCATCGCGCAATGCGGCGCCTGCACGGTGCATGTCGACGGCAAGGCCGTGCGCTCCTGCGTGCTGCCGGTCAGCGCGGTCGCGAACCGCGCCATCACCACCATCGAGGCCGTCGGCAACACGCCGTCGGGTGCGAAGGTGCAGAAGGCCTGGCTCGATCTCGAGGTGATCCAGTGCGGCTATTGCCAGTCCGGCCAGATCATGGCGGCCGCCGCGTTGCTGGCAACCACCTCGCATCCGGATGATTCCGACATCGACGCCGCGATGGCCGGCAACATCTGCCGCTGCGGCACCTATGTGCGCATCCGCGAGGCCATCAAGCAGGCCGCCAACGGCCGTCAGTCCTGAGGTCCGCCATGAATGCACACAACAGCCTCTCCCGCCGCACGCTTATGACCGGCGGTCTCGCCACCGGTTTCGTGCTCGCCTTTCGCCTGCCGCTGCGGGCCGCGGTCAATGAGCCGGAGCAGCCGAAGGATACGACCGACGGCAAGTTCGCGCCCAACGCCTTCATCCGTATCGACGAGACCGGCCAGACCACACTGATCATGCCGCAGGTGGAGATGGGCCAGGGCATCTACACCGCGATCTCGATGGTTCTGGCCGAAGAGCTCGACGCCGATTGGGCAAAGGTTGCGGTGTTGCATGCGCCGCCGAACGACAAGTTCTACGCCAATCCCGCCTTCGGCCTGCAGGCGACGGGTGGTTCGACCTCGATCCGCGCCTGGTGGAAGCCGCTACGCGAAGCGGGTGCCGGCGCGCGGGCGATGCTGGTGCAGGCCGCCGCAACACAATGGCAGGTCGACCCTGCAAGCTGCACGGCCGCAAAGGGCGAGGTCGTGCATACGGCAAGCGGCCGCAAGCTCGGCTATGGCGCACTGGCGCTGGCCGCGCAGGGTCAGACGCCGCCGAAGGACGTCGTGCTCAAGGACCCCAAGGACTTCGTCATCATCGGCCAGCCGCTGAAGCGGCTCGACACGCCTGACAAGATCAACGGCAAGGTCGTCTACGGCATCGATGCGATCCTGCCCAACATGAAGATCGCGACGGTGGCCGTCTGCCCGGTGTTCGGCGGCAAGGTCGGCAAGGTCGACGACAGCGCGGCGACGAAAATCCCGGGCGTGCGCAAGGTCGTGGTGCTCGAGGACACCGTTGCGGTGATCGGCGACCACATGTGGGCCGCGAAGAAGGGGCTGGACGCGCTCAAGATCGAGTGGAACGAGGGACCGAACGCAAAGCTCAGCACAAAGGACATCTGGCAGGATCTGCGCGCAGCCAGCGAGAAGGATGGCGCGGTCGCGAAATCGGTCGGCGACATTGCCAAGGGTCTTGCGAGTGGCGACAAGTTCGAGGCGAGCTTCGAACTGCCGTTCCTCGCGCATGCCTCGATGGAGCCGATCAACGCCACCGTCCACGTCAGGCCGGATGCCTGCGAGATCTGGACCGGCACGCAGATCATGACGCGCGTGCAGTCGGAGGCGGCGAAAGCAGCGGGCCTTCCCGTCGACAAGGTGATCGTCAACAACCACCTGCTCGGCGGCGGCTTCGGCCGCAAGCTCGAGCCGGACATGGTGATCACGGCGGTGAAGATCGCCAAGCAGGTCGACTATCCCGTCAAGGTGATCTGGACCCGCGAGGAGGACATCCAGCACGACGTCTACCGCCCGGTCTATCGCGACCAGGTCAATGCGACCCTGGTCGACGGCAAGGTGGCGGCCTGGAAGTACAAGATTGCCGGCTCGGCGGTGATTGCGCGCTGGTTGCCGCCGGCGTTCCAGAAGGGCGTCGACATCGACGCGGTCGATGCCGCCGTTGAAACGCCCTACGATTTTCCCAACTTCCACGTCGAATATGTCCGTGCCGAGCCACCGGCGGTGCCGACCGGCTTCTGGCGCGGCGTCGGCCCGAACAACAACGTGTTCGCATTCGAATGCGCGCTGGACGAACTTGCGCGCAAGGCCGGCAAGGATCCGGTCGAGTTCCGAAGGTCGATGCTGACCAAGACTCCGCGCGCGCTCGCGGTGCTCAACCTCGCCGCGGAGAAATCCGGCTGGGGCCAACCGCTGCCGGCCCGCGTTGGCCGCGGCGTCTGCCTGCAGCCGTCGTTTGCGAGCTTCCTTGCAACTGTCGTGGAAGCGGAGATCGACGACATCGGCGAGGTCACGCTGCGCCGCATCACCTCGGTGGTCGACACCGGCATTGCGGTCAACCCCGATACGATCAAGGCGCAGATCGAGGGCGGACTGATCTTCGGCCTCACCGCTGCGCTCTATGGCGAGATCACCATCGACAAGGGCCGCGTGCAGCAGTCGAACTTCCACGACTACCGCATGATGCGCATCAACGAGACGCCGAAGATCGAGGTCATCGTGGTCAAGAGCGGCGAGGCGCCGGGCGGCATCGGCGAAGCCGGCGTCAATGGCGGACCACCGGCGCTGCGCAACGCGATTTACGCCGCAACCGGCGTGGCGCTGCGGTGCCTGCCGATCGACCGGAAACTTCTGGCTGCGGGGAAGAAGGCATGAGCGGCAAGGTGCGTATCCTCACAAGCCTGGTCGTGATCGCCATCGTGGTGGCGGCGCTCGGCGTCTGGATCATCCGCGGGCCCGGCCCGCTCGACTTCGCCGGCGGCACCAAAGTGGCGCTGGCGGATTATCGCGCAGGCAAGCCAACCGGCGTACCGGCCAAGCTGGAGAAAGCAAGCCTGGTCGAACGCGGCGAGTATCTCGCGAAGGCGGCCGACTGCATGGTCTGCCACACCAGTCCCGGCGGGAAGGAATATTCCGGCGGGCTCGGCTTCAAGCTGCCGTTCGGCACGCTCTATTCGACCAACATCACGCCGGACAAGGACACCGGCATCGGCAATTACAGCGACCAGGATTTCCTCAACGCGGTCCAGCGCGGCACGCGTCATGACGGCGCGCGGCTCTATCCGGCCATGCCCTACACGTCCTACACCTACATGACGGACGATGACGTGCTGGCGGTGAAGGCCTATCTGTTCAGCCTGCCGGCTGTGCGCGCGAAAGCGCCCGACAACACGCTGTCATTCCCGTTCAACCAGCGCTGGGCGATGATCTTCTGGTCGGCCGTGTTCAATCCGGACACGCGCTTTACGCCGGATACCTCGAAGAGCCTGGAGTGGAACAGAGGCGCGTATCTCGCCGAAGCGCTGGCGCATTGCGGCGAGTGCCACACGCCGCGCAATCTCGGCTTTGCGCTCGACAACCGCAAGAAGTTCGGCGGCGCGATCACGGCCGGCTGGCGCGCCTTCAACATCTCCTCCGACAAGGCCACCGGCCTCGGCAATTGGCGCGACGAGGACCTGATCTCGTATCTCTCGCTCGGCCACGCACCGGGCCACGGCTCGGCCTCGGGTCCGATGGGCGAAGCGGTCGACCACAGCTTCAGCCAGTTCGCTCCTGAAGACATCCGCGCGGTCGTCACCTATCTGCGCAGCGTGCCGCCGGTGGCCTCGCCCGACCTGCCTGCGACCACGGCGCCGGTCGCGCCCGCTTCGCACAAGGACGGCGTGACGGCGAACGCCCGCGGCAAGCAGGTGTTCGCGAGCGCCTGCGCCAGCTGCCACGGCTGGAGCGGCGAGAGCCCGGTCTCGCCGATGGCGACGCTGACCGGCACCTGGGCCGTCAACGACCCCGCCGCCACCAACGTCGCGCAGATCGTGCTCTCGGGCACCAAGCGGCATACGCCGGACGGCGCGCTCTCGATGCCGGCGTTCGGCGATGCGTATAGCGACGACGAGATTGCGGCGGTGGCGAACTACGTCACGGCACGGTTCGGCACCAAGGGCTCGAAGCTGACGGCAAAGGACGTCGCGGAGCTGCGGGAGCAGACGGCGGAGTAGGTCTTCTCTTACTCTCCCCTGGAGGGGTCCGGGACGAGCGTAGCTCGTCCGTGGGTCGGCTCGTATTGAGCGCAGCGAAATGTGGGCCGGGGTGGGGTGACAGTCTCTCCACCTCGAACACTGCCCGTGGGGAGAGATCACCCCACCCCGCTCGCGCTTTGCGCGATCGACCCTCCCCCTCCAGGGGAGGGTCGCATCGCGCATCCCCTTACAAGGCTGTCACGTAATCGCGATCGGACATCCATTGCTGCCCGTGGCGCCCTTGATCGGGGCCGGCGCGAAGCAATAGACGAACTGGTACTTCTTGTCGGCGATCAGATCGTCGAAGATCAGATTCTCGTGGTTGTGGATGCCATGCTTGGTCTGCAGCTCGGAGTGGACCACGAAAGCGAGCGACTTATCGGGATTGGGCACGACCTCGACCGCCCAGGTGTCTGCGCCGGTCAGCGCAAGATCCTTTTCGACCACCCACTTCGCAGCATCGAGGCCGATGCCCGGCTCGCCGCTGTTGAAGCGATCGTTGTTCTTCATCCACAGCGAGCCCCAGCCGGTGTGGAACATGATCGCATCGCCCGGCTTGATGTCGCTCTCGGGAATGTTCTGCTTCGCCAGCGCGGCCTTGATGTCGGCCGCCGAGATTTCCTGGCCGGCGTCCATCATCCCGCCCTTCAGCGCGACCATGTCGACGAGATGCGCTCGGGTGAACAGCGGCTTCAGCTTCTCGACGCCGAGCTTCTTCAGACCATAGGCGTCGCTGATCTCCTGGGCGGTGAAACCGTTGTAGAACCGCATCTCGTTCTTGTCGCCGTCCCTGCCCAGCTGGATTCCGATATGGCCAAGGCCATCGAACTGTGTGCCGGTCTGGCCGATCTCGGTGGTCAGGAATTCGTCGTGATAGACCATCTTGTTGTCACCGAACGGGCCGCCGGTCGGGCTGCCGGGAATGCGCAGCGTGAACGCGCGCGGTCCGAACAGCGGCATGGCGCCTTCGTAGACGCGGCCAATCTTGTAGATCTTGCCGTCCTTGATCCATTTCGCGGCGTCGAGGACTTTTTCGGGCGTGATATGATTTGATGCACCGCACTCGTCGTCCTTGCCCCATTTCGATGGCCACCAGGGCTTGTCGGTGCCCTTGGGCATGGAGGTTGCAGTCTGCGCCTGGGCCTCGCTGATCGGTGCAAGCGAGAACTTGCCATGCATCGAGCCGGCGAGCGCGGCTCCAGCAACGCCGGCGATGCCCGCGGTGCGGAGCAAGGTCCGGCGATCCGTCGTGGAGCCGCCGCCGTCTTGATCTACGTCATTGATCTCGTTAGACATTGCACCCTCCCAGGTTGTGGTCAGAACAAAGTCTGACTCTGAAATTGTTTCCGCTAACCTCCTCCTCCGCTACGCTGTTGTCCAGCGACAAAAATAAGACGGTCGACGCGAGAGCTTCCCATGGGCCTGTTCGAAAGCGATAAATCCGCGCAGCGACTTCCGGTTTCGCTGATCACCGGCTTTCTCGGCAGCGGCAAGACCACGCTGCTCAATCGCCTGCTGCGCCACGACGACATGAAAGACAGCGCCGTCATCATCAACGAGTATGGCGAGGTCAGTCTCGATCATCTTCTGGTCGAGCGCGTCGATGGCGAAGTCGCCGTGCTGGCGAGCGGATGCATCTGCTGCACCATCCGCAGCGACCTGGAGCAGACGCTGCGGGACCTTCTGGTGAAGCGGGACCGTGGCGAGATTCCGCCGTTCCGCCGCATCCTGGTCGAGACCACCGGGCTCGCCGACCCAGCGCCGATCGTGCAGCTCCTGCTCAACAACCCACTCGTCTCGTACTTCTTGCGGCTCGACACGGTCGTGACCACGGTCGATGCGGTCAACGCGCCGCATCAGCTCGATCGGCAGTTTGAGGCGGTGAAACAGGTGGCGCTGGCCGACCGGCTGTTGATCACCAAGAGCGACCTGGTCGAGGACATCGCGGCGCTTGAGCTGCGCCTGCGGCGGCTCAATCCCGGCGCCAGAATCGAAAGCGTCAGTCACGGCGAGATCGATCCCGCGCAGCTATTCGGCGCCGGCCTGATCGATCCCGAGCTGAAAAGGATAGACGTTAAACGCTGGCTCAACGAGCGGGCTTTCGCGGAGCCGCATGTGCACGCCGATCATGCGTATCATGATCATCACGCGCACCATGATCATGGCCATCATGATCACGATGCGTCGATCGCGAGCTTCATGCTGGCGTTCGACGAGCCGCTCGACTGGATGGCCGTGACGCACTGGCTCGCGCATTTACGCAACGCGCGCGGCCAGGATCTGCTGCGGGTGAAGGGGATCCTCAATCTCCGTGACGAACCGGCGCCGATCGTGATCCATGGCGTGCATCACGTCTTCCATCCGCCGGTCGCGCTTGGTGGCTGGCCCGACAGCGATCGCCGCTCGCGCATCGTCTTCATCACGCGCGGGATCGCGCGTGCGGAAGTGTTGGACCTCTGGCAGGCGGTTCGCGCCGCGGCGTGAGGCTCGTTTGAAATGAGCGACGCTGCTCTTACCCTCCCCTGGAGGGGCAGGGTCGATCGCGCGAAGCGCGAGCGGGGTGGGGTGATCTCTCCACGCGGGCACTGTTCGTCGCGGAGGGACCGTCACCCCACCCCGCTACGCATTCCGCTTCGCTTCATGCGTAGCGACCCTCCCCCTCCAGGGGAGGGTGGCCAATACCGCGAGACGTCAGCTCAACCAGAATTTCGGCGTCGCCGGCTCCAGCCGCCCGCCGACGCGCACCGGCGCAATCTTTAGCGCAAGGCCCGTGGCATCGTCCGTCTCCACCGCAACGCCGCTCAGCGTCGCGACGCCGGCCGCCGGCTCGAACCGGCCTGAGGGAATCCCCGACGTGAAGCGCCGCAGCGGTTCTTCCTTCTGCATGCCGATGATGGAATCGTAATCGCCGGTCATGCCGGCGTCGGTCATGTAGGCCGTGCCGCCCGTGAGGATCTGATGGTCGGCGGTCGGCACATGGGTGTGGGTCCCGACGACGAGGCTGGCGCGGCCGTCGCAGAAGAAGCCGATGCCCTGCTTCTCGCTGGTCGCCTCGCAATGGAAGTCGACGACGATGGCGTCGGCGGCAACGCCGAGCGGACAGGCACCAAGCTCGCGCTCGAGCGCAGCAAAGGGATCGTCGAACGGGGTCATGAAGACGCGGCCGAGCGCATTGACGACGAGCGCATGCTTGCCGTTCTTGGTCTCCACCAGCGCGGCACCGCGGCCGGGCGTGCCGCGCGGGTAGTTCGCCGGCCGCACCAGGCGCTCGGCGCGCTCGATGAACACCAGGGCTTCACGCTGGTCCCAGGAGTGATTGCCGAGCGTCACCGCGTCGGCCCCGGCATCGAGAAACTCCTGATAGATCGCTTCCGTGATGCCGAAGCCGCCGGCGGAATTCTCGCCGTTGACGACGACGAAATCCAGCGACCAGTCCTTGACCATGCCGGGCAGATATTCGGCGATGGCGTTGCGGCCGCTACGGCCGACGACATCACCCACGAAGAGAATGCGCAACTTCAGAACTCCGGAAATCGAACACGTCCGATTCCGTTAGCACATAATCCAGCGCGACGTCGTGCGATAGTGCCGGAACCGCCTTGATCTCCTGCGCTGCAAAAGCAAGCCCGATGCCGACGATCTGCTTGGCCTTGCGCAGATGCGCGAAGGTGTGGTCGTAGTGCCCCGCGCCATAGCCGATGCGATGGCCGAGACGGTCGAAGGCCGCGAGCGGCGTCAGCATGACGTCGGGGATGACTTCGCTTGCTGCCGGCGACGGCTCGGGAATGCCGAGCGGGCCGAGCATCAGGCGGTCGTTCGGATGGAAGATGCGGAAGATCAGCGACTGGCCGCGGGCGGTGACGCAGGGCAGCGCGAGCCTTGCGCCCGCCTCGGCGAGGGCCTTCATCAGCGGCAGCGGATCGATCTCGCTGCGGATCGGGGAATAGCCGGAGACGATGCTGCCGGGCAGGAGCGGGAACGGCAGCCCGCGCTTGGCGAGCTTTGCGGCTGCGTCGGTGCGCTTCTTCTCGCTCAGCGCGTCGCGCGCCGCGAGGGCCTTGGCACGGAGTTCGGCTTTCGAGTTGGGCATGCGCTTTGGTCCCCCACGTCATCACCCGCCTTGTGCGCCCTTGCGCACCGGGGCGGGTGATCCAGTATTCCAGAGGCGGTGGTGATTCAAAGGGCGCGGCGTACTGGATGCCCCGGTCAAGCCGGGGCATGACACCTGTTGAACTGGCCGCAGTCGTTTCGACAAGCACAAACCAAGCAAACAAAAGTGCGAAGCCGCGAACGCCGTTGAAGCACTCGATCCCGGAGTTCCCTACGAAAGTAGGTGGGCACCATATGTCCGAGCCCACGGGCCCGGCCAGGGACAGTTCCCTAAAGGATCGATAAGGCCCCGGGGATATATGGCTCCTGACGCACGTCGCAGCCTCGCTTGCGCAATCTAACAACGATACTGACGAATCGCCAGCCCAACCGGCGGTCCGTCCAAAATCAGCCGATCGCGATGCCGTTGCCCACCGTTCGGTTCAGGACCTGGGTCGACTTCTCGATGCGCTCAGCGGCGGCGTTCAGCGCATTTACCACGGCGGTCTGGGTCATCCGGGCGCGCTCGACGGCGGCATTGCGGAAATCCCGCAATTCCGTCAGCTCCTGCTCCATGGTGCGGACGCGGTTGCCGACGTCGACCAGCTCGTCGCAGACGGTCAGCGCCGCCATCACGGTGAGCCTGGCATCACCGATCTCGCCGAATTTTCCGCGCAGCGACTGAATCCGCGTCTCCAGGCTTTCGGCGAGCTTGAGCAGCCGCACCTCCTGGCCCTCCTCGCAGGCCATGCGGTATTGCCGGCCGTTGATGGTGACGTTGATGTGGCTCATCCGTCCTCTCCGGTATCGAGCACCGAGCGTATCGTGACGATGGCGGAATCCAGCCGATCGGAGATTTCGCGATTGGTGCGCTCGAGCTTGCGCGCCTTCACCAGCGCGCCGTCGAGCTCATCGGCAAGCCGCGAGCGATCCGCGCCCAGTGCCTGGATTCGTGCCGCGAGTTCATTCTCGTCGCGATCGGCATCGCGCCGCCGCTCCACCGCGCTTTCGAGCGCGTCGAGCGCCGCCATGAGTCTGCGGGTCGCGATCTCGATCTCGACGGCCGAGGACTCCGTCATGGCAGAGCTGTTGGAAACCCGATCGTTCATGCAGTCAGCGGCGGAACCTGTGGCCGTTACCTTGGGACTTGCCGTCCGGTAAAAGACTCGGTTCGGCAAGTGGTTAGAAGCAGAAATTTACGTGGCAAGCTAGCGGAGCGCAACGTCGCCGCGAAACTATGCACTGCTAAGCAACTTTTACGGCCAAACCGACGTTTGATTGCCTTGGACTCCCGGAACCGAGGTGCTATCCCAGCCCAACCTTCCGTGGCCGCCAGGCTCCCCCCACGCGACCCGCACCACCGCCAAGCGCCTCATTTCAGACGGATTTCAGACATGACGCAAGTCGACCACAACCGCATGGCCAACGCGATCCGTGGCCTCTCGATGGACGCTGTCGAGAAGGCGAAATCGGGCCATCCCGGCCTGCCGATGGGCGCCGCCGACATGGCCACGGTGCTATTCACGCAATTCCTGAAATTCGACGCCGCAGTCACCGACTGGCCCGACCGCGACCGCTTCGTGCTCTCAGCCGGCCACGGTTCGATGCTGCTCTATTCGCTGCTGTATCTGACCGGCAATGCCGACATGACGCTGGATCAGCTCAAGCAGTTCCGCCAGCTCGGCGGCCTGACCCCGGGGCACCCCGAGAACTTCCACACCAAGGGCATCGAGACCACCACCGGTCCGCTCGGCCAGGGCATCTCGACCGCGGTCGGCATGGCGCTCGCCGAGAAGATGCTGGCCGCCGAGTTCGGCAAGAAGATCGTCGACCACCACACCTACGTGCTCGCCTCCGACGGCGACCTGATGGAAGGCGTGTCGCAGGAAGCGATCGCGATGGCCGGGCACTGGAAGCTCAACAAGCTGATCGTGCTCTACGACGACAACGGCATCTCGATCGACGGGCCGACCTCGATCTCCGATTCCGTCGACCAGGTGAAGCGCTTCAAGGCGTGCGGCTGGGCCGCCGAAAAGATCGACGGACATGACCAGGCCGCCATCACTGCCGCGATCACCCGCGCGCAAAAATCCAACAAGCCGACGCTGATCGCCTGCCGCACCACCATCGGCTTCGGCGCGCCGCACAAGGCCGGCACCGCTAAGGCGCATGGCGAGGCGCTCGGCGCCGACGAGCTCAAGGCCGCCAAGGAAAATCTCGGCATCTCGCTCGAGCCGTTCTCGGTGCCGGATGACGTGCTGAAGGCCTGGCGCGCAGCCGGCAGCCGCGGCGCCGCGGCACGGCAGGAATGGGAAGGACGGCTCGGTGAGCTCGGCAGCCGCAAGCGCGCCGAGTTCGAGCGCCGTCTGCGTCACGAGCGTCCGGCCTCGCTCGCGAAGGCGGTGCGCGCGTACAAGAAGGAGCTGCTGGAAAAGCCGATGACCGCGGCGACCCGCAAATCCTCGGAAGCGGTGATCGAAGTCATCGCCGGCGCGATGCCGATGGAATTCCTCGCCGGCTCGGCCGACCTCACCGGCTCCAACAACAACAAGGCGAAGTCGGCCACAGCTTTCTCGGCCAAGACGCCGAAGGGCCGCTTCATCCATTACGGCATCCGCGAGCACGGCATGGCGGCTGCGATGAACGGCATCTTCCTGCATGGCGGCTTCGCACCGAACGGTGCGACCTTCCTGGTGTTCACCGACTATGCGCGTCCCGCGATGCGCCTTGCGGCGTTGATGGGCGCCGGCGTCGTCTACGTGATGACGCACGATTCCATCGGTCTTGGCGAAGACGGCCCGACCCACCAGCCGGTCGAGCATCTCGCCGCACTTCGCGCCATTCCGAACATGCGCGTGTTCCGCCCCGCCGACTCCATCGAGGTCGCCGAGTGCTGGGAACTTGCGCTCAATCGTATCGACGGCCCGACCGTGCTGGCGCTGACGCGGCAGAACCTGCCGCAGCTCCGCACCAATGCGCCGAACGACAGTCCTTGCGCGGCCGGCGCCTACGAGCTGGTCGCAGCCCAGGGCGAAGCCAAGGCGACGCTGTTCGCTTCCGGCTCCGAGGTCGAGATCGCGGTCGCCGCCCAGAAGCAACTCGCCGAGCGCGGCATCGCGTCACGGGTGGTCTCGGTGCCCTCGCTCGAGCTTTTGTTAGCGCAACCAGAAGCCAAGCGTGCCGAGATCATCGGCAACGCGCCGGTGAAGGTCGCGATCGAGGCCGCAGTGCGCTGGGGCTGGGATGCCGTGATCGGCCAGGATGGCGATTTTATCGGCATGCATTCGTTCGGCGCGAGCGCGCCGGCGAAGGATCTTTACAAGCATTTCGGCATTACCGCCGAGGCTGCGGTTAACGCTGTGCTGAAGCGCGTTAGCTGAGAGTTGAGCTTGCCAAAAAAAAGGACTACCTAGTCTCTCATATGATCAAGCATCGCCCGGCCGAACCGGGCGTCCGCCCCTAAAAAACCCTCGCAGGCGCGTATGGCGCGTTGTGCGGGATGATTGGGCTTATCGAACCCGTCATTGAACGGTCATAAGGAGATGAAACATGGCAGTCCGCGTCGGAATTAACGGTTTTGGCCGCATCGGCCGCAACATCCTGCGGGCTATTGCCGAGTCCGGCCGCAAGGACATCGAGGTCGTCGGCATCAACGACCTCGGCCCGGTCGAGACCAACGCGCATCTCCTTCGCTTCGACAGCGTCCATGGCCGCTTCCCCGGCACCGTGACCGTCGATGGCGACTCCATCAACCTCGGCGGCGGCAAGATCAAGGTGACCGCCGAGCGCGATCCCTCGAAGCTGCCCTGGAAGGATCTCGGCGTCGACATCGCGATGGAATGCACCGGCATCTTCACCGCGAAGGACAAGGCCTCCGCGCATCTCACCGCAGGCGCCAAGCGCGTGCTGGTCTCCGCGCCCGCCGACGGCGCCGACGCCACCATCGTCTACGGCGTCAACCACGACACGCTGACCAAGGATCATCTGGTCGTCTCCAACGGCTCCTGCACCACCAATTGCCTTGCGCCGGTCGCCAAGGTGCTGAACGACCTGGTCGGCATCGAGACCGGCTTCATGACCACGATCCACGCCTACACCGGCGACCAGCCGACGCTGGACACGCTGCACAAGGATCTCTACCGCGGCCGTGCGGCGGCGATGTCGATGATCCCGACCTCGACCGGTGCCGCCAAGGCGATCGGCCTCGTGCTGCCCGAGCTGAAGGGCAAGCTCGACGGCGTCTCGATCCGCGTGCCGTCCCCGAACGTCTCGGTCATCGACCTCAAGATCGTCGCCAAGCGCGCCACCGACGCCAAGGAAATCAACGCGGCGATGAAGCGCGCCTCCGAGCAGCAGCTCAAGGGCATTCTCGGCTATACCAATCAGCCGAACGTCTCGATCGACTTCAACCACGATCCGCACTCCTCGACCTTCCACGAGGACCAGACCAAGGTGCAGAACGGCACGCTGGTGCGCGTGATGTCCTGGTACGACAACGAGTGGGGTTTCTCGAACCGCATGGCGGACACCGCCGTCGCGTTCGCGAAGGTGATCTAACTCCGCGCTCGTGTCCCGGACGCGATGCAGCGTGAAACGCTGCGTCGCAGATCCGGGACCCATGTCCCTCCAGCGTTAAGTCCCGGTTCTGCATAGCGACACTCCGCGCCGCTATGCGCCCGGGACAAGAGAGTGTCCGATGACCAACAAATTCCGCACCCTCGACGACGTCGACGTGAAGGGCAAGCGCGTGCTGCTGCGCGTCGATCTCAACGTGCCCATGGACAACGGGCGCGTCAGCGACGCGACCCGGCTCGAGCGCGTCGCGCCGACCATCACCGAAATCTCGGACAAAGGCGGCAAGGTCATCCTGCTCGCGCATTTCGGCCGGCCGAAGGGACGCGACCCCAAGGAATCGCTCAAGCCGGTTGCCGAAGCGCTGTCGAAGGTCGTGAACAGGCCCGTCGCCTTCGCCGACGACTGCGTCGGCGAGCCCGCGGCCACGGCCGTTTCCGGCTTGAAGGATGGCGACATCCTGTGCCTGGAAAATACCCGCTTCCACAAGGAAGAGGAAAAGAACGATCCCGCCTTCGTCGCGGAGTTGGCAAAACTCGGCGACATCTGGGTCAACGACGCCTTCTCGGCCGCGCACCGCGCCCATGCCACAACCGAGGGCCTCGGCCACAAGCTGCCGGCCTATGCCGGCCGCACCATGCAGGCCGAGCTCGTCGCGCTGGAGAAGGCGCTGGGCTCGCCGACCAAGCCCGTCATCGCGATCATCGGCGGTGCCAAGGTCTCGACCAAGATCGATCTGCTCGAAAACCTCGTGACCAAGGTCGACGCGCTCGTGATCGGCGGCGGCATGGCCAACACCTTCCTGCACGCCCAGGGCGTCGCGGTCGGCAAGTCGCTGGCCGAGAAGGATCTCGCCGCGACCGCGATCCGCATCATGGAGAAGGCGGAAGCCGCCAATTGCGCAATCATCCTGCCAGTGGACGCCACCGTCGCCTATCATTTCGCGGCGAACGCGCCCTCGCATGCCTACGGGCTCGATGCGATCCCGGCCGACGGCATGATCCTCGACGTCGGCCCGCAATCGATCGCGCGCGTCCACGCGGCGATCGACGACGCCGCCACGCTGGTCTGGAACGGACCGCTCGGCGCCTTCGAGATGCAGCCGTTCGACCGCGGCACCGTGTCGGCCGCCAAGCATGCCGCCGAGCGCACCAAGGCGAAGAAGCTGATCTCGATCGCGGGCGGTGGCGACACGGTCGCGGCCCTCAACCAGGCCCATGTGGCCGGTCAATTCACCTATGTCTCGACCGCCGGTGGCGCATTTCTTGAATGGATGGAAGGCAAGCCCCTTCCCGGCGTCGAAGTTCTGCGCACCGAGTAATCAGTCGGCCTTTTAAGTCGGCCTTGCAGGCCCAACCGGAGAAAAAGACACATGGCTCGGATCACGTTGCGTCAATTGCTCGACCATGCGGCTGAGAACGATTACGGCGTACCGGCCTTCAACATCAACAACATGGAGCAGGCGCTGGCGATCATGGACGCGGCCAACACGGTCGACGCGCCCGTCATCATCCAGGCCTCGCGCGGTGCGCGCTCCTACGCCAACGACATCATGCTCAAGCACATGATGGACGCGGTGACCGAGATCTATCCGCACATTCCGGTCTGCGTGCATCTCGACCACGGCAACGAGGCCGCGACCTGCATGACCGCGATCCAGGCCGGCTTCACCTCAGTGATGATGGACGGCTCGCTCAAGGCCGACGGCAAGAGCCCGGCCGACTGGACCTACAATGTCGGCGTCACCAAGACCGTGACCGACATGGCCCATCTCGGCGGCATCTCGGTCGAGGGTGAGCTCGGCGTGCTCGGCTCGCTCGAAACCGGCATGGGAGACAAGGAAGACGGCCACGGCGCCGAAGGCAAGCTGAGCCACGACCAGCTCCTGACCAATCCGGACGAGGCCGTGAAGTTCGTCCAGGAGACCAAGGTCGACGCGCTCGCGATCGCGATGGGCACCTCGCACGGCGCCTACAAGTTCACCCGCAAGCCCGACGGCGACATCCTCGCCATGAAGGTGATCGAGGAGATCCACCGCAAGCTGCCGAACACGCATCTGGTGATGCACGGCTCCTCCTCGGTGCCGCAGGACCTCCAGGACATCATCAACGAGTTCGGCGGCAAGATGAAGCCGACCTGGGGCGTGCCGGTGGCCGAGATCCAGCGCGGCATCAAGAACGGCGTGCGCAAGATCAACATCGACACCGACAACCGCATGGCGATGACCGGCCAGATCCGCAAGGTGTTCAAGGAGCACCCGGAAGAGTTCGACCCGCGCAAGTACCTGAAGCCCGCGATGGAAGCGATGACCAAGCTGTGCAAGCAGCGGCTCCAGGAGTTCAATACCGCAGGCCAGGCCTCCAAGTTCAAGAAGGTTTTGACCCCCGCCGAGATGGCCAAGCGCTACGCCAAGGGCGAACTGGATCCGAAGGTGGCGTGATGTATCCCTCCCTCTCCCCGTTCTTACGGCGAGAGGGTCGGGGTGAGGGGCTCTTTCCGCGAGTTGTGCCCTATCGATAGACCTGTACCCCCTCACCCGGTCGCTTCGCGACCGACCTCTCCCCGCAAGCGGGGCGAGGTTAAGGGCAGCCAGCCCGGCCAAACGTATCCCCAACTGACCTCCCGCCCCTTTTACCCTGCGACGAACGTTAACTCGGCAATTGCCCGAGAACGGTCTATTTTCACAGGCAAGGGCAGCATCGTTTTGGGAGGACCTCTCGATGAATCTGACTGAGCTCAACAGGATCGCGACCGCCATGGTCGCGCCCGGCAAGGGCATCCTTGCCGCCGACGAATCCTCCGGCACCATCAAGAAGCGCTTTGACGCGATCGGGGTGGAATCGACGGAAGGCAATCGCCGTGACTATCGCGAGATGCTGTTCCGCTCCAGGGAGGCCATGAGCCAGTACATCTCCGGCGTGATCCTCTATGACGAGACGATCTGGCAGGATGCGAAGGACGGCACGCCGCTGGTCAAGCTGATCGAGCAGAGCGGCGCCATCCCCGGCATCAAGGTCGACGAGGGCACGCAAGCCCTGCCGATGTGCCCGGGCGAGCTCGTCACCGTCGGGCTCGACAAGCTCGCCGAGCGCCTGAAGAAATATTACGAACGCGGCGCGCGCTTCGCCAAATGGCGCGCGGTGATCGATATCGGCAGCGGCATTCCCTCGATGACCGCGATCGGCGTCAACGCCCATGCGCTGGCCCGCTACGCAGCGCTGTGCCAGGCCGCGCAGATCGTGCCGATCGTCGAGCCTGAGGTGCTGATGGACGGCGATCACGACATCGACCGCTGCTATGAAGTGACGACCCGCGTGCTCAACAAGACCTTCCAGGAATTGCGCGTGCAGCGCGTTGCGCTCGAAGGCATGGTGCTGAAGCCGAACATGGCGATCTCTGGCAAGAAATGCGCGAAGCAGGCTCCCGTCGAGGAAGTCGCGGAGAAGACAATTCGGCTGCTGAAGGCCTGCGTGCCCGCGGCCGTGCCCGGCATCGCCTTCCTCTCCGGCGGCCAGTCGGACGAAGAGGCGACGGCGCATCTCAACGCCATGCACAAGCTCGGGCCGCTGCCCTGGGGCCTGACCTTCTCCTACGGCCGCGCGCTGCAGGCCGCGCCGCAGAAGGCCTGGTCCGGCAAGGCCGAGAATGTCGCAGCCGGCCAAAGTGCATTCAGCCATCGCGCCCGGATGAATGGTCTGGCGTCCAAGGGCGAATGGCAAAGCAGCCTGGAAAAGAAAGCAGCCTAGATCTTGTCGAACAAATCGCCTCCGCCGCGCCCGGCGCCGCGTCTCTATCTCGCGACGCCCGTTGTCGATGATCCCGCTGCGCTCGCCGCCGAGCTGCCGGGTCTGCTTGCCTCCGCCGACGTCGCGGCCGTGCTGGTTCGGCTGAAGGAGACCGATCAGCGCACCATGATCACGCGCATCAAGGCGCTGGCGCCGCCGGTCCAGAAGGCGGGCGCTGCGCTGCTCGTCGACGGCCATGCTGAGCTCGTCGCACGTGGCGGTGCCGACGGCGCGCACCTCCCCGGCATCGCCGCGCTGAAAGAGGCGCTGCCATCGCTCAAGCCCGATCGCATCGCTGGCGTCGGCGGGCTGACGACGCGGCACCATGCCATGGATGCGGGCGAGATAGGCGCGGACTACGTGCTGTTCGGCGAACCTGATGCAAAGGGCCAACGCCCGTCGTCCCAGGCGATCGCCGAGCGGCTGGACTGGTGGGCCGAGCTGTTCGAGCCGCCCTGCGTCGGCTTTGCCACCTCGCTCGAAGAGGCGCACGACTTCGCCGCCAGCGGCGCCGATTTCGTGCTGGTCGGCGATTTCGTCTGGTCCGATCCGCGCGGTCCCAAGGCCGCGCTGATCGAGGTCGACGCTGCGATCAAGAAGGCCCATGCGGCTGCGCTTGCGGGTCAGGAGCACGGCTAGCGCCCAACATGAAGCTCCCGCGCATCACCATCCTGGCCACGCTGCTGCTGACGGCGCCCGCGGCCGCGCAGCTCCAGATCACGCCGCCGGTGGCCACGCCGAGCGCTGTGCCTGAGAAGCCCAAGCCGCCCCCGGCCGCCAAGAAGAAGGAGGCCGCGCCGGCGCCAAAACCTTCGGCCTCGCCCAAGCCGGCCGCCTCGCCCAAGCCGGCGCTGCCCGCAACCGTGATCCCCGCACCGGCAACCGACAATCCCAATGTCGATCTGGTGTTCGGCGCCTATCAGCGCGGCCAGTACAAGACGGCGTTCGATCTTGCCACCGCCCGCGCAGAAGCGGGCGATCCCAAGGCGATGACCATGCTCGGCGAGCTCTATTCCAACGCCATGGGCATCCGCCGCGACTACGCCAAGGCGCTGGAATGGTACAAGCGCGCCGCCGATGCCGGCGACCGCGAGGCGATGTTCGCGCTCGCCATGCTGCGAATTTCCGGCCGCGGCGGCTCGGTCGACAAGAGCGAGGCGGTGAAGCTGATGGCTTCCGCCGCCAAGCTCGGCGAGCCCAAGGCGGCCTATAACCTCGCGCTGCTTTACCTCGACGGCCAGACCCTGCCGCAGGACGTCAAGCGGTCCGCCGAGCTGCTGCGTCAGGCCGCCGATGCCGGCCTGCCCGAGGCGCAATACGCGCTGGCGACCTTCTACAAGGAAGGCACCGGCGTGCCGAAGGACCCGGAACGCGCGGTGCGGCTGCTCCAGGCGGCTTCACTGGCGGACAATGTCGATGCCGAGGTCGAATATGCCATCGCCATGTTCAACGGCACCGGCACGGTGAAGAACCAGCCGGCCGCCGTCGCGTTGCTCCGCAAGGCCTCCCGCCAGGGCAGCGCGATCGCGCAGAACCGCCTGGCCTGGGTGCTGATCAACGGCATGGGCACGTCCGTGGACAAAATCGAGGGCTTTAAATGGCACCTGGTGGCCAAGACCGTCGGCAAGGGCGATCCGGAGCTCGACAAGCAGTTCTCCGACCTGCCCGCCGACGACCGCTCCAAGGCCGAGGCCGCCGCCAGAAAATGGCTCGGGACCAAATGACTTGACGCAATGACTTGACCTTGGGCCCCTCGCAGGGCACCCCATCCTTCAAACGGGCGCGATTTCGCGCCATTTCCCCCGATCAAGACCAGAGCACATGCTGTATTCCGCAACTATCAACGTCATGGTCAAGGCCGCGCGCCGCGCTGGCCGCAGCCTCAAGCGCGATCTCGGCGAGATCGAGCATCTTCAGGTCTCGCTGAAGGGGCCGGCCAATTTCGTCTCGCTCGCCGACAAGCGCGCCGAAGAGATCCTCTACCAGGACCTCGCCAAGGCCCGTCCCGGCTACGGCTTCATCGGCGAGGAAGGCGGTACCCGCGAAGGCAGCGACAAGAGCCACACCTGGATCGTCGACCCGCTCGACGGCACCACCAACTTCCTGCACGGCATCCCGCAATTCGCGATCTCGATCGGCCTCGTGCGCGAGGGCACGATCATTGCGGGCGTGATCTACAACCCCGCCAATGACGAGCTCTACATCGCCGAGCGCGGCAAGGGCGCCTTCCTCAACGACCAGCGCCTGCGCGTGGCCGGCCGCCGCCAGCTCAACGAATGCGTGGTCGCCTGCGGCCTGCCCCATATCGGCCGTGGCGACCACGAGGAATTCCGCCGCGAGATGACCGCGATCCAGGACCGCGTCGCAGGCCTGCGCCGTTTCGGCGCCGCCTCGCTCGACCTCGCCTTCGTCGCCGCCGGCCGCCTCGACGGCTACTGGGAGCGCAATCTGCAATCCTGGGACATCGCCGCCGGCATGATCATGGTGCGCGAGGCTGGCGGCACGGTGAGCGACATCGCAACGCCCGGTGATGCGCTGGTGACCGGGCATGTCGTGTGCGGCAATGAGTTCGTGCACGGGGAGCTGGTGAAGATTTTGCGGAAGTAGGCCGCCGCATCGACGGTGCACTCCCTCGCCCCGTTCTTACGGGGAGAGGGCTGGGGTGAGGGGCTGCCTCGGCAAGCTCGGTACGGGTTGGACTCGCGGAGAGCCCCCCTCACCCGGATCGCATCTGCGATGCGATCCGACCTCTCCCCGCAAGCGGGGAGAGGCGAAGAAGGCAGCGGCCGTCGCGCCTTAGTGGCTATGCCGCACCGGCGCGGGCGGCCCGTATGTCTCGCCGTCCTTCGCCGCCTTCGGCTCCCGATCCCCCGCCAGCACGCGCTGCACCGAGACGAAGAACACCGGCACCATCAGCAGCGCCAAAATCACCACCGCGATCATGCCGCCCATCACGATGCTGCCGAGCGCCTGCTGGCTGGCGCCGCCGGCGCCGTGGGCGATGGCCATCGGCAGCACGCCGCAGATGAAGGCAAGGCCGGTCATCAGGATCGGGCGGAAGCGCAGGCGGCAGGCCTCGATGGTGGCGTCCACCAGCGGCTTGCCTTCTTTCCGCAGATCCTTGGCGAACTCGATGATCAGGATCGCGTCCTTTGCCGCGAGGCCGATGATGGTGATCAGGCCGACGGTGAAATAGACGTCGTTGGGCAGGCCGCGCAGCATCGCCGCGGCCACCGCGCCGACGATGCCGAGCGGCACCGTGAGCAGCACCGCGAGCGGAATGGTCCAGCTCTCGTAGAGCGCGGCAAGACACAGGAACACCACGAACACCGACAGCGCCAGCAGGAACGGCGCCTGCGAGCCCGAGAGTTTTTCCTGGAGCGACTGTCCGGTCCATTCATAGCCGAAGCCGCGCGGCAATTTGCCGGCAAGCCGCTCCATCTCGGCGATCGCGTCGCCCGAGGTGAAGCCGGGTTTCGCCTCGCCGGAGATGCGCACTGCGGGATAATAATTGAAGCCGGCGATCTGCGTCGGGCCGCGCGCCCATTCGACCGTGGCGAAAGAGGAGAACGGCACGAGCTGGCCACGGCTGTTCTTGACGTTGTAGTTGAGGATGTCCTCGGTCCGCATGCGGTCGCGGGCGTCCGCCTGCACCACGACGCGCTGCATGCGGCCGCGGTTCGGGAAGTCGTTGATGTAGTTCGAGCCGAGATTGGTCGAGATCGTGTTGTTGATGTCCTCGAAGGTGACGCCGAAGGCGCCGGCCTTCTCGCGGTCGATCACGAGATTGACAACGCCGGCCTCGGGCAGGCCCTCGATATAGACCTTCTGAAGCACGGGGCTCGCATTGGCCTCCGCGATCAGCTGGTCGGCGGCGCGCATCAATGCCGGATAGCCTTTCTGGCCGCGGTCCTGGAGGCGGAACGAGAAGCCCGAGGAATTGCCGAGATTGTCGATCGGCGGCGGCTGGAGCGCAGAGATCTTTGCATCGCGGATCGAGGACGACAGATCGCGGTTGATGTCGTTGACGATCGCGGCGGCTGAGTCCTTCGGCCCGCGCTCCGACCAGTCCTTCAGCGTGATGAAGGCCTGCGCAGTGTTCATGCCCTGGCCGGAGAAGCTGAAGCCGGTGAGGAAGGTGACATCCTTCACACCCGGCCGCTCGGCGAGATATTTCTCGACCTTCTCGATGACGGCCTCGGTGCGGGGATACGACGAATCCGACGGCGTCTGCACGTCGGTGGTGACGAAGCCCTGGTCATCGATCGGCAGGAAGCCGCCGGGCAGGCTGACGAAGGCCCAGGAGAGACCGACCAGCAGCGCGACATAGACCAGCATCAGGCGGCCGGTCCGCTTCAGCGAGAAGCCGACGGTGCGGGAATAGCCCTCCTTGCCGCCTTCGAGCATGCGGTTGAACCAGCCGAACACGCCCCGCTTCGCATGGCCGTGGCCGGCCGCGACGGGCTTGAGCAGGGTCGCGCACAGTGCCGGCGTCAGCGACAGCGCGAGGAAGGCGGAGAAGCCGATCGCGGCAACCATGGTCACCGAGAACTGGCGGTAGATGATGCCGACCGAGCCGGGGAAGAACGCCATCGGCACGAACACCGCCATCAGCACCAGCGTGATGCCGATGATGGCGCCCGAGATCTGCGCCATCGCCTTCCGCGTCGCTTCCTTCGGCGGCAGGCCTTCCTCGGACATGATGCGCTCGACGTTCTCGACCACGACGATGGCGTCGTCGACGAGGATGCCGACCGCGAGCACCATGCCGAACATCGAGAGCATGTTGATGGAATAGCCGGCGAGCAGCAGCGTGGTACACGCGCCCAGCAGCGCCACGGGCACCACGATGGTCGGGATGATGGTGTAGCGGATGTTCTGCAGGAACAGGAACATCACCACGAACACCAGCACCACGGCTTCGACCAGCGTCGTCAGCACCTTCTTGATCGAGGCCTCGACCACGGGCGTGATGTTGTAGGGGATCTCGTAGGAGATGTTGGCCGGGAAGAAGCGCGACAGCTCCTTCATCTTCTCCTCGACCGCGCCCGCGGTCGCCAGCGCGTTGCCGGTCGGCGACATCAGCACGGAGAGGCCCGCGGTCGGCTTGCCGTTCAGGCGCGTGTTGAACTGGTAGCTGAGGCCGCCGACCTCGATGCGTGCGACGTCGCGCAACCGCACGGTCGAACCGTCGGCATTGGCGCGCAGGATGATGGAACCGAATTCGTCCGGGGACGAGAGCTGGCCCTTGACCAGCACCAGCGAGGAGGTGCGCTGGCTCGAGGTCGACGGCTCGGCGCCGATGCTGCCCGACGCGACCTGCGCGTTCTGCGCGGCGATCGCCTTGTTGACGTCGTCCGCGGTCAGCCCGTAGCCGACGAGCTTCGCCGGATCGACCCAGACGCGCAAGCTGCGTTCGGTCGAATAGAGCGTGGCGCGGCCGACGCCGGGGATGCGGCGTATCTCGCCGAGCACGTTGCGGATCATGAAATCGCCGAGGCCGACTTCGTCGAGGCTGCCGTCGGTCGAGTTCAGCGTGATGATCTGGAGCACGGCGCTCGAGGCTTCCTCGATCAGGATGCCCTGCTGGATCACCGCGCGGGGCAGCCGCGCCTCGACGCGCTTGATGCGGTTCTGCACCTCGACGGAGGCGGCGCTGGTATCGGTGCCCGGCTGGAAATTGGCGATGATCTCGACCTGGCCGAGCGAGTCGCTGGTCGATTCAAAGTTGAGGATGCCGGAGGCGCCGTTGAGCTCCTCCTCGATCAGCCGGGTGACGCTGTTGTAGAGGTTTTCGGGCGAGGCGCCGGGATAGCTGGTCGAGATCGAGATCGAGGGCGGCGCGATGATCGGATATTGCGCGATCGGCAGCAACGGAACCGCGATCGCGCCGATCAAGCAGATGAACAGCGCGACCACCCAGGCGAAGATCGGCCTGTCGATGAAGAAACTCGCCATGGCGCGTTACCGCGTCAGCTTCTGGGCGTGCCGGTTGTCCGCGGTCGCGTCCGCCTCCGACCAGGATTGCGGCTTCACCTTGTCGCCGGCGGCGAACTTCTGGAAGCCTTCGACCACGACCTTGTCGCCGGCCTTCAGGCCCTCGGTCACGAACCAGAGTCCGTCCTGCACCGACCCCGTGCGCACCGGCTGCACGGCGATGTGGTTGTCGTCCTTGACGACGAACACCTCGCTGCCGCCGCCGCCGTTGCGCTGGATCGCCTGCTGCGGCACCGCGATCGCGTCGCTGTCGAGACCCTGGTCGATGCGGACGCGGACATACATGCCCGGCAGCAGTTCGCGCTTGGGATTGCGGAATTCGCCGCGCAAGGTCACCTGGCCGGTATGGGCATCGACCTTGGCGTCGGAGAACAGCAGCTTGCCGTCGAGCGAATAAAGGGTGTTGTCGTCGAGCACAAGGCGCACCTTGGCGGCATCGGCCGCGATGCGCTCGAGGTCGCCGCTCTCGAAGGCGCGGCGGAGCTGGTTGAGCTCGGTCACCGACTGGGTGAAGTCGGCATAGATCGGATCGAGCTGCTGGATGCTGGCGAGGTTGGTCTCGTTCTGCACCGCGAGCGCACCCTCGCTGACCAGCGCCGCACCGACGACGCCGTCGATCGGCGCGCGCACGGTGGCATAGTCGAGATTGAGTTTGGCGCGCGCGAGTTCGGCCTTGCGGCCTTCGACCTCGGCATGGGCCTGGCGCTCGGCCGCGATCGCCTTTTCGTTCTCGGCTTCCGGGGCGGCGCGATCCTTGGTGAGGGTGGCGATGCGGTGCGCCTGCTGCCTCGCCTGCATCAGCGCGGCCTCGGCCTTGGCGACGGCGGCCTCGGTGGCCATCACCTCGACCTCGAACGGACGCGGATCGATGCGATAGAGCGGATCGCCGGCCTTCACCTCGCTGCCCTGGCGGAACAGGCGTTCGACCACGATGCCGGAGATGCGCGGCCGCACGTCGGAGACGCGCGTCGGCGCGATGCGGCCCGGCAGCTCGCGCACCACGGCGCGCGGCTGCGGCTTGACGATGACGACGCTGACGTCAGGATCGGCGGGCTGGGCAGCGGACACCGCAGAGACGGATTCGTCGCAGCCCGCGAGCAGCGGCGTAAAGGCCGCGAGCATCATAGCAACGCATGCCGATCGCGCGCGAAGTCCTGACATGAAACTAAATGCCCCGATGTTGTTGAAACTGAAATCACGCTCCGCGCGAGCCCGTTCTGGGCGATTCAACGCGGCTGATGCCGTCAAAATAGAACGTACGTGCTGCGACGCAACGCATTGCGCGGGCGGCTCATTGCCACATGACCTATCATGCTGAGTTCAGTGCGCTTTTCGAGGCTCACCGGATTGTGAGTCGGGTTCCATCACCGCGGGCTGCGACAGAAGAACGCAATCACCCGGAGGCCCTCATCCTGTACTGGCTCACGCCCCATTCGGTTCCATCGGCGTGGCCGAACAGTCCTGATGTCGCGAGGAAGAACCAGCGCCAGCGTCGCATCCACACAGCGGTCTCCTCGCCATGGACGCTGCGCAGGGACGCTTCGATCGTGTCGCGACGCGCATCGAAATTGGCGAGCCAGTCGTTCGCGGTGCGCTGATAGTGCGTTCCGCTCCAGCACCATTCCTTCTCGATCCTGAAGACGTCGCCGAATTGCCTGACGAGGTGATGGCTCGGCATCAATCCATCCATGAGTACATGCTGCGCTATCCAGTCTTCGCGATTGGCGCGGTCGAACAGATGAGAGCCGGAGCGATGGGTGACGATGTGCATGAAGAAGCGCCCGTCAGGCGCGAGCCAGGATCGCACGCGCGTCATCAGCTTGCGCCAATTCATCATCTGCTCGAACATCTCGACCGAGACGATGCGGTCGAATTGCCCATCGGGCGCGAACACGTTCATGTCCGCGGCGACCACGCGCAGGTTCAACAGTCCGCGCAGCCGCGCCTGCTCCTCGACATAGACGCGCTGGGCCTGCGAGTTCGACACCGCCGTCACCTTCGCATGCGGGAACCGCCGCGCCATCCACAGCGACAGCGAGCCCCAGCCACAGCCGAGCTCGAGGATGGTCTGGCCGTCGGCGAGACCGGCGTGCTCGACGGTCTGGCGCAGCGCCTCCTCCTCCGCCTCCTGCAGCGTGCTCGCATCGGACTTGTAGAAGCAGGACGAGTAGTTGCGGTTGGGCCCGAGCACCTCCGCAAAGAACGCCGCGGGCACCTCGTCATGGCCGGCATTGACGGCATCCGCGTCCCCGGCGATCGGCCGCAGGATCATCCGCCCGGCGAAGGCGGCATCATCGGCCGCGCCCAGCGCGGCCATGCGCGTCGCCCTGCGCGAGCACAGGCGCTGGATCGCGGCGCGGATCACGACATCAGGCAGCGGCACGCGTTCGGCGGACACGATGAACGCGGAAACGACGCTCATGCAACCACTCCGTCTCTGGGCGACAGGGAGAAAATGCGACCTAAGCCTGTGGAATGCCGACGTTTTGCAAGATACGTCTCTATCAAAGCGCGGTTTCAGCTTTGGGTTCCGAGAGCTCTCCACGAAATCGGCACATCCGGCGCTTTTTTTGGGCTGCCGCTGTGCCATAGTGCGCCCCGCAAGCAAGTTCGTAACGGATGATACCGGCCATGCCGCCAGGCGCCTCGCCCCGCTCCCCCATCGATATCGAATATACCAAGCTATCCTCGCCCAGCGTTTTCCTGGTGCGGATGCTGGTCTTTCTGGTGCTGTGCACCCTGGTCGGCGTGGTGCTCTACAAGCAGATCATCCTGGCCTTCTTCGCCAATCCCGGCCTCAATGCCCTGATCGGCGGCGTGCTGTTCATCGGCATCATCCTGGCCTTCCGCCAAGTGATACGGCTCTACCCCGAAGTCTCCTGGGTCAACAATTTCCGCATCGCCGATCCCGGCCTGGCGCCGTCCCGGCACCCGAAGCTGCTGGCGCCGATGGCCATGATCCTCGGCGGCGAGCGCACCGGGCGGATGACGATCACCCAGACCACCATGCGGCACCTGCTCGATTCGATCGCGACCCGCCTGGACGAGGCCCGGGACATCTCCCGCTACATGACCGGCTTGCTGGTCTTCCTCGGCCTGCTCGGCACCTTCTGGGGCCTGATCGAGACGGTCGGCTCGGTCGGCAAGGTGATCGACGGGCTCAAGGTCGGGGGCGATTCCGGCGCCCTGTTCGACACGCTGAAGGAGGGCCTCGCCGCCCCGCTCGGCGGTATGGGCATCTCGTTCTCGAGCTCGCTGTTCGGCCTCGCCGGCTCGCTGATCCTCGGCTTCCTCGATTTGCAGTCGAGCCAGGCCCAGAACCGCTTCTACACCGACCTCGAAGACTGGCTCGCCACCACCGTGCGCGAATATGGCCACGGCGAGGTTGCGGTCGCAGCCAGCGGTGGTGGCGGCGGCGGCGTTGCCAGCGGCGAGCTCCAGGCCGCCGTCGAGCGCTTACGCTCCGTGCTCGAGGAAGGCAGCGCCAGCCGCGGCACCACGGCGGCCATGGCGAGCCTTGCCGAAGCCATCCAGGCGCTGGTCTCGCACATGCGGACCGAGCAGCAGATGATCCGCGAATGGGCCGACGGCCAGGGCGAGCAGAACCGCGAGATCCGCCGCCTGCTGGAGCGCATCGCGCGCCAGCCGGAGAAGGGTTAGCGACATGGCTCTAGCGCGCGGCCGCCGCAGCGAAGCCGGCTTCAACTACTGGCCCGGATTCGTCGACGCGCTGTCGACGCTGGTGCTGTCGATCGTGTTCCTGCTGTCGGTATTTTTGGTCGTGCAGTTCTTCCTGTCGCAGGAGGTCACCGGCAAGGACAAGGCGCTGGAGCAGCTCAACGCCAAGATCGCCCAGCTCAACGAGCTCTTGTCGCTGGAGAAGCTCGGCAAGCTCACGCTCGACGACCAGGTCTCGTCACTGAAAGCCGGCCTCGCCTCGGCCGAGACCGAGCGCGATCGCATCAAGGGACTCTATGACGGCCTCGCCGCCGCCGGCAACGACGCCCAAGGCAAGACCACCGAGCTCGGCAAGGCGCTGGACTCGGAGAAAGCGGTCTCGGCGCGGGCGCTGGCGCAGATCGAGGTGCTGAACCAGCAGATCAGCGCGCTGCGGCGGCAACTGGCGGCGTTGGAGGAGGCGCTCGACGCCAGCGAGAAGCGCGACAAGGAATCGCAGAACCGCATCGCCGATCTGGGGTCTCGCCTGAATGTCGCGCTGGCGCAGCGCGTGCAGGAATTGTCGCGCTATCGCTCGGAGTTCTTCGGCCGCCTGCGCGCCATTCTCGGCAACCGCCCTGACATCCGCATCGTCGGCGACCGCTTCGTGTTCCAGTCAGAAGTGTTCTTCGACACCGGCCAGGCGGTGCTTCTGCCCGAGGGCCGCGCGGAGCTTGACACCCTGGCAGCCGCGCTGATCGAGCTCGACAAGAAGATCCCGAGCGATATTCCCTGGGTGCTGCGCGTCGATGGCCACACCGACGTCCGCCCGGTGAGCGGCGCGAACTTCAAGTCGAACTGGGACCTGTCCGCCGCGCGCTCGATCTCGGTGGTGCAATATCTGATCTCGCTCGGCGTGCCGGCCCAGCGCCTTGTCGCCGCCGGCTTCGGCGAATTCCAGCCGCTCGACGCCGCCAACACGGAAGAGGCCTACAAGCGCAACCGCCGCATCGAGCTGAAGCTGACGGAGCGGTAGTGAGCGCCCTCCACCTCCGCCCCTACCGCCCCGAGGACGAAGCCGCCGCGATCGACCTCTGGCATCGCACCTGGCAGCAGGCCTATCCGCAGATCGATTTCGCCGCGCGGCTGGACTGGTGGCGCCAGCGCTGGCGCAAGGATCTGGTGCCGAAAGCCTCGATCGTGGTCGCGGAAGCGGACGGCGTGCTGGCCGGCTTCGTCACCATCGACGGCGATGGCTATCTCGACCAGCTCGTGGTCGATCCCGCGCACTGGGGCTCGGATGCGGCGAGGCTGCTGGTGGATGAGGCCAAGCGCCTGTCACCGTCAGGCATCACGCTGCTCGTCAACAAGGACAATGCCCGCGCCATCCGCTTCTACGAGCGCAACGGCTTTGCGCATGCCGGCGAGGATTTGAACCCGACCTCGGGACGGCCGGTGCTGAAGATGGAATGGCGGGCGTGACGAGGTTTGCTGCCAGCCCCACCCTCCGCTGTCGTGCCCCGGGCTTGCCGCCTTCGCTGAAGCTTCGGCGGCCGAGCGAGCTTGTGGCCCCGCGTAGCCTTGGCGGAGCCGGGACCGAGGCATCATCCAGTACGCCGCGACTTCTCCGAATCTCACTATTGTCTCTGGAATACTGGATCGCCCGCTTTCGCGGGCGATGACACCGTGAATGAGGCAGCAGGCGGGACGCCTCACGCGCCCTCGAACTGCAGCCTCGCCAGCCGCGCATAAAGCCCGTTCGCAGCAACGAGCTCGGCATGCGTGCCCTGCTCGACGATCTTGCCATGGTCCATCACCAGGATGCGATCGCAGGACAGCACGGTGGCAAGACGATGTGCGATCACCAGCGTGGTGCGGTGGCGCATCAGCTCTTCCAGCGCGGTCTGCACCAGCGTCTCGCTTTCGGCATCGAGCGCGGAGGTGGCCTCATCGAGCAGCAAGAGCGGCGCATCGCGCAGGATGGCGCGGGCGATCGCGATGCGCTGGCGCTGGCCGCCGGACAGCGTGACGCCGCGCTCGCCGAGCGGAGCGTCAAAACCTTCGGGCAGGCGGCGGATGAATTCGGCGGCGTGCGCGAGCTCGGCCGCACGCTCGACCTCGGCATCGGTCGCATCGGGCCGGCCGAAACGGATGTTCTCGCGGGCGCTGGCGGCAAACACGTTGGATTCCTGCGGCACGAGTGCGATGCGCAAGCGGAAATCGCGCGGGTCGGCGGATTTGACCGGCACGCCGTCGAGGGAGATCGCGCCGCCCCGCGGGTCGTAGAAGCGCAGCAGGAGATGAAAGATGGTGCTCTTGCCGGCGCCTGACGGGCCGACGATCGCGACCTTCTCGCCGGGGCGCACGGTGAACGACACGGCATCGAGCACATTGACGTTTGGCCGCGCCGGATAAGCGAAGCTGACCTGGTCGAAGCCGACCTCGCCGCGCGCCGGCACCGGCAGCGCGCGCGGTGACGCCGGCGCGGTGATCTCGGGCTGCACATGCAGGATCTCGAACAGGCGCTCGGCGGCGCCGGAGGCGGCCGAGACTTCGCCCCAGACCTCGCTGAGCTGGCCGAGGCCCGCCGCGGCGAAGGCCGCATAGAGCACGAACTGGCCGAGCCGGCCCGGCGAGATCGTGCCGATCAGGACGTCATGCGAGCCGATCCAGAGGATCGCGACCACGCTTGCGAACACGATGAAGATGATGATGGCGGTGAGCACGGCGCGGGCCTGCGTGGACGTGCGCGCGGCCTCATAGGCCTGCTCGACCTCGCCGCCAAAACGCTTCTCGGCGAGCCCTTCGCTGGTATAGGCCTGCACGGTGCGGATGGCGCCGACCAGCTCGCCCGCATAGGCCGAAGCATCGGCCAGCGTGTCCTGCGCATTGCGCGACAGACGCCGCACCCAGCGCCCGAACGCGACCAGCGGCAGCACGATCAGGGGAATGGCGAGCAGCACGAAGCCGGAGAGGCGCGGGCTGGTGATCACCATCATCGCCGCCGCGCCGAAGAACATCATGAGATTGCGCAGCGCGATCGAGACGGAGGCGCCGACCGCGGACTTGATCTGGGTGGTGTCGGCCGTGAGCCGCGACACCAGCTCACCGCTGCGCGCGGAATCGAAGAAGGCCGGCGAGAGCGAGAGCAGATGGGCGAAGACGTCGCGCCGGAGGTCGGCGACGATGCGCTCGCCGATCGTCATCACGAGGTAGTATCGCGAGGCGCTGGCAAGCGCGAGCACGGCGACCACCGCGATCATCACCGAGAAGTAGCTGTTGATCAGCGCGATGCCTTCCGGCGTCAGGCCGAAATCGATCATCCTGCGCACAGCGACCGGCACCAGCAGCGTGGTCAGCGCCGCGACCGTGAGCGCGACGAAAGCGAGCGCCGCGCGGCCGCGATAGCGGGCCACATAGGGCGCGAGCGCCAGCAGCGGCCGCAGCTTGGCGCGGCTCTTCGCCGGCGCCTCGATCAACTCGGCTTCGATCGACGGGGCCTCAGGCCCGGCGCGCTCGTCGCGGTACTGGTCGTCAAGCCGTTCCACAGCGCTCATGAGATCGGACCCAAGGAGACAGATTAACTCCACATAGGCCGCTGCAGGGGGAGTGGCAAATCCGGGATGTCCCTTAGGGGACGGCCCGGTTCTCGTGTGCCCACAATGGCTTGTTTTAAAGGGGCCTGTGGGGTATAGACCCCGCCAAATCCGTCATTCGATAGCCACTCAAGACAGGCGCCGGGCGCCCGAGGAATTGCCATGAAAGCCGAAATTCATCCGAATTATCATACGATTAAGGTCGCGATGACCGACGGAACCGAGTACCTGACCCGCTCCACCTGGGGCAAGGAAGGCGACACGCTGAACCTCGACATCGACCCGAAGTCGCACCCGGCCTGGACCGGCGGCAACGCCCAGCTGATGGATCGCGGCGGCCGCGTCTCGCGCTTCCAGAAGAAGTTTTCGGGCTTTCTCAAAAAGGATTGATCCGGCCCACAAGGCTGGTGACGAAAACGCCCCCGGGAGACCGGGGGCGTTTTTGTTTGTGGCGAGACCTGTAGGGTGGGCAAAGCGAAGCGTGCCCACCATCCTTTCTACGATCCGGAAAGCAAAATGGTGGGCACGGCGCTTTGCGCCTTTGCCCACCCTACGAGAGCTGTGACTACGGCACCTCTGCGCTTACCGCTCGAACGCGGCCTTCAGCGCGTTGAGCTGCGGCACCAGCGGATTGCCGATCGCCACGTATTCGACCGCCGGGGTGTGGATGGTGGTGTCGAGGCGGCGCACGCGGGTCTGAAGGCTCATCGAGCGATGGATCAGGTCCTGGAGTTGCGAGGGCAGCTTCTCGACGGTGTCGGACGGGCCGGGATCGGCGGCGGTGAGCTTGACCTTGGTCTTCTCACGATTGGCCTGGCTCAGCGTCATCTCGCCTTCCTTCACCGCGCGGTGCAGCAGCAGCCACGAAGCAAGCTGCATCAGGCGGGTGGTCAGACGCATGCTCTCGGTCGCATAGGTGAGGCTGACGGCGCGGTCGAGCGCCTTGGCCTCGGTGCGGCCGGCGCCGTCGAGATAGGCGGCGGTCTCTTCCACCAGGTCCATGCCCTCCCGGAACAGGACGCCGAACGCCGCAGAATTGGTGAACCGCTCGCTGAGTTGAACGAGAGCACCTTCGGCTTGCAAACGTTCCATGGTTAACGCCCCTTACGCAACTGTTTACCCACCCGGCTTTGGCGCCGGCTTATGATGAACAAATCATTGCGCGGGCGGGACGCGGAGTCCAGCGACAAGCACGGATATGGTTTCCGCGGGTCCTTCCTCGGAATTCAACCAGAACGAGACGCAAAAATGGAAAAAAAAGAGCCGCCGGAGACCGGCGGCTTTGAAAGTTGATAACAGGGAGGCGTCAAACAGAGTGGACAGGAGCCACTCGGTGTCCAAACGAGGACAGTTCCAGTCATAAACCCGAAAGCTTAATTGGAAGTAAACGAGCTAATTTTTTGAGAGTTCGTTAGCCATGTCGGTCACTGGCCGAGTGCGCGGCGGGAACAAACTCGGCGCAGTGGGCGATTGACTCACCCCTCATGGTGAGGAGCGCGCACCGCGCGCGTCTCGAACCATGCAGGCCCCGCTATCGCCCGCGGCCATCCTTCGAGACGACCGCTACGCGGTCTCCTCAGGACGAGGATTTCGCCTAGCCCTCGAACCTGTGAGGTGGCCGTCTACTTCTTGAAGAAACTATCCGCCGCATTGCGCGAGGCGCGCTTCTTGGTGGCGGCTTCCTCGAGCCTTGCGATCTCGGTGTTGAGCAGCGCCACGCGCTCGGTCAGTTCCTCCACCGACAACAGTGAGAGATCCTGTCCGATTTCATGGCTGATCTTCTTGCGCGGGCGGTCGTCGTCTTCCGTCGCCATCGTCGTTCCTCCTGCGTTCGCGCGGGCACATGGCTGAAGCGGTTGCCAGCGTGCACCACGCTGGCTAAGCAAAGGGCCTCGTTTCATCCCGCACCTTTGCTCAAGGACACATCATGGACAAGCTGCCCGCGCAAATGACCGTGGTCGCCATCTCCAAGCCCGGTGGACCGGAGGTGCTGGTGCCGGAACAACGTGCCGTTCCGCAGCCCGGTCCCGACGAGATCCTGGTCAAGGTACAGGCCGCGGGCGTCAACCGGCCCGACGTGGCGCAGCGCTCCGGCGCCTATCCGCCGCCGCCCGGCGCCAGCGACCTGCCGGGGCTCGAGATCGCCGGCGAAGTGGTGGCGGTCGGCAGCAACGCCAAACGGCATAAGGTCGGCGACAAGGTGATGTCGCTGGTCGCCGGCGGCGGTTATGCGCAGTACTGCATCGCGCAGGACGCCCAGGCGATGAGCGTGCCGCCGGCGCTGTCGATCAAGGAAGCCGGCGCGCTGCCGGAAACCCTGATGACGGTCTGGCACAACGTGTTCGAGCGCGGCGGCCTGAAGGCCGGCGAGACGCTGCTGATCCATGGCGGCTCCTCCGGCATCGGCACCATGGCGATCCAGCTTGCGAAAGCGTTCGGCGCGAAAGTGTTCGTCACCGTGGGATCGCAGGACAAGATCGATGCCTGCCTCAAGCTCGGGGCCGACCGCGCCATCAATTACAAGACCGAAGACTTCGTCGCCGTGGTCAAGGCGGAGACGAACAATACCGGCGCCAATTTGATCCTCGACATGGTCGCCGGCGAATATGTGGACCGCAACTATGATGCCGCCGCGGTCGACGGCCGCATCGTGCAGATCGCAACCCTCAACGGCCCCAAGGTCAGCGTCAACATCGCCAAGGTGATGGTGAAGCGCCTGACCCATACCGGCTCGACGCTGCGCCCCCGTAGTAATGCGGACAAGGCGGCGATGGTGGCCGCAATCGAGGCGAAAGTGATGCCGCTGTTGCGCGAAGGCCGCGTCAAGCCGCTGATGGACAGCAGTTTCCCGCTGGAAAAGGCATCCGACGCGCACCGGCGCATGGAGACCTCGGCACATATTGGCAAAATTGTGTTGGAGGTCTAGGCCAACGGCCCATGGGGCACGGCGGAAACCCTTTGATTTTCCTCGCTTTCGTGGCATCTATCGCGACGCGCCGAACCATCTTGTTCCGTTCGGAAAACGCCTTGCACTGACCATCCTGCACTGAAGAGTTTGCGTCGAACGCGGAGAACCGACCTTGCGTCTGATCAGGTGCCTCGCGCCCATAGCGCTGGGCCTCATGATTCTCGTCGCCGCGTGCCCGGCGCGCGCGCTGGATGCCGTCAGCGTCCGTGGCGACGCGCCCGCGATCGACCTCACCGGCGTGCTCGAGCATCAGCGCAGTGACGCCGATCGCATCCAAGTCTCGACCGCACCCGGCACCGACGGCATCGTCCGCCGCATCGAGGTGCGCGCCCGCGAGGGCGGGCAGAACTGGGTGGTGTTCGCGCTCGCCAACAACACCGACGACCAGCTCGACCGCCTAATCGTCGCCCCGCATTACCGCATCGTCTCGTCGGGCCTGCTGTGGCCCGACCTCGGGCTGTCGCGCATCGCGACCATCACGCCCTCGATCGGCGACCGCCCGGAGCGCCAGGAGAGCGCGACGGCCGACGTGTTCCGCATCACACTCGATCCCGGCGCCGTCGTCACCTTTGTCGCGGAGTTGCGCACCGACAAGCTGCCGCAGCTCTATCTGTGGGAGCCCGAGTCCTACAAGGACAAGGTCAACTCCTTCACGCTCTACCAGGGCATCGTGATCGGCATCTCCGGGCTTTTGGCGCTCGTGCTCACCATCCTGTTCGTGGTGAAGGGCAGCATCATGTTCCCGGCCGCCGCGGCGCTGGCCTGGGCGGTGCTGGTCTATATCGGCGTCGATTTCGGCTTCTGGGGCAAGGTGCTCGACATGTCGAACAACGCCGAGCGCATCTGGCGCGCGGCGGGTGAAGCGATCTTGGCGGCGACGCTGCTGGTGTTCCTGTTCGCCTATCTCAACCTCAGTCGATGGCATGTGCGCTATTCGCACATCACAGTCGGCTGGCTCGCATTCCTCGGCTCCCTCGTCGCGCTCGCCTTGTTCGACCCGGCCGTGGCGTCCGGCATCGCGCGCATCTCGCTGGTGCTGATCGCCTTCGCGGGCTTCGCGCTGATCGTCTATCTCTCCACCCACGGCTTCGACCGCGCCGTGCTGCTGATCCCGACCTGGTTCCTGCTGGTGATCTGGGTGGTCGCGGCCGGCATGACGGTCGCGGGCTCCGTCACCAACGACATCGTCGGCCCGGCGCTGCTCGGCGGCCTCGTGCTGATCGTGATGCTGATCGGCTTCACGGTGATGCAGCACGCCTTCGCCGGCGGCGGCGCCAGCACCGGCGTCGTCTCCGACATCGAGCGGCGCGCGCTGGCGCTGGCCGGCTCCGGCGATCTGATCTGGGACTGGGACGTCTCCGCCGACAAGGTGTTCACCAGCCCCGAGACCGAAGCCCTGCTCGGCCTCAAGCGCGGCACGCTGGAAGGCCCGGCGGCGTCGTGGCTCGAGGTGCTGCATCCGCTCGACCAGGACCGGTTCCGCGCCGCGCTCGACAGCGTGCTCGACCAGCGCCGCGGCCGCCTGGTGCAGGATTTCCGGCTGCGCACGCCGGACGGTCATTTCATGTGGTTCGCGCTGAAGGCGCGCCCGGTGGTCGGCTCGGACGGCGAGGTCTCGCGCGTGGTCGGCACGCTCACCGATGTCACCGAGCTGCGCAACGCCGAGGAGCGCCTGCTGCACGATTCCGTGCATGACAACCTCACCGGCCTGCCCAACCGCAAACTGTTCATGGACCGGCTCGGCGCGGTCGCGCATTTCGCCAAGACCATGCCGACGCTACGGCCGACGCTGATGGTCATCGACCTCGACCGCTTCAAGCAGGTCAACGATTCCGTCGGCATCGCAGTCGGCGACTCGATCCTGCTGACGCTGGCCCGCCGCCTCACCCGCATCCTGAAGCCGCAGGACACGCTGGCGCGGCTTGCCGGCGACCAGTTCGGCCTGATCCTGCTCTCGGAGCAGGACCCTGCCCGCATCACCGCCTTCGCCGAGACCATCCGCAAGACCATCCGCGCCCCGATCGCCTTCAACGACCGCGAGATTTTTCTCACGGCCTCGATCGGGCTGGCGCTCTCCGATCCGCAGACCCAATTGACGGACGAGATCATCAAGGACGCCGAGCTTGCGATGTATCATTCCAAGCGGATCGGCGGCGACCGCATCGACGTCTACAAGCCGGCGATGCGCGCGCGAAAGACCGACCGCCTGACGCTGGAGAGCGAGCTGCGCCGCGCCATCGAGCGGCAGGAGCTCACGATCCTGTACCAGCCGATCGTACGGCTGGAGGATCGTTCGATCGCCGGCTTCGAGGCGCTGGTGCGCTGGGATCATCCGAAGCTCGGACGCATGGCGCCGTCGGAATTCATCAGCATCGCGGAAGAAACCGGCCTGATCGTCGACCTCGGCATGTTCGTGCTCGATCAAACCGCAAAGCAGCTTTCGGTGTGGCAACGCGCGATGCGCTCGCGCGAGCCGATCTTCGCCTCCGTCAACGTCTCCTCGCGGCAATTGCTGCGCCACGATCTGATCCACGACATCCGCACCGTGCTGTCGCGCTCCTCGGTGGCGCGCGGCACGCTGAAGCTGGAATTGACGGAATCGCTGGTGATGGAGAACCCGGAGCACGCAGCCCAGATGCTGACGCGCATCCGCGAGCTCGGCACCGGACTGTCGCTCGACGATTTCGGCACCGGCCATTCCTCGCTGGCCTATCTGCAGCGCTTCCCGTTCGACACCATCAAGATCGACCAGTCCTTCGTTCGCACCACCAACCGCGGCACCCGTCCGGTGATCCTGAAGTCGATCATCGCGCTCGCGCATGATCTCGGCATGGACGTGGTCGCGGAAGGCGCCGAGACCGATTCCGACGCGGTCGAGCTCTACCAGATGGGCTGCGAATACGCGCAGGGCTTCGCCTTCGGCGAGCCGATGGACGCGGATGCGGCGATGCGCCTGCTCACGGAAGTGCGGCTGGAAGCGGCGAGCTAGCGCTCATCTCCTTCCGCTCTCCTCCCGGAAAGGGTCGCTCGCAAGGCGAGCGGGGTGCCGCACCGGCGCGCTGATGCCGGGCTTGATCCAGATCAATGGGCCGTGCTCGACCACCATGAAAGATGCAACGCAGCATTCGATCCAGAACGGCTTCGTCATCGTGGTCACGGGGCCCGCAGCTGTCGTTCTCGGAATGAGCAGACCACGCGTCTTTCTCAGGAGTCACGGATGACTCGGCACCTTTTCTACGCGATCACCCTGATCGGCACCGGAGTGTTCCTCGCCTCATCGGCCGAAGCAGTGACAGCCGCACGATGCGAGGATCGAGGCGCAAATTGCCTCGGCACATGTGCCAACTACACCGGCGGGGCCGGTGACGTTCGAGGGCGCCAGAACACATGCGTGCGCACCTGCGACCGGCAGACGACCAGCTGCCTGATACGAGCCCATGCCGCTGACGAACGCTGGCCCGGTAATCGCCAATGAAGGTCGTGGTTCTACACTTGGGCTAAACACTTGGGCGAAACACGTGGGCTAACGCCCCCATCTCGCGCTTGCGGCGCACCGCGTCCAGCTGGCCTACCCTGGCTTGCGTCGTAGCCCCGCGACCAGACAAAACCCCGCCACCAGCGAGATCGCGGCGCAGTCGCGCCAGCGCCAGTAGCGGGCCTCGAAGGCGAGCGCGAACAGCACGCCTGTTGCAATCAGGGCTGCGCCAAAAATCCCCCTTGGCCAGCGCAGAATCATGCGGCGTCAGCTCACCTGCGCTGCTTCTTCTTGGTGAACCGCACGCTCTGGCCGTCCGGCATCCGCGTCGCGACGAACCCCGCGGCGAGGCAGGCTTCGCGCTGGGGCATCTGGATGTCGGGGCTGCGGAGGCTGTCCCACCATGAGGCGCGATTCGCCGCACGTGGCAGGGCCGCGCCGATGATCTCCTCGATCTGCTCGAAGCTCAGCACGAATTCCATTTGCTTCTGCCGCGTCAGGTAATCCCGCAGCGCGTCGTAATCGTTCACAATCGTCCTCTCGTCCCGGCTCCGCTGCCCAAAAGCGATCCCCGCGGAAACCAATTCTTAACTCATTGCGGCAGCGCCGTCCCGGCTTAAACACTACGCAAGATTTCGGGCGCATCCACTAGCGTCGGGAGCAATCGATGCAGTCTGGATGGCGCGACGTCACGACCCGCCGGCCGTGGCGGATTTCGGCGAAGCTGCTGATCATATCGTCCGTCGTGACGGTGATCGGCTTTTCCGCCATTTGCGTCAACGTCATGCTGGACATGCGCCGCGGCGAGGAGGCCCTCGCGCGCCAGACGCTGGACAATCTGGCCACCTCCATCGAAGCAGATATCAGCCGCAACATCGAGATCTACGATCTCTCCCTGAAGGCGGTCGCCAGCAACATGCTGCTGCCGGAGATCAACGCGGTCTCGAAGCCGATCCGTCACCTGATCCTGTTCGACCACGCCACCACGGCGCGGCACTTCGGCGCCATCCAGGTGTTCGATGCCGAGGGCAGGCTGACCATCGACGCCTCCACGCTCGATCCCCTGCCGGAGAACCGGAGCGAGGAGGACTACTTCAGGGTTCATCGCGACGATCCCGACGCCGGCCTCTTCATCAGCCGTCCGATGCTGTTCCGCGGCGCCTATTCCATCGTGCTGAGCCGGCGCATCAGCGATACCGACGGCGGCTTCCTGGGGGTCGTCACCGGCTCGATCCGTTTCAGCTATTTCCACGAATTGTTCGAGCGCCTGAACCTCGATCCCGACGATACCATCACCGTGCTCAGGCGCGACCGCACCATCATGATGCGGCGGCCGTTCGATCTCGACGTCATCGGCAAGAATCTCGGGACGCGGCAGAGCTGGAAGGCCGACAATCTCAAGGCCGGCGGGTCCTATGCGGGCCAGGGCCCGGTGGACGCGACGCCGCGCCTCTACGTCCGCAGCACCGGCCCGGGTCCGCTCTTCGTGGTGGCAGGCAAGCCGCTCGCCGCCGTGTTCGAGATCTGGCAGAAGGAAGCCTACCGCATCGGCGCCGTGGTCCTGGCGCTCATCCTGTTCATGCTGGCCTCGACGCTGGTGCTCGCCCGCGAGATCAGCCGGCGCGCCGAAGCCGAGCGCAAGCTCGAGGAGATGGCGACGACGGATGCGCTCACCGGCCTGAAGAACCGCCGCAAGTTCGACCAGGTCATCGACGCCGAATGGCGCCGCGCGATGCGCCAGAAGACACCGGTCGCGCTGCTGATGATCGATGCCGATCACTTCAAGGCCTACAACGACACGTTCGGCCATCAGGCCGGCGACCAGGTGCTGGTCGGCATCGCGATCTGCATTTCCGATTCCGTGCGGCGGTCCGGTGACTGCGCCGCGCGCTATGGCGGCGAGGAATTCGCGGTGCTGCTGCCGAACACGTCGGCCGCCGAGGCCTTCAATGTCGCCGAGACGATCCGCGGCAAGGTGCAGGGCTGGTCCGACGACCAGGCGATGTCGACGGTCTCCTGCGGCATTGCGGGCTTCGTTCCCACCACCGGCATGGACTGGCCGGTCCTGGTCGCCGCCGCCGACAAGGCGCTCTATGCGGCGAAAGCCGGCGGCCGCAACCAGTCCGTGGTCGCGAGCCTTCCAAAGCTGTCGCTGGTGGCGTGAGGGCTTCTCTCCCCGTCATTGCGAGGAGCTCTTGCGACGTAGCAATCCAGACTTTCTCCGCGGAAAGATTCTGGATTGCTTCGCTTCGCTCGCAATGACGCCGGGAACTACTGCCCCAGATACTTCTTCATTTCCGCAATGAGCCCATCACGCAGTTCCGGCCGCTTCAGGCCGTAGGCGATGTTGGCGCGGAGGAAGCCGGGCTTGGAGCCGCAATCATGGCGCTCGCCCTCGAACTCGACGCCGTAGAATTTCTGCGACTTGGCGAGGCCTATCATGGCGTCGGTGAGCTGGATCTCGCCGCCGGCACCGCGCTCCTGGGTCTCCAGGATCTTGAAGATCTCCGGCTGGAGGATGTAGCGGCCGGTGATCGAGAGGTTGGAGGGCGCGGTGCCCTTGGCCGGCTTCTCGACCATGCCGTCGACCTCGAACGTCTTGCCGGTGCGCTTGCCGACGCCGCAGATGCCGTATTGATGGGTGAGATGGTCGGGTACGGCCTCGACCGCGATGACGTTGGATTTTTCGCCGAGCGTTGAAGCCGTCTCGATCATCTGCTTCAGGCAGCCGGTCGTGTTGAGCACGAGCTCATCGGGCAGCACGACCGCGAACGGCTCGTTGCCGACGATGTCGCGCGCGCACCAGACCGCGTGGCCGAGGCCGAGCGGCGCCTGCTGGCGGGTGAAGCTGACGGCGCCGGCCCCAGGCTGGTTCTGCGCCAGGATGTCCTGCTCGGCCTTCTTGCCGCGCGCGGCGAGCGTCGCGTCGAGCTCGAACATCTTGTCAAAATGATCTTCGATGACATTTTTGTTGCGGCCGGTGACGAAGATGAAATGCTCGATGCCGGCTTCCCTCGCCTCGTCATAGACGTACTGGATCAGCGGCTTGTCGACGATGGTCAGCATTTCCTTCGGCATCGCCTTGGTGGCGGGCAGGACGCGGGTGCCGAGGCCGGCGACGGGGAATACGGCTTTGCGAATTTTCATTGATCGAATACCTGAGACGTGAACGGAGCAATGGTATCTTGCTAGCTTGTTTGCAGCCGCTAACAAAGGCGGATGTGGGGCCTCGCGCTCACAGAGTTGAGAAAAAGGCCGACACCAAAATTTCACCTTTGTTAAGCTATTGGCAACCGGTACCGGGCCTCCTGAAGGCGGATTTTCGGCCGGACAGGTAGGGTATGATGCAATCAGTGGCAGGGCTGGCAAAACGTGCTGGATTTGTGACCGGCGCAATGATGCTTGCGGCCGCTGTGCTGCTGCCTGTCAGCGCGCACGCGCAGGCGCAGAACGGCTTGTCGAACCTGTTCGGCGGTATTTTCTCCGGCCCGAATCCGGCGCCTGCGCAAGCCCCGCCCGGCCCCGGCGGCGCCTTACCCTGGACCGGCGAGGACGGCGCCTCCGGCCATCCGCTGATGACGGCCGCCGCGATCCGCGAAGCCGCCTCCAACTTCAACAATTGCGTCGCGGGGATGTGGCCCGATGCCGCACGGCGCAACATCACGCAGGAGAACTTCCAGCGCTTCACAGCCGGGCTCACACCCGATCTGCGCATCATGGACCTGATGGATTCGCAGCCGGAGTTCACCAAGTCGATCTGGGACTATCTCGACATCCTCGTGAACGACAACCGCCTCGCCAAGGGCCGCGAGGTCCTCTCTAAATACAAGGCGCAGTTCGACGCCACCGAAAAGGCCACCGGCGTCGATCGCTACATCATCGCCTCGATCTGGGGTATCGAGTCCAATTACTCGACGCAGATGGGCGACCGCAGCGTGCTGCAATCGACCGCGACGCTCGCCTGCATCGGCCGCCGCCAGGCCTATTTCAAGGACGAGTTTCTCTCCGCGCTGGAGATCCTCAACCGCGGCGATCTCAGGCCTGAGCAGATGCGCGGCTCCTGGGCCGGCGCCTTCGGCCCGACGCAGTTCATGCCGACCGCGTTCAAGCGCTTTGCCGTGGATGGCGATGGCGACGGACGGCGCGACGTCGTCGACAATCCCACCGACCTGATCGCCTCGACCGCCAACAATCTGAAGAAGGACGGCTGGCAGGCCGGCCAGACCTGGGGCTTTGAGGTCGTGGTGCCCCAAGGCTTCAACTACATGCTGGCCGATCGCGCCAAGGCGATGACGATCGCGCAGTGGGAGAAGCTCGGGCTCAAGCGCCCGACCAACCAGCCCTTCCCGCATCCGGCCGAGAAAGCCTATCTGCTGGCGCCCGCCGGGGCGCAGGGCCCGGGCTTCCTGATGCTGCAGAATTACCGCGTCATCATGAAGTACAACCCGGCCGAGGCTTATGCGCTGGCGATCGGCCATTTCGCCGACCGCCTGCGCGGCGGCCAGCCCTTCGTGCAGCCCTGGCCGCGGCAGGAGCGCGAGCTGTCCCGCACCGAGCGGCTGGAGCTCCAGCAGCTCTTGGCCCAGCGCGGCTTCTACAAGGGCACCCCGGACGGCCAATTCGGCGGCCAGACCCGGGAGGCACTGCGTAATTTCCAGGCCTCGATCGGGGTCCCCGCCGACGGGTTTGCCTCCTCCGACGTGCTGGAACGGCTGCGCGGGCGGTAAACACCGCCCGCCACGGCCGATCGTTCAGGAATCGACGTAATTCACGACGTCCGATAGTTCGAACCTCGCCCCCTGGCCCGACATGTCCTTGACCGTGGGCCGCCAGTTCGGGTCCTGGACGAGATAGGACTGATTGTCCGCGACGACGAGGCCGATCAAGACCTCGGCGACGATGCGACCGCCGACGTCGCCCAGCCGGCTGCCACCCAGCACCTGGGATTTCTCCTCTCCGTCTTCCTCGAAGTCGGTCTTGACCGCGTCGGCCAGCTCCGCCTCGCGCAGGATATAGTACCAGAGCGGTGCGTTCTCGTGCAGCTGCGCTGCGTTCGTCGCGAACATGTCGCTGCGCGCCTTCGCGGCATCGTCGTCCAGATTGCCGGGATCGATCCAGAGCTGATCGTCCGTCAGGGGCTTGAGACCCATGCGCCGTGCCACCGCCTGCCCGCTCGGCAGGCCCAGCGCGATGCCGCGCTGCAGGTTCAGGCTCGGCAATGACTTGCGATCGGGTCTCTTCTCGTTGCGCAGGTCCGGCAACATCGAGAGCGGATCGACCAGCATGGTGTCGATCCGATAGGCCGGCTGCGGCCGCACGAAATCGCCGAACGGAAGCTCCTTCGTTGGCTTCGGCAGATCGCTTTTCACGTCGGGCAGGAAGAAGCTCCAGTCGATGCCCCATTCCGGCGGCAACGGACGGAAGCCGTTCAGGCTCTGCACATCGTCGCAGCTGAAGTTCGGCTTGAAGATCGGCAGCCGGTCCAGTGAATTCGTCTTCTGATGCGGTATCGCCGCGCTCAGCGAATAGCTCGGCCGGACCATGGAGTGGCCGAACCGATAGGCCGCGACCGAAAATTCGACCGGCATGAACGGATATTGCGCGGCCTCCGGGTTGTAGAAGTGGAGCTTCGGCTTGCCGCCGTTGTAGACCGCGTGGAACATCTTGTCGCCGACGATGCGCCGCACGAAGTCATGCAAGACGACCCATTGATAGTGCCAGCGTACCTTGCGCTGGGCCGTATTGAAGGCTGCGAGGCCCGTGATCCCCGGCCGCTCGTTTCCCGGCTCGGTCGACGGCCGCGCCAGGTCGAGCATGATCCTGTTGTGGAAGCGCTGCCACAGCTGGTGAATCTGCAGGACGATGTTGTTCTCGTCGTTGCGCTTGTCGCCGATGATGGCGCGCGGGCAATCCTGATGCGCATCGTCGACTTCACCGCTCTCGTCACGCGGCGCGCGTTGCACGTCGAAGAGCTTCTTCTTGCCCTTCAGATAGGCCGGCGTCTTGTCGAAGCCGAGCTTGATGGTGAGATCGGGATTGTAAAGGTAGGGTTGATCCGCCGGCCCCCGGCCGTAGATGCTGTCGAGGTCCAGCCGCGCCGTGCGGAAATCCTGGGTCGCGTTGGGATCATTGTCACGGTCGAGATCGGAGGCAGGATCGAAGGTGATGTCGTGATCGATGAACTGGCCGAAATAGGTGTAGCCTGCCTTGATCTTCGGATTCTCGTCGGCCGGTTCCTCCTCGGTAATCGGAGCGCCGGTATCTCCCCGCTTGATCATGGTGTCGGCGATCGCATTCATGATCGCCTGTTCCTGCGGTAGGGTATCGCCGAAGCGGGCCCGGGCCAGCTCCGGGAACATGCGGCCGAACCGGCCAAAGCCTTCCGGCTGGTAAGCCACGGCGTCCAGGCCGCGTTCGGATCGTCCATGGCCTTGCGGTCGCTTCGCTTTGGACTGCTCGGCCTGCGCGTCGAGCAATTTCTCGGCTTGCGCACGGGACTCGGCAACATCTTGCTTGGTGATGTCCTGCATGGGTTCAGCTCCCGAAATTGGAATTGGTCATCAATATTGAGAGAGCGCTATTTCAGCGTGAAAATACCGTGAGACCGCCATCGAAGTTGTGAGATGGATCGCAATTAGGGGTGGATCACGCCGTCGCACCCCATGATCCGGCCCGCCGGTAACCGTTCCGGCATGTTTCGGGTCGATCGGCCTTGACCTCCGGACCCAACGGACGGTTTATGGCAACGAATTCTGCCCGTTTGGCGCCCGATTCCGCTATTATATCGAGCCTATCCCGACCCCCATTGCGCGTGCCCGAGATCGCATGTCGAAGCCCAGGCCCCAGTTCAAGTCCTTCTTCAAGGCGCTGACCGAGACCGGCCCGTTGATCGCGCTGGGGACGGCGCTCGCGATCCTGGTCTCCGTCGCAGGACCCGCCTCGGCGCAGTTCTTCAACTTCCCCGGCTTCGGCGGCCCGCCGCAGCGGCAGGCCCCGCCACCGCGGAACGGTGGAGGCGGCGGCTGGTTCGGCGGCGATTTCTTCACGCCATTCCAGCAGCAACAGCCGCAGGCGCCGCGCCAGGATTTTTCGCGCGCGCCGGCACCTAGCAAGCGCGACACGACGCCCGACAAGAACGTGCTGGTGATCGGCGACGCCATGGCGGACTGGCTCGCCTACGGCCTCGAAGACGCCTACACTGAGCAGCCCGACATGGGCGTGATCCGCAAGCACAAGACCACGTCCGGCCTGATCAAGTACCAGCCGAAGGGTGAGCCCGCGGACTGGGCAGCGGCAGCGAAGGGCATCCTCGAGACCGAGAAGCCCGACGTGATCGTCGTCATGCTCGGCCTCAACGACCGCATCTCGATCCGCGAGGTCGCGCCCGACAAGGCGACGGACAAGGACAAGAAGAACGACAAGGGCGCGCGCGCCAAGCCGCAAGGCAAGCCAGGCGAGAAGCCCGGCGACGCCAAACCTGATTCCGCCGCCAAGCCGGACGACAAGCCGGCCGACGCCGACCTGCCGCAGGACGATGCCGACAACGCCGACACGCCGGCGGTCGCAGCGCCGGAGAAGACCGCGCGCAACCCGAACGGCCTCTACGAATTCCGCGACGAGCGCTGGGTCGAGCTGTACGGCAAGAAGATCGAGGAGCTGGCCAACGTCCTCAAGTCCAAGGGCGTGCCGGTGCTCTGGGTCGGCCTGCCCGCGATCCGCGGCCCCAAGGGCACGGCGGACATGCTGTTCCTGGATTCGCTCTATCGCGAAGGCGCGGCCAAGGCCGGCATCACCTATGTCGATGTCTGGGACGGCTTTGTCGACGAAGCCGGCCGCTTCCTCCAGAAGGGCCCGGACTTCGAGGGCCAGATCCGCCAGCTCCGCAGCTATGACGGCGTCTATTTCACGAAACCCGGCGCACGCAAGCTCGCCCACTATGTCGAGCGCGAGATCACTCGGCTGCTCGCCGGACGCTCCGGCCCGATTGCGCTGCCGAGCGAACCTGCGACCCCCGACACCAGCGCCGAGCCCGGCAAGCCCGCGCCGCGGCCGCTGGCGGGACCGATCGTGCCGCTGGTTGCAGCCTCGATCTCGGCCGATCAATTGCTGGGCGGACCGGGTTCGCGTCCCGCCGCCGTCGATGCGCTCGCCGCGAAGACGATGGTGAAGGGTGAGCCGCTGGCCGCGCCCGCGGGCCGTGCCGATGATTATGCCTGGCCGCGCCGCGAAGTCGGCCGCGAGCAGGCCAAGGGCGATACGCCGATGGCGACGACGACGCCCGACGGCAGCGCCGCTCCCGGCACACCGGGTCCAGCCGCCGCGATCGCGCCGCCAAGACTCGCGCCGAAGAAGCCGCCGATGCAGCAGCAGCCGCAGCAGCCGGCCCAGGCAGCGCCGTCATTCCGCGATTTCTTCGGCTTCGGCTCTCCGCAGCCACCGCCGCGTCAATTGGCGCCGGCGCCGCGCAATCCGAATCCCAATCCCGCGATCCCGCGCCCGCCTGGTAACGTCGGGCGATCGGCGGAGATGTTCCGGTAGTTTTTCACTGATGATTTCAGCTGTCATTCCGGGGCGCGCGTAGCGCGAACCCGGAATCCATCGCGCCCCACCGACGATGCCCGATGAATGGATTCCGGGCTCGCGCCAAGAGGCGCGCCCCGGAATGACCAGTGGCGGGAAGCTCAGCCGTAATAGCGCCAGCGCGGCGGCGGGCGACGGGCGGGACGCGACATCAGAAGCGCGAGTGCGAAGCCGATCCCGCCGGCGACCAGCAGCGCACCGAGCGGATTGTCCTGCACCTTCTTGGCAATCGCCTGCGAACCGTCGCGCAAGGTCTCGGCCGGCTTGTCGTAGGCATCCTTGGCGTAGCCGGCCGCGGTCTCGCCGGCGTCGCGCACGGCGTCCTTGGCCTGGCCGTAGAGATTCTGCACGGTGCCAGCGGCTTCCCGCGCCTTGCCTGACGCCTGTGTCTGCGCATCGCCAGCGAGATCACCGACGGCGCCTTCTGCGCGCCCAGCGAATTCCTTGGCCGATCCGACGATCCGATCCTTGTCCATGTTGCTCCTCCTCGGGGGTCAGCCCAAGTAACCGATCAGGAGCAGCGCAGTTCCAAGCTTCTGCGAAAGTGTGTAGTCTGGATCCCGCCTGCACTCTTCGAGCTACGGCAGGCCAGTCGCTCCATCCTGGCTACAGGATGAGCCCGCCATCGACGACCAGCGTCTGGCCAATGATGTAGGACGACAGCGGCGAGGCCAGGAACAGGGCCGCGCCCGCCATGTCAGCCGGCGTGCCCAATCGCCGCAGCGGAATGCGCGACAACGCGCCTTCGAGCCGCTTGGGATTGTCGGTGGTTACCTTCGTCATCTTGGTGTCGACGAGGCCGGGCGCGATACCGTTGACGCGGATGCCATCCTCGGCCCAGGCCTCGCCCAGCGTCCGCGTCAATCCGACTGCGCCGGTCTTCGAGGCGTTGTAGGCGGGATTGCCCATGGTGGAATGATAGGCTGCGGTCGAGGACACCATGATCAGCGCGCCCTTGCTGTCGCGCAGCATGGAGTGAAACCGCGTCGCGCAGGCCATCAGGCTCATCAGATTGACCTCGACGACCTTGCGGAAGCCGGCCATCTCGAACTCGCCGCGGCGATAGAGCACCGCGCCCTGCGCGAGCACGAGCACATCGAGACGGTCGAAGGACGGCTTGAACGCTTCCACCGCGCCGGTGTTGCCGACGTCGAGCTGCGCATAGGAAAGACCCGTGAGATCGGAGCCTTCTTGCGTCGAATATTCCGCAGGATGAGCACGCGTGCCGCAGACCGCAACAGCGGCACCCCTCGCACGAAAGGCTTGCGCGATGCCGTTGCCGATACCGCTGGAACCGCCGACCACCAGCACCTGCTTGCCTGAGAAATCCAGCTCGTTCGCCATCGCGGCCTCCCCTTTTGTTTTGCTTGTTTGACCTGTCTGCTGATCGATGCCAGCCTTGTCCATCTCATAACAAGAAACAAGAGACGCGAGGAAACGGCATGTCCGAATTCAAGGAGCTCAGCCGGTCGGTGAAGGGCCTGACCGTTCTCGTCACGGGTGCTGCGAGCGGCATGGGGCGCGCCACAGCGCGCGTGTTCGCCGCTGAAGGCGCAAACGTCGCCGTCACCGACTTTGATGAGCAGGGCGCACTGTCCGTTGCCAAGGAGATTGCCGCGAACGCCGGATCATCGAAGGCGTGGAAGCTCGATGTCGCCGATGGCGGCGAGATCAAGCGCGTGGTTGGCGCTGTCGCGGCGCATTTCGGCGGACTCGACATCATCGTCAACAATGCCGGCATCTCCGTGCGCGTCGCGATAGACGACGAGGCTTACGAAGATGCCTGGGCCAAGGGCATCGCGGTGATGCTGACGGCGCATCCGCGCATCATCCGCGCCGCGCTGCCGCACCTGCGCAGGTCGAAGAGCCCGCGCATCGTCAACATCGCCTCGACCGAGGCCCTCGGCGCCACCGCATTGCACAGCCCCTATTCGGCGGCAAAGGGCGGCGTGGCGAGCCTCACGCGCTCGCTCGCCGTCGAGCTCGGCCGCGAGGGCATCACCGTCAACTGCATCTGCCCGGGCCCGATCCGCACCGCCATCACCGACCGCATCTCCGAAGAGCACAAGACCATCTACGCCAAGCGCCGCACTGCACTCGGCCGTTACGGCGACCCCGAGGAGGTCGCGCATATGACGCTGAGCCTGTGCCTGCCGGCTGCGTCTTTCCTCACCGGCGCGGTGATCCCGGTCGATGGAGGCTTGATGGCCCGCAACGCGTGAGAGCCATGCGCGCCGAGCGTTGACAACGCCGAGTGCCGGAGTAGCTTTTTCACCGGCAGAGCGGGACCAACCGCTCGCGGTTTGCGGGAGAAACACCATGACGATCGCCATCCGGCAGCTTCAAAAACATTTTGCCTGCGAGGTTTCCGGCCTCGACCTGCGAAAGCCTCTCACCGAGGCCGAGGCGCGCGAGGTCGAGGCCGCCATGGACAAATATGCGGTGCTGATCTTCCACGACCAGGACATCACCGACGAGCAGCAGATGGCCTTCGCGCTGAATTTCGGCCAGCGCGAGGACGCGCGCGGCGGCACCGTGACCAAGGAAAAGGACTACCGTCTCCAATCGGGCCTCAACGACGTCTCCAATCTCGGCAAGGACGGCAAGCCGCTGGCGAAGGACAGCCGCGCGCATCTGTTCAATCTCGGCAACTGCCTGTGGCATTCCGACAGCTCGTTTCGCCCGATCCCCGCAAAATTCTCGCTGCTGTCGGCGCGGGTGGTGAACCCGAAGGGCGGCAATACCGAGTTCGCCGACATGCGCGCGGCCTATGACGCGCTCGATGACGACACCAAGGCGGAGATCGAGGATCTCGTCTGCGAGCACTCGCTGATGTATTCGCGCGGATCGCTCGGCTTCACCGAGTACACCGACGACGAAAAACAGATGTTCAAGCCGGTGCTGCAACGCCTGGTGCGCACCCATCCGGTGCATCGCCGCAAGTCGCTCTATCTCTCATCGCATGCCGGCACGATCGTCAGCATGAGCGTGCCGGAGGGCCGGCTGCTGCTGCGCGATCTGAACGAGCATGCGACGCAGGCCGAGTTTGTCTACGTCCACAAATGGAAGCTGCATGATCTCGTGATGTGGGACAACCGCCAGACCATGCATCGCGTCCGCCGCTACGACCAGTCCCAGCCCCGCGACATGCGCCGTGCGACGGTGGCGGGGACAGAGCCGACGGTACAGCAGCAGGCGGCGGAGTAGGCGGCACACCCCGCTGGACGTGGTCATCGCCCGGCTTGACCGGGCGATCCAGTACTCCGAGACGGTTGTGATGCAATCGATAGGCCGCGGCGTACTGGATGCCCCGGTCAAGCCGGGGCACGACAGCGGAGGGGGGCGCAGGACACCGCAAACCTTCGCAGCAGTTGTTACACAGCTACGCGTGTCCCGCATCGTTCGAGAGCATGCCGGGATCGATGCCGATCTTGCGCAGCGCGCGGCCGTACTTCTCGTCAACATCGTCGCCGAAGATCAAATCCGAATCCGCATCGCAATGCAGCCAGCCATTGCTCTGGATTTCGGTCTCGAGCTGGCCCGGCGCCCAGCCGGCATAACCAAGCGCTAGGATGGCGTGCTTCGGGCCGGAGCCGTTGGCGATCGCCCGCAGGATGTCGACGGTCGCGGTGAGGCAGACGCCGTCGTCGATCCGGAGCGTCGCGTTCTCGATGTAGAAATCGCTGGAATGCAGCACGAAGCCGCGGCCGGTATCGACCGGTCCGCCACGCAGCACTTTCATGCTTTCGGCGTTCTCCGGCAGCTTGATGTGCTCGCCCTTCTTGATGATGCCGAGCTGCTGCAGGAGCTCGGGGAAGTCGATGCTGCCGGCGGGATGATTGACGATGATGCCCATCGCGCCCTCGGCGGAATGCGCACAGAGATAGATCACCGAGCGCTCGAAGCGCTCATCGCCCATCACGGGCATCGCGATCAGGAGCTGGCCGTCGAGATAGCCGGCCGAACTGGGAAGCGCGGGGGCCGCGCTGCGGGTGCTTTCGCCCGTCCTTTTGCCTGTGGGAGCCATCGGTAAAGCACTCCGGTTTCGATTCCTATCCTGATGTCGGGCCGGGCCGCTGTCAAATCAAGGCTTGCCTCGACTTGATTCAGGTGCATCCATCACAAGCAATTCAATGGTTTGCCCAGGGGCGACCCTGTAAAGACGTGCCATGCTGACAAGAGTTCCCCTGCATGCGGCGATTGGCGTCGCAACAACCCTGCTTGCGTCGTCGGTGACGCTCGCAGCCCGCGCCGACGACGCTTCGCCCTGGCAGCGCGACGGCCATTCCGCAGTGCGATTGATCGCAGGGTCGCGCAGCGGCGCCGTCCTGCTCGGCGGTATCGCCTTCCAGCTCCAGCAGGGATGGAAGACCTACTGGCGCATCCCCGGCGATTCCGGCGTTCCGCCGCGGTTCGATTTCTCGAAATCGGACAATGTCGAAGCGGTGACGGTGATGTGGCCGGCGCCGCTGAAATTCGATGACGGCGCCGGCGGGCATTCGATCGGCTATCACGGCCAGATCGTGCTGCCTCTGCGCATCGTGCCCAAGGCGCCCGACAAGCCGGTGACGCTGCGCGCCGAGATCAACTACGCCGTGTGCGAGAAGCTCTGCGTTCCCGTCGAGGCCAATGTCGAGCTCGGCTTCAACAACGTCGCCTCGACCGAGGACGCCAATCTGCGTGCCGCGCTCGACACCGTGCCGAAGCCTGCCACGATCGGTGATCCCAATCCGCTGACCATCCGCGACGTCAGACGTGACGGGCCCAAGAATGTCGTGGTCGACGTGGTCGTGCCCGATAGCCGCGGCGTCAATTTGTTCGTGGAAGGGCCGACGCCCGATTGGGCGTTGCCGATCCCGGCGCCGGTCGACCGCAGCCCACCCGGCGTGCAGCGATTTTCCTTCGAGCTCGACGGACTGCCGCCGGGCGCCAAGCCCGACGGCGCGGCGCTGAAGTTCACACTCGTCGCGCCTGAGAAGTCGTACGAGTTCAATACGAATCTGGAGTAAGCCGGAGCTGAGTTGCGCTGCCAGCGCCACATATTCAGCTGTCGTCCCGGGGCGCGCGCAGCGAAAGCCCGGGACCCATAGCCACAGGGAGTGGTTTGGCGAGGACTCGGAGTTGCCAGCCAGCGCAACAATGTCTCCCTGGGGTTATGGGTCCCCGCCCCCGTGCGCAATTGCGCACTAGGCGGGGACGACGCCGGTGGCTGGAGCGGCAGCATGCCTCACCCAACCCAATCTTAACGAATGGTTGCTAATCCCCAAGGGCTACCGCATCAGGCCTGCCGCAGCATGCGGGACGCCTGATACGGACGCCCTGGGGATCTCGAATTGGCCGTGATGGATGCAGAACCCGCAACGACCGGACCTGCCGGCCTCGTCGCGCGGCTGCGCGCGAAGCTGACGGGCGGGTCGAACGAGGCGTCGCTGACGCGGCGGTTGGCCGGCACCATCTTCATCATCCGGGTGATCAGCGCAGGCCTCGCCTATTTCTCGCAGGTTCTGCTCGCGCGCTGGATGGGGACGTCCGACTACGGCATCTACGTCTATGTCTGGACCTGGGTGCTGCTGCTCGGCAGCATGATGGATTTCGGCATCTCGGCCTCCGCGCAAAAGATCATTCCCGAGTATCGCACCAGCGGTGAGCATGCGCTGCTGCGCGGCTTTCTCTCCGGCAGCCGCTGGCTGACCTTTGCCGCGTCCACGCTGGTGTCGCTGGGGCTCGCCGGTATCGTCAAGCTGCTCTCGCCCTGGATTAATCCGGCCGAGGTGCTGCCGCTCTATATCGGCTGCATGACGCTGCCCGCCTTCGTCGTCGCCAACACCCAGGACGGCATCGCGCGCTCGCATGACTGGATGCAGCTCGGTTTGATGCCGCAATTCATCATCCGCCAGGCGCTGATCATCGGCATCACGGCCGCTGCCTTCCTGCTCGGCTATCATCTCGGCGCGGTCGCCGCGATGGTCGCGAGCGCCGGCGCGGTGTGGATCGCGATGACCGGGCAGATGGTGGTGCTGAACCGCAAGCTCGCCGATCATATCGAGCCAGGCCCCAAAACCTACGACATCGGCGGCTGGCTCGCCGTCTCGCTGCCGATCCTGCTGGTCGAGAGCTTTTACCTGCTGCTGTCCTATACCGACGTGCTGGTGCTTCAGCAGTTCCGCCCGTCGGACGAGGTCGGTGTCTATTTCGCGGTGGTGAAGACGCTCGCTTTGGTCTCGTTCATCCACTACGCGATGTCGGCGACCACCGCGCATCGCTTCGCCGAGTACAACGCGCTCGGCGACAAGGCGCGCCTGTCGGCCTATGTCGCGCATGCCATCAACTGGACGTTCTGGCCGTCGCTGGCAGCGACAATCGTGCTGCTTGCGCTTGGCAAGCCGCTGCTCTGGCTGTTCGGCCCGCAATTCACGGTTGGCTACGACATCATGTTCGTCGCCGCGATCGGCCTCGTGGTGCGCGCCGCGATTGGACCGGTCGAGCGCCTGCTTAACATGCTCGGCCAGCAGAAGATCTGCGCGCTGGCCTACGCGCTGGCCTTCGTGATGAACGTCGTGCTCTGCATCGCGCTGGTGCCGAGCTTCGGCGGTCACGGCGCCGCGGCTGCGACCTCGATCTCGCTGACATTCGAGACAGTGCTGCTGTTCTGGATCGTGCGCCAGCGGCTCGGCCTGCACGTGCTGGCGTTTGGCAAATAGGCGCTGCCACCCGGGTTGCCGGCCTGGAGAATGGCTGTTTCGCGCCTTGCGCAGCGGCGACTGAAACCCCCTCCCCGCCCACCGTCCGTAGCAAGATTATTCTTATTCAACCCAAACGGTTGCGCTTCAGGGAAATTTTATTCTACGTCATATTGCTCAACCGACGAGATAAACCTAAGATTCCCCAGACATGATTGATCCACTCTATGTCGCCTCCGGATTTGGCGTCGGCCTGCTTGTCGGGATGACCGGCGTGGGCGGCGGCTCGCTGATGACGCCGCTGCTGATCCTGCTGTTCGGCATCCACCCCTCCACCGCCGTCGGCACCGACCTGCTCTATGCCGCCGCCACCAAGACCGGCGGCAGCGTGGTGCATGGCTGGTCGCGGAGCGTGCACTGGCCCGCCGTGCTGCGGCTCGCCTGCGGCAGCATCCCGGCGAGCGCGCTGACGCTGCTCGTGCTGTGGAAGCTCGACCTCAGGAGCGATTCCGAGCGCAGCCTGGTCAATCTGGTGCTGTGCTTTGCACTGCTGCTGACCGCGACCTCGCTGATCTTCCGCAAGGCTCTCATGGAGCGCTATCGGAAGCGCCTCGAGCAGGTCAATGAGCGCACCACGGCCATCGCGACCGTCGTCACCGGCATCGTGCTCGGCGTGCTGGTGTCGATCTCGTCCGTCGGTGCCGGAGCGGTCGGCGTCACCGTGCTGCTGCTGCTCTATCCGCGCCTGCCGATGGCGACCATCGTCGGCTCGGACATCGCGCATGCGGTGCCGCTGACGCTGGTCGCGGGCATCGGACATTGGGCGCTTGGCGATGTGGATTGGGCCCTGATGGGCGTGCTGCTGCTGGGCTCGCTGCCCGGCATCATCGTCGGCAGCCTCAGTGCGACGCGCGTCCCCGAGACGGTGCTGCGCCTGACGCTTGCCTGCGTGCTGTTCGTGGTCGCCGGCAAGATCATGTTCGCGGAGCTGAACCTGTCGTCCGCGATCGTGACGGCGCTGGCCTGGACGCATTAGGCCAGCCACCCGCCCTAGCTGTCATCGCCCGGCTTGACCGGGCGATCCAGTACTCCAGAGCCTAACGTTGGCGAACTCGCTCTTGCAACTTCCGCCGCGGCGTACTGGATGCCCCGGTCAAGCCGGGGCATGACACCGGTCGTTACTCCGCCGTCCAGCCGCCGTCGATCGACAGGTTGGTGCCGGTGATCTGCGCGGCGTCGTCGCCGCACAGGAACAGCGCGAGGGCTGCGACCTGCTCGGAGGTGACGAACTCCTTGGTCGGCTGCGCGTCGAGCAGCACGTCGTTGATGACCTGCTCGCGCGTGAGGTTGCGCGCCTTCATCGTGTCGGGGATCTGCTTCTCCACCAGCGGCGTCCAGACATAGCCGGGGCTGATGCAGTTGCAGGTGATCTTGTGGGTCGCGACCTCGAGCGCCACGGTCTTGGTCAGGCCGGCGATGCCGTGCTTGGCCGACACATAGGCGGACTTGAAGGGCGAGGCGACCAGCGAGTGCGCCGACGCCGTGTTGATGATACGGCCCCAGCCCTTCTTCTTCATGCCGGGCACCGCCGCGCGGATGGCATGGAAAGCCGAGGACAGGTTGATCGCGATGATCTGGTCCCACTTCTCGACCGGGAATTCCTCGATCGGCGAGACGAACTGGATGCCGGCATTGTTGACGAGGACGTCGACGGAGCCAAACGACTTCTCGCCGAGCGCGATCATCCCGGCGATCTCGGCGGGCTTGGTCATGTCGGCCGGCGAGTACACCGCCTTCACGCCGAAGTCGGACTCGATCTTGGCGCGCTCCTTCTCGATGTCTTCCGGCGAGCCGAAGCCGTTGATGACGACATTGGCCCCAGCGGCGGCGAAGGCGCGCGCATAGGCGAGCCCGATGCCGCTGGTCGAACCGGTCACGACGGCGTTCTTGCCTGACAGACTACCCATGTTATTCGCTCCTTTTTGGCGGGGGCGCGGTGACGTCCCCCGTGAGATCGTAGGTCACCATGGTCTCGCCGGACTGCGGCCGCTCGAGCCAGTCCTTATGGCGCATCGACAGATGCACGTCGCGCACGCCGGCTTCCCAATGCTCGACCATGCCGACATGCGAGAAGTCGTAATCCTTCGACGAGGATTCGTAGTTCTTGCTGCGATAGATCAGGTGCACCACGGTGACGGTGCTTTCGCGCGACACCTTCGCGAGGAATTCGACGGACGGGTCGTTCTTCAGATAGTCCGGCAATTTGCCGATCAGGTCGCGCACGGCCCTGCGGGCGTTGTGGATCTGCTTGTTCTTGTCGGTGTTCATCCGCGTTCGGCTGGAGAAGCGGATGTCCTTCTCGCGCTCGGTCGCCTCGAGCAGCGAATTCGGCAGATCGCCGCGGGCGCTGAACAGATCGACCTGGAAGATCAGCATGTCGCGAGCGATCTCGGCATCGAGCACGTAGTCGAGCGGTGTGTTGGAGGCGATGCCGCCGTCCCAGTAGTGCTCGCCTTCGATCACGACGGACGGAAAGCCCGGCGGCAGCGCGCCGGAGGCCATGATGTGCTCGGGGCCGATGGTCTTGCCGAGCTTCTTGAACTCGTAATTGTCGAAATATTTGAAGTTGCCCGAGGTGACGCCGACGGCGCCGACCGACAGCCGCGTCTTCAGATCGTTGATGCGGTCGAAATCGACCAGGCGCTCCAGCGTCTTCTTCAGCGGCGCGGTGTCGTAATAGCTCTCGGCCTGCTTGCTGCCGGGCGGCCAGAGCGGCGCGGGCGGAATGCGCGGCGTGAAGAAACCGGGCACCCCGAAGGTCGCGATCAATGCGGCACTGGTCGAGTTGAACAGCTCGCGGCTGTGATCGCTCTTGCCGATCGGCTTCCACGGCACCGGCGCCGACACCATCTCCCAGAATTCCTTGAGCCGCTTGATGCGGGTGTGTCCGTCATTGCCGGCGATGATGGCGGCGTTGACCGCGCCGATCGAGATGCCGGCGACCCATTCCGGCTCGAAGTCGAAATGGCACAGCGCCTGATAGGCGCCGGCCTGATAGGAGCCGAGCGCCCCACCGCCCTGGAGGACCAGGACGCGCTGCGCCTTCGCGGGGACTGTTGCGACTTCCGGGCTATGATCTGTCATCTGGGAACAATAGCAAAAGGCGAGCCACCGTGGCGACAGTCCCCCGCGGCGTCAATGCATCCCGGGATCAAGTCTGGCTTATCGGGGGTCGGTCGAGGCCAGGATCATGGTCCAGAACACCTTGTATTTGGTGCCCGGAGCATAGCCCGCCGCGATGCCCAGTTTTGTGACACCGCTCTTGAGCATGTTGGCCCGGTGCGGGGGCGAGTCGCGCCAGCCGGAAAACGCTTCCGCCAGCGTATGATAGCCGGCCGAGACGTTCTCGACCGCCACCGTTGCCGGATAGCCGCCCGCGCTGAGGCGCTTGGCCAGCGGGGCGCGGACGTCATGGTCCATCTTGTTGGCCGCCGCCATGGCCTGGGACTGGGATTCGGCGAGCCGCATCAGATCGGGGTCGATCACGACGGTGCCGAGGGCGTTGTTCTGGCGGTATTGCGAGATCATGATCGCTGCCGCCTGCGCATCGAGCTTGGCGCCCGGGACCGACATGTCGGCATACATGGTCGGCTGCTGGACCGGTGCTTCGTTGCCGGCGCAGCCGGCGAGAAGCAAAGCAATTGATATCGCGGCCGCGGCGCGCATTTCCAGGAGCCCCCAATGAGGGGCCGTTGTTGCATACCAACCGTGGCTGAAAGGTGAATATTGAGGAAGATTTGAGCTTTTGGCCGCGGCGCCTAGCCCGCAAATATCCGGTAGCGGCGCGGTTTGAGGCCGATCGTATCGCCGGCGCGCAGTTCCCTGTCGCGGGGGGCGTCGATCTCGATGGTCTCGCCGCCGGACAGGGCCACCTCGGCCCGCTGCACCGGGCCGAAATTCCGGACGTGCTGCACGGCGCCCTCGAAGGCACCGCTTCCGGGCGGGCCGACCAGCATGTCATGTCGCCGCACGAACAGTTTTGACGCGCCAGACACCAAGCCGTCTACTGCAAGATTGAGCGGCCGGTCGCCGAGCCTGATGACGCCGCCTTCGACCTGGACCGGCAGCTCGATGGATTCGCCGATGAAGCCGTGGACGAAGGCGGTCGCCGGGCTTTCATAGACGTCGTCGGGCGAGCCGATCTGTTCGATCCTGCCCTTGTCCATCACCACGACGCGGTTGGCGACTTCGAGCGCCTCCTCCTGATCGTGGGTGACGAAGATCGAGGTGACGTTGATCTCCTGGTGCAGCGAGCGGAGCCATCGGCGCAACTCCTTGCGCACCTTGGCATCGAGCGCGCCGAAGGGCTCGTCGAGCAGGAGGATGCGCGGCTCGATCGCGAGCGCGCGGGCGAGTGCGATGCGCTGGCGCTGGCCCCCGGAGAGCTGGCTCGGATAGCGGTCGGCGAGCCAGTCGAGCTGCACGAGATCGAGCAACTCCTTGACGCGCGCACGAATGGTGGGCTCGTCCTTGCGGCTGGCGCGCGGCTGCACGCGCAGGCCGAAGGCGACGTTCTCGAACACCGTCATGTGGCGGAACAGCGCGTAGTGCTGGAACACGAAGCCGACGTTCCGTTCGCGCGCGCCCTGCGCCAGCGCATCCTCGCCATTGAAGGAGACCTCGCCGGAATCGGGCCAGTCGAGGCCGGCGATGATGCGCAGCAACGTGGTCTTGCCGGAGCCGGACGGACCGAGCAGCGCCAGGAGCTCGCCATTGTCGACCTTGAGATCGACGCCATCGAGGGCTTTGAAGCTGCCGAACTGCTTGACGAGATTCCTGACTTCAATGGTCACTTGCGTCGTGTCCTTCGTCGAGGTGACGTTCGAGAACGGTCTTGGCGATCAGCGTGATCAGGGCCAGCATCGCCAGCAGCGAGGCGATCGCAAACGCAGCGACGAACTGGTACTCGTTGTAGAGAATCTCGACCAGCAGCGGCATGGTGTTGGTCTCGCCGCGAATGTGTCCTGATACCACCGACACGGCGCCGAATTCGCCCATCGCGCGCGCGTTGCAGAGCAGCACGCCGTAGAGCACGCCCCATTTGATGTTGGGCAGGGTGACGCGGAAGAAGGTCTGCAGGCCGGAGGCGCCGAGCGAGATCGCGGCCTCCTCCTCCTGCGTGCCCTGCTCCTGCATCAGGGGGATCAGCGCGCGCGCCACGAACGGGAAGGTCACGAAGGTGGTGGCGAGCGCGATGCCCGGCACTGCGAACAGGATCTGGATATCGTGATCCCTAAGCCAGCTGCCGAAATAGCCCTGCGCGCCGAACAGCAGCACGAAGACGAGGCCCGAGATCACCGGGCTCACCGAGAACGGCAGGTCGATCAGCGTGATCAGGAAGGTCTTGCCGCTAAACTCGAACTTGGCGATGGCCCATGCCGCGACGAGGCCGAATACGAGATTGAGGCCGACCGAGATCGCCGCCACGATCAACGTCAGCTTGATTGCAGCCAGCGCTTCCGGCTCGGCAAGCGCAGAGAAATAGGCGAGAACGCCTCTCGAAAAGGCCTGCGCGAATACCAGAACCAGCGGCAGCACGACGAAGACGCTGAGGAAGATCACCGCCATCGCGATGATGGCGATACGTATTGCCGGCGGCTCGGTGCGGAGGCTGTCGCGTGCCGCAACGGCGTGCGCACGTGCGCGCGCATCGGTCGAAGGCAGCGAGACGGAATCTGCGATCTGCATCGTCATGATCCGCCCTCAGCGCGCCGGGATCCGGCTCTGCGCCCAGCGCTGGAGCCGGTTGACGGCGAAGATGATGACGAAGGAGACGACGAGCATGACCACGGCGATGGCGGTCGCGTCGGCATAGCGGAACTCGGATAGCCGGATCACGATCAGGAGCGGGGCGATCTCGGAGACATTCGGCAGATTGCCGGCGATGAAGATCACCGAGCCGTATTCGCCGACCGCGCGGGCGAAGGCGAGCGCGAGGCCGGTGAGCAACGCCGGCCCGAGCGAGGGCAGGATCACGCGGATGATGGTCTGCCAGCGGCTGGCGCCGAGGCTGCCGGCGGCTTCCTCGATCTCGGGGTCGAGGTCCTGGAGCACCGGCTGCACGGTGCGCACCACGAAGGGGATACCGATGAAGATCATGGCGACGAAGATGCCGATCGGCGTGAACGCCACCTTGATGCCGAGCGCGGCGAGCGGCGCGCCCAGCCAGCCCGTCTCGGCAAACAGCGCCGTCAGCGCGACGCCGGCGACCGCCGTCGGCAGCGCGAACGGCACGTCGACGATGGCGTCAAACAGCCGGCGTCCGGGGAAGCGGTAACGCACCAGCGCCCAGACGATGATGCTGCCCATGACGAGATTGACGCAGGCCGCCGCAAAGGCGAGGCCGAAGGAGACGCGCAAGGCGTTGAGGGTGCGGCGGCTGGACAGGATGTTCCAGAATTGCTCGGGGCTGAGCTCCAGCGATTTCAGGAACAGCCCGGCCAGCGGAATCAGGATGATGATGGAGAGCCAGGAAAGCGTCAGTCCCATCGTGAGACCGAAGCCCGGCAATGTCCGTCGTCGTGCTGCAAGTACGCTCACCAGGCCCCCTGCTACTCCTAAGACGGCGCCCGATCAGTTCTTGTAGATCTGATCAAAGACGCCGCCGTCGGCAAAATGTTCCTTCTGCGCCTTGGTCCAGCCGCCGAAAACGTCGTCGATCGTGAACAGTTCGACCTTGGCGAAGGAGTTTGCGTACTTCTTGGCGATCTCTGCGTCGCGCGGACGGTAGAAATTGCGCGCGGCGATTTCTTGACCTTCCTTGGTATACCAATACTGGAGGTAGGCATCGGCTGCGTTGCGGGTGCCTTTTTTATCGGCAACCTTGTCGACGATCGCGACCGGCGGCTCGGCGAGGATCGATTGCGGCGGCGCCACGATCTCGAACTTCTGCGCACCAAACTCCTTCAGGGCGAGATAGGCCTCGTTCTCCCAGGCCAGCAGCACGTCGCCGACGCCGCGCTCGACGAAGGTCACGGTGGCGCCGCGCGCACCGGTGTCGAGCACCGGCACCTGCTGGTAGAGCTTTCCGATGAAGTCCTTGGCCTTGTCGGCCGAGCCGTATTTCTTTTGGGCAAAGCCCCAGGCAGCGAGATAATTCCAGCGCGCCCCGCCGGAGGTCTTCGGGTTCGGCGTGATCACCGAGACACCGGTCTTGAGCAAATCGTCCCAGTCCTTGATGCCCTTCGGATTGCCCTTGCGCACCAGAAACACGATGGTCGAGGTATAGGGCGATGAATTCTGCGGCAGACGCTTCTGCCAGTCGGTCGCGGTGAGGCCCTTGTTCGCGACGGCGTCGATGTCATAGGCAAGCGCGAGCGTCACCACATCGGCCTGCAATCCGTCGATCACGGCACGCGCCTGCGAGCCGCTGCCGCCATGCGACTGCTTGATCTCGACACTCTTGCCGGTTTCCTTCTGATAGGCATTCGCGAACGCCTTGTTGAACTCGGCATAGAGCTCACGCGTCGGATCGTACGACACGTTCAAGAGATTGATGTCAGCGGCGAGAGCCGAGCTTGCCAACAATCCAGTCAAGAGCAGCCCTGCCGCGAGCGGAACGATACGGCGCATCATGTCCATCTCCATTCACCACGACGACGTCATCGTCATCGATGGCACGCGGGCATAACTCGGGGCGAAACGCTCTCAAGTCAACGGAACCGGATTTTCTTGTTCGTAGCCGAACAGCTCGACTGTGCTACGAAGTCTTCATCGTGTGGATGCCGCATTCTGTCTTGGCTCGGCCGCGCCAGCGACCGGCGCGTGCATCCTCGCCCTCGGCCGTTCTGCTGGTGCAAGGCATACACCCAACCGACAGGAAACCGGACTCCACCAACGGATGACGCGGCAATTTGGCGCGGACGAAAATGGCTTCGAGTTCCTCGCGCGAGACATTGGCGAAGGGGTTGAACTTCAACCGCACGCCGTCGTCCTCGACCACCGGAATGTCGGTGCGCGCATTGCCCTGAAAGCGCTTGCGGCCATTGAGCCACGCATCGAACGGCTTCAGCGCACGCGCGAGCGGCTCGACCTTGCGGATGCGGCAGCAGGCGTCCGGATCGGAGAACCAAAGGTCGCGGTCGGGGTCTTCGCGCGACAGCGTTTCCTCGGCAGGCCTGATCGAGCGGACGTCCTTCAAGCCGAGTTCCGCGATCAGCGTGTCGCGATAGGCCAACGTCTCCTCGAACAGCCAGCCGGTGTCGAGGAAGATCACGGGGATCGCCGGATCGACGTCGGCCATGACCTTCAGCAGCGTCGCCGATTCCGTGCCGAAGGACGACACCAGCGCAAGCTTCTCGCGCCCAACCGCCTTCAACGCCGCGGCGATGACTTCCGCAGGCGAAGCAGCGCGCAGCGCGCGATCGAGCTCCGCCGCCGAGGGCAGCGCGGATGTGGACACCGAAGAAACCTGAGGCGCGATTGCGTTCACGTGCCGACACCTTCGGAGTGACGCAGTTGCATCCGCCGGTGCAGCGCGGTGATGCGGCCGTCGCCGGTCGGCTGATAGAACACCGAATAGCGCTTCGCGGTCTGCATGAAGGCTTCCGCATCGGCCTGCTTCTTGACCTCGAAGGAATCGAAGCCGGCGCGCAGCATGAACACGAACTGGTCGCGCAGGATCTGGCCCGTTGCACGCAAATCGCCGCGATAATTGTAACGTTCGCGCAGCAGCCGTGCCTGGCTGTAGGCGCGTCCGTCGCGGAAGGTCGGGAACACCAGTGCGACCGTAGCGACCTTGCCGAGATAGGGCACGAGCTCGTCGATGTCGCGATTGTTCGGCCAGATCACACCGACCTTGCCGGTGCGCTTGAGCAAGGCTTCAGCCTCGCCGACGAAGCGCTCGGCAGGCACCAGGATGTCGCCGCTCTCGGGCAGCGGCGTATCGACGGCCAGTTTGACAAAACTGTCGTCGACGATTTTTCCGCCGTTAACGAGTGGCATAGACGCGCTCCTTGAAGGGTTCGACGCCGAGGCGCTTCACCGTGTCGATGAACAGCTCTTCGGGCCGCTCGCGCAGCGCAAGATAGGCTTCCACGACGTCTTCGACGACGTCGGCGACCTCGTCGAACTTGACGCCGGGGCCGATCAGATTGCCCAGCGCAGCACCCTCGTCGGCACGGCCGCCGATGGTGATCTGGTAGACCTCCTCGCCGTTCTTCTCGACGCCGAGAATGCCGATATGGCCGACATGATGATGGCCGCAGGCATTGATGCAGCCCGAGATGTTGATGTGCAGACGGCCGATCAGGTTGGCAAGCTCATGGTTGGCGAAGCGCCGCGTCAGCTCCTGCGCGATCGGGATCGAGCGCGCATTCGCCAGCGAGCAATAGTCCAGCCCCGGGCAGGCGATGATGTCGGTGATCAGATTGACGTTCGGCGTCGCCAGCCCGAGCTTGTCGAGCGCCTTCCACAAGGCCGGCAGGTCGCGCTTGGCGACGTGCGGCAGCGCGAGGTTCTGCTCGTGGCCGACGCGGATCTCGCCGAAGGAGTACCGGTCGGCGAGATCGGCGAGCGCGTCCATCTGCTCGGCGGTGGCATCGCCCGGAGGCGCGCCGATCGGCTTCAGCGAGATCGTGACGATGGAATAGCCCTGCACCTTGTGCGGGGCCACCGAGTTCTTGCGCCACGCCTCGAAATCAGGATCGGCCGCGGCCTGACGCAGCTCGTCCGGATTGTGCGGCAGCTTCTCGTAGGACGGATAGGTGAAGCGCGAGCGGATGTCCTCGATCACCTCGTCGTCGATCTGGAGCGAGGAGTTGCGGATGTGCTGCCACTCCTCCTCGACCTCGCGCGAGAATTTCTCGATCCCGAGCTCGTGCACCAGGATCTTGATGCGCGCCTTGTAGATGTTGTCGCGGCGGCCGTACTGGTTGTAGACCCGGAGGATCGCCTCGATGTAGCTCAGGATATCGCGGCCGTGGACGAAGTGCTTGATGGTCTTGCCGATGAACGGCGTGCGGCCGAGACCGCCGCCGACCAGCACCTCGAAGCCGGTCTCGCCCTTCTCGTTCTTGATCAGCCTCAAGCCGATATCGTGGATCTTGATCGCGGCGCGGTCGTGGTCCGACGCAGTGATCGCGATCTTGAACTTGCGCGGCAGGAACGAGAACTCCGGATGCAGCGTGGTGTGCTGGCGGATCAGCTCCGACCAGATCCGGGGATCCTCGATCTCGCCGGGCGCGACGCCGGCCCACTGGTCCGACGTGACGTTGCGCATGTTATTGCCGGAGGTCTGCATCGCATGGATGCCGACCTCGGCGAGATCGGCGAGAGCATCCGGCAATTCGGCGAGCTTGATCCAGTTGAACTGGATGTTCTGCCGCGTGGTGAAATGGCCGTAGCCGCGATCGTATTTGCGCGCGACATGGGCAAGCGCCCGCAACTGGTTCGACGCCAGCGTCCCATAGGGAATCGCGACGCGGAACATGTAGGCGTGCAGTTGCAGATAGACGCCGTTCTGAAGCCGCAGGATCTTGAACTCGTCCTCGGTGAGCTCGCCGGAAAGGCGCCGCTTCACCTGGTCGCGGAACTCCGAGACGCGCTCGTTGACGAGCGTGCGGTCGATTTCATCGTAAGCATACATAAGAGAGTGCCTTAAACCTGGACCGACGACCCGATAGTCACGCCGGTGCGGCGGATCTGTTCGCGCAGATTGCCGGGTTCGATCTTGCCGTCCGCGCCAACCTGCACCGGTGCGATATAGGGACCGATCGCGCCGACGTCATCGGCAACGGACTCCGCAAGCAACGCTTTGGCCTCGTCCGAGTTGCGCACGATCGCGGCTTCCGACAGGTCCGCGGACCAGCTCTTGGCGGCGGTGCGGTAAACCACGATGCCGTCCCAGGTGCGGTTGGCGGTCACGACCGACGGGCCGGCGATTTTGATCTTCTTCTGTTCAAGCGGAGAGGTCATTCGGCTGCATCCAATAGGTCAGAGATGATGTGTTGAGGTGTCTGGCGGCGAAGCGAGCCGGCATGCCGGACCACGTCGCCGATGATGAGGATGGCGGGACCGCCATGGGTCCGCCGCACGAGCTCGGGCAGGTCGCGCAGCGTGCCGATCGCGCCTTGCGCATCCGGCCGCGTGACGCGGGCGAACACGCCGACCGGCGTCTCCGGCGAACGGCCGGCCGCGAACAAGCCTTCGCGGATCGCGGGGGCAGCGGTCGTGCCCATGTAGACCACGACGGTCATTTTGGTGTCGGTCAGCGCCGACCAGTCCACGTTCTCGGCATCGCGCGCCTTGTGCGCGGTGAGGAAGGTGATGCGAGTCGCTTCATGACGATAGGTGAGCGGCACCTCGAAATCGGCGGCGCCGCCGAGCCCCGCGGTGATGCCGGGAATGATCGAATAGGCGACGCCGGCCGCGCGCAACGCTTCCACCTCTTCGCCGCCGCGGCCGAACACGAGGGGGTCGCCGCCCTTCAGCCGCACCACGCGCTGGCCGGATTGCGCGGCCTCGATCATGCGCTTGTTGATGGCGTCCTGGCCGATGCCGGGCTTGCCGACGCGGCGGCCGACGGCAACGCGCGTGGTGTCGCGGCGGATGCGGTCGAGAATTTCGCCCGAGACCAGTTCGTCATGGAAGACGATGTCGGCATCCTGGAGCGCGCGCAGCGCCTTGATGGTGAGAAGGTCGGCGTCGCCGGGCCCGGCGCCGACCAGCGCGACCGAGCCTTCCGGCTTGTCGGCACGCGCGAACGCGGACGGATCGGAGATCGCCTTGATCGCGGCGTCGGCCTCGCCCTTGCGGCCCGCGAGCACGGACGCGCCGATCGGACCGTCGATGACGCGCTCCCAGAAGCGGCGGCGCAGCGGAAACTCGGCGATGCGCTCGTTGATCGATTTGCGGAAGCCGCCGATGAACTCGGCGAGCTCGCCGATGCGGGCCGGCAACAGTGCCTCGATCTTCTCGCGCACCCGCCGCGCCACCACCGGCGAGGTGCCGCCGGTGCCGACCGCGACCACGACATCGCCACGATCGACGATCGCCGGGAAGATGAAGCTGGAATGTTCGAAATCGTCCATGACGTTGACGGGCAGGCCGAGCGCCTTGGCGCGGCCCGACATGGCCACGCCGACATCGCCCGCGCCCGCGCAAACGATGGCGATGACGCCCGAGAGATCGGCGGTGAGCGGGTCCCCCGCCGCGATTTCAATCCGCGCAGCGTCGTCGGAGCTGAGGCTCAGGTCCCGATTGCCGTCGATCGCATGCACGCGGATGCGCGCACCGGCGGCGGCGAGCACGCGCAGCTTGGCGCGCAAAAGCTCACCCGCGCCGATGAGGACCACCGGACCGGCCTTGAGATCGAGGAACACCGGCAAGAACCGCATGCGATACTCGCTTCCCCCACATCCGGGGTTGACTGGAATTATTTTCTATATATGTGTCGTTTCGAGCGCGCAAAGAGAAAATTTTTTCTTCTCTTCTGCACCGCAACTATAGAAAATTCGCCTCCAAACGCAAAGTGGCAGAGATGCATCTTCTCAGGACCGATTCCGGTGCAGATGGACGGGACTCCCGGGCTCCCGTTTCCGAGCAAATTCCAGTCGGGCTGACCGCCCCCAGCATGGACCATTTGGACCAGCTCGAGGCGCAGAGCATCTACATTTTCCGCGAGGCCTTCGGCCGCCTGAAGAAGATCGCCCTGCTGTGGTCGCTCGGCAAGGACTCCAACGTCATGATCTGGCTGGCACGCAAGGCGTTCTTCGGCCGGCTGCCGTTCCCGGCCCTCCATGTCGATACCGGCAAGAAGTTTCCGGAGATGTATCGCTTCCGCGATCACTACGGCAAGGAATGGGATCTCGATTTGCGCGTCGAGCCCTGCCCGCCGATCGATGCCGTCGATCCAACGCTGCCGCCGGCCGCCCGTTCCGCCGCGCGCAAGACCGAGGGCCTCAAGATGGCACTCGGCAAATACGGTTTTGACGGCCTGATCGCTGGCATTCGCCGCGACGAGGAAGCAACCCGCGCCAAGGAGCGCGTGTTCTCGCCCCGCGGGCTCGAAGGCAATTGGGACGTCCGCGACCAGCCGCCGGAGTTTTGGGATCATTTCAATGCGTCGCCGCCGCAAGGCGCGCATTTGCGCATCCATCCGATCCTGCATTGGACCGAGGCCGACATCTGGGCCTACACCAAGCGCGAGAATATCCCGATCATCCCGCTTTATCTATCGCAGAACGGCAAGCGCTACCGCTCGCTGGGCGATCAGGACATCACCAATCCGGTCGCGTCGACCGCGTCGAACATCGACGAGATCCTGGCCGAGCTCGAGCAGACCAAGGTGCCGGAACGCGCCGGCCGTGCGCTCGACCACGAGACCGAGGACGCTTTCGAGCGTCTGCGCGTCGCCGGCTATCTCTGATTCAAGGACGCAACGCGGCTATGAACATGATCGTCACCCCCGCTTCGCCCGCCACGCCGAACGGCACCACGCGTCCGCAGGTCCGCATCGTCATCGTCGGCCATGTCGACCACGGCAAGTCGACGCTGGTCGGGCGCCTGCTGCACGAGACAGGCAGCCTGCCCGACGGCAAGCTCGAGATGCTGAAAGCCGTCAGCGCGCGGCGCGGCATGCCGTTCGAATGGTCGTTCCTGCTCGACGCGCTCCAGACCGAGCGCGACCAGGGCATCACCATCGACACCACGCAGATCCGCTTCCGCACCAATTCGCGCGACATCGTGCTGATCGACGCGCCCGGCCATGCCGAATTCCTGCGCAACATGATCACCGGCGCCTCGCAGGCGGACGGCGCGGTGCTGATCATCGACGCGCTCGAAGGCGTGCGTGACCAGACCCGTCGGCACGGCTATCTCCTGCACCTGCTCGGTGTGAAGCAGGTCGCGATCGTCGTCAACAAGATGGACCGCGTCGATTTCAGCGCCGAGCGCTTCAAAGAAATCAGCGACGAGATCTCGGCGCATCTGAACGGCCTCGGCGTGACGCCGACGGCCGTGATCCCGATCTCGGCCCGCGACGGCGACGGCGTCGCGGAGCGCACCGACCGCATCGGCTGGTACAAGGGTCCGACCGTGGTCGGGGCGCTTGATAGGCTCGAGCCGGCGCGTCCGCTGGAAGCCCTCGCCCTGCGCCTGCCGGTGCAGGCGATCTACAAGTTCGACGACCGCCGCATCGTGGCGGGCCGCATCGAATCCGGCAGCCTCATTGCCGGCGACGAGATCGTGATCATGCCGGCCGGCAAGATCGCCAAGATCAAGACCGTCGAAAGCTGGCCGGTAACGCCGGTCGCAGGACGGCAGGGCGCGGGCCGCTCGGTCGGCATCACGCTCGACCACGAATTGTTCATCGAGCGCGGCGACATCGTCGCGCATGTCGGCTCCGCACCGCGCGAGACGCGCCGCCTGCGCGCGCGGATCTTCTGGCTGCACGACAAGCCGCTGGCCAAGGGCGACCAGCTGCTGGTCCGCTGCGGACCGAAGGAAAGCCGCGCCACCGTCGTCGCCATCGAGAAGGCGGTCGATCCCGGCGAGCTGTCGAGCGTCGAGAACAAGGCGATCGGCCGCAACCATGTCGGCGAGATCGACATTTCCCTTTCGAGCCCGATTGCCGCCGATCCCTATACTGAGAATCCGCGCACCGGCCGTCTCGTGATCGAAGTCTCGGGGCGCATCGCCGGCGGTGGTCTCGTGCTGTCGGTCGATGCCGGCCAGCGCGCCGTGCCGGTCGACATCGTGCCGGTGGAATCGGCGCTGCGGCCCGACGAACGCTCCGCGCGCTACCGCCACAACGGCGCCGTGGTCTGGCTCACCGGCCTGCCGGCGTCCGGCAAGTCGACGCTGGCGAAGGCGCTGGAACGTCGGCTGTTCACCAATGGCGGCTCGCCGATCCTGCTCGACGGCGACACGTTGCGCGCCGGGCTCAACAACGATCTCGGATTCTCCGCCGCCGACCGCAGCGAGAACATCCGCCGCCTCGCCGAGGTCGCGACCCATCTCGCCCGCAACGGCCACATCGCGATTGTCGCCGCCGTCTCGCCGGCCCGCGAGGACCGCGCGACCGCGCGCCGCATCGCCGACACCGCGTTCCGCGAGATCCATGTCGCGACGCCGGCAGAGGTCTGCGAGGATCGCGATCCCAAGGGCCATTACAAGAAGGCCCGCGCCGGCGCGCTCGCGTCGTTCACCGGCATCGGCAATGACTACGAAGCACCGCAGGCTGCCGAGCTCGTGATCGACACGTCGGCCCGCACGGTTGCGGACGCCGCTGACGAGATCGAACGGATGCTGAAGACCACCGGCGTGCTGTTCGACGAACTCGTGGACCTCGCCGCGAATATTTGAGTCTGTCCTATTCCCCGCTGTCGTCGCCCGGCTTGACCGGGCGACCCAGTATTCCAGAGACAGCGTTGGAATACGGAGAAGCCGCGGCGTACTGGATTCCCCGCCTACGCGGGGAATGACACCGGTGCGTGGAGCGTCCCACACCTCGTCTTGACATTTTGACAAACCTTTGGGGGTCTTCTCAGGGCCTCTTTTTTGGGGCTAATAGGCCCTGAAAGCCGCCCCCTATGGGCGCATTTTGCTGCTGTCGGGTCAAAAGCAGCCAAAAAACAGCCATTTCCAACAAGAAAGCCCATCATGAAACGCGTCGACGCCCACGGATTGAAGATCGCTCCCGTCCTTTTCGATTTCATCGCCAAGGAAGCGGCCCCGAAAACGGGGATCGCGCCGGACGCGTTCTGGGCCGGGGTTGCAGGCATCATCAACGAGCTGGGGCCGAAGAACCGCGCGCTGCTGGCGGTGCGCGATACGCTGCAGGCCAAGATCGACGACTGGCACCGCGCCAACAAGGGCAAGGCGTTCGACCTCAATGCCTATACCGCCTTCCTGAAGGAGATCGGCTATCTCGTTCCGGAGCCGACGACGCAGAAGGTCGAGACCGCCAATGTCGATGAGGAAATCGGCAAGATCTGCGGCCCGCAACTCGTCGTCCCGCTCACCAATGCGCGCTACGCACTGAACGCGGCGAATGCGCGCTGGGGCTCGCTCTACGACGCCTTCTACGGCACCGATGCGATCCCGCACGACGCTGCCGAGAGCGGCAAGGGCTACAACAAGGCGCGCGGCGACAAGGTGATCGCCAAGGCCAAGGCGTTCCTCGATGCCGCCGCGCCGCTGGCGACCGGCAGCCACACCGACGTCACTGCCTACAGCGTGGTCGCAGGCCAGCTCGCGGTGAAGCTGAAGAGCGGCAACGCCACCGCGCTGAAGAACGCGGATCAATTCGCGGGCTTCCAGGGCGATGCGGCCGCGCCGTCCGCGGTGCTGCTCGCCAACAACGGCTTGCACGTCGAGGTCAAGATCGATCGCAGCAGCACGATCGGCAAGGACGATCCCGCTGGTGTCGCCGATATGATCATGGAGTCCGCGGTCTCGACCATCCTCGACATGGAGGACTCGGTCGCCGCGGTCGACGCCGAGGACAAGGTGCTGGTCTATCGCAACACGCTCGGCCTGATGAACGGCACGCTCTCGGCCGATTTCGAGAAGGGCGGCAAGACGCTGACCCGTTCGCTCAATGCCGACCGCAGCTACAAGACGCCTGACGGCAAGGGCGAGGTCAAGCTGCACGGCCGCAGCCTGCTGCTGATGCGCAATTGCGGTCACCACATGTTCACCGACGCGGTGCTGGACGACAAGGGCGAGGAGATTCCGGAAGGCCTGCTCGATGCCGCCGTCTCCGGCCTGCTTGCGATCCACGACATCAAGGGCAACTCCAAGACCAAGAACAGCCGCACCGGATCGGCCTATATCGTCAAGCCGAAGATGCACGGCCCGGACGAGGTCTCGCTGACCTGCGAGATCTTCGACCGCGTCGAGAAGATGCTGGGCCTGCCCGAGAACACGCTCAAGGTCGGCATCATGGACGAGGAGCGGCGTACCACCGTCAACCTCAAGGCCTGCATCCAGCGCGCCTCCAAGCGCATCATGTTCATCAACACCGGCTTCCTCGACCGCACCGGCGACGAGATCCACACCTCGATGGAAGCGGGCCCGATGATCCGCAAGAACGAGATGAAGGCGCAAGCCTGGATCAAGGCCTATGAGGACTGGAACGTCGACATGGGCCTGATCGACGGCCTGCCCGGCCACGCCCAGATCGGCAAGGGCATGTGGGCCGCGCCCGACAAGATGGCGGACATGCTGCAACAGAAGCTCGCGCATCCGCAGGCCGGCGCCACCACCGCCTGGGTGCCCTCGCCGACCGCAGCGACGCTGCACGCCCTGCACTATCACCAGGTCAACGTCACCGCGCGCCAGCAGGAGCTCACCAAGGGCGGCCCGCGCGCAAAACTCTCCGACATCCTCACCATTCCGGTGTCGAAGTCGAACTGGGCGCCCGACGACGTCAAGCAGGAGATCGACAACAACTGCCAGGGCATTCTGGGCTACGTCGTGCGCTGGATCGACCAGGGCGTCGGCTGCTCCAAGGTGCCTGACATCCACGATGTCGGCCTGATGGAAGACCGCGCCACCTTGCGCATCTCCAGCCAGCATCTCGCCAACTGGCTGCACCAGGGCGTCATCACCGAGGCACAGGTGATGGAATCGCTCAAGCGCATGGCCGTCGTGGTCGACAAGCAGAACGCGGGCGACGCGATCTACAAGCCGATGGCGCCCGCCTTCGACGGTGTCGCCTTCAAGGCCGCTTGCGACTTGATCTTCAAGGGCCGCACGCAGCCGAACGGCTACACCGAATACATCCTCACCGCCCGCCGCCGCGAGGCCAAGGCGGCAGGCTGAAGCCCGATCATTCAAACACCAAAGCCCCGGCTCGCACCGGGGCTTTTTTTGTTGCGGGCCGTAGCCCGGATGGAGCGCAGCGCAATCCGGGACCGGCGTTGCTTGGGGCAGGCCCCCGGATTTCGCTGCGCTCCATCCGGGCTACACGTCCCGCCCCGCTAAAACACCGTCAGATATTTCAGCAGCGACACCACGCCGATGATGATGACGACCACGCGCGCGATCTGTTTGGCGCGGCCGTCCATGGGCAGCATGTTGATGAGATAGAGCACGAGAATGACGACGAGAAAGGTGACGAGTACGCCGACCAGCATCGCAAGGACCCCCCTTCAGACAAATTGCTGACGGTGTACTAACGCCCATCTCCCGCCCAGGTTCCATCACGGCAACCCACTGCAACTTCTAGTAAATACGTACTTCTACGATCAGCCGGCCTGCCTAAAACTTTACCCTTTTCGTTTCAGATGCGGAAACCGTTTGGGTGATGCGGCGCAAACGGCATGCGATTGCCGATCTGCCTGCCCCTCCGTTTTGATGTTGCCGGGGCGTCTCGACCAACTTTGCAATGGGAATTTTGGGGGCTTCGATGCTGAATCGTCTGACCGTTTCCGCCCTGCTGAAGGCGGTGATCGCCATCACCTCGGTCTGTGTGGTGATCGCGCTCTCGCTCACCGCCTACGCCTCCTGGGACCGCCTCAAGACCGCCAACCGCATCTCGCAGATCGCCGATGCCTCCGCGGATCTGTTCAAGGCGATGCACAATCTGCGCACTGACCGTTCGAGCACCAACCGGCTCCTTAACGCGACCGAGCCGATGGATCCTGAGATCGAGAAATATCTGCGCGCGATCCGCGACGCCGAGATGCCGGCGATGGCACACGCGCTGGAGCTGCTGCCGAGCATGGAGTTTCCGCAGTCCGGCACGCTGGTGCCGGAGCTCGCGCGTCTCTACAAGCTGCTGACCGAGGAGCAGAAGCAGTTCTGGGAGGACGTCGCCAAGCCCAAGGATCAGCGTCGTGCCGGCCTGCCGAAGGAATACATGGAGACGACGCAGGGCCTGCTCGAGACGCTCGACAAGCTCTCGAACATCCTGGCCGCCAGCGTCAACCACCAGGACGCGGAGATCGACCAGCTGCTGTCGATCAAGCAGAACGCCTGGCTGCTCCGCAACACCGGCGGTGAAGCCTCGCTGATCATCTCGACCGGGCTCAACGCCGGCCGCATCGCGCCGGAGGCCCGCCTCGCCTACACCCAATATGTCGGCGGAACGGCTGCGGCGTGGAAGGCGCTGGAATTGTCGGCCTCGGGCATGCAATTGCCGCCGGCCCTGTCGTCTGCCATGGCAACGGCCAAGACCGCCTATTTCGATCCGCAATATCTGGCGCTTCGCGATCGCCTCGCCAATACGCTCGCCAATGGCGAAAAGGCCGAGATAACCGCGAACCAATGGACCCCGGTCACGGTGGGCCGCCTCGCCGGCGCAGTCGCCGTGGCCGAGACCGCGCTCGATGCCGCCAAGAGCCATACGCTGGACCAGCGCAGCGCGGCTCAGCGCGCACTGATTGTGCAGCTCATGCTTCTGGCGCTTGCCATCGGCCTCGCCGTCGGCGCGGTCATGCTGGTCAGCCGCCGCGTCATCCATCCCCTCAACACCATCCGCGACGCCATGCTCAAGGTCGCCGGCGGCGATCTCGCCGTCGACAGCGGCTATCTCGACCGCCAGGACGAGATCGGCGCGCTGGCCGGCGCGCTGGAGACCTTCAAGCAGCAGGCAACCGAGAAGCTCAAGATTGAAGAGCATGAGCGCGAACGCAATGTCGGCGCGACCGCGCGCCAGCGCGCGGTCGAGGCCTATGTCGGCGAGTTCGAGGGGGCGGTGCGCAAGACGCTGGGCGAACTGAGCGAAGCGTCCGGCGAGATGCGCAAGACCTCGGGCGATCTCTCCGCGGTGTCGCGCCAGACCAACGACCGCGTCCAGATCGCCGGCAAGGCCTCCAACGACGCTTCCATGAGCGTCGACAGCGTCGCCGCCGCGGCCGAGGAACTCTCCGCCTCGATCAACGACATCAGCCAGCAGGCGGCGCACGCCGCAGGCATTGCCAGCCGCGCCGTCAACCAGGCCCGCGAGACCGACGGTACCGTGCAGGGTCTTGCAAAATCCGCCGGTCGCATCGGCGAGGTCGTCGGCCTGATCAACACCATCGCGGCGCAAACCAACCTGCTCGCGCTCAACGCCACGATCGAAGCGGCGCGCGCCGGCGAAGCCGGCCGTGGCTTTGCGGTCGTCGCCTCCGAGGTGAAGTCGCTGGCGAGCCAGACCGCGAAGGCGACCGAGGAAATCTCGGAGCAAATCGCCGACATCCAGAAGGTCGCGGGCGACGCCATCAACGCGATCCAGACCATCGGCGGCATCATCGGCGAAGTGAACGAGGTCGCTACCGCGATCGCCGCCGCCGTGCAGGAGCAGGGCGCGGCGACCCAGGAGATCACCCGCAGCACGCAATTTGCGGCGCAGGGCACCAGGAACGTCTCGGACAACATCACCGGCGTGAAGGCCGACGCGGACGCTGCCGCCGGTGCGGCGGACAACGTCAAGCAGGCCTCGGAAACGCTGGAGACGCAGAGCCGCCAGCTCGGCCAGCAGGTCAGCGACTTCCTGGGGAAGATCCGCGCGGCTTAAAGCTGCTGCGGGCTGGGAAGAAAGCAACCGCTACAAATTCGGTGTCGTCCCCGCGAACGCGGGGCACCCTACTCCTTCGCGACCACCGGCACCTGGCGGAACCTGGCGCGCACCGACTCCGGCAGCGGCGAAAAATTCATCGCGACGCCGCGGCGGTCGTTGGCGTTGCGGTTGGCGACCACCAGGCCTTCACTGCCCGCGACGATGTCCCCCTTGCGCAAGGTGGGATCGTCCTCGACCTTGACCTGGGCGAGGCCGACCTGATCCTTGCCGTTGCAGGTGCAGCCCGCGACGATCTCGTTGCGGAAGCGGAACGCGTTGGGCAGGTCGGAATAGGATTTTCCCTTGTCGGTCGTGGCGTCGTCGATATTGCTGCCGTAGACCAGCGAGGTTTCGGACGTCGGGCAGAAGCTCTTGCAGGATTGCGTCTTGCTTTCGGCGTCGTTTCCTTGCGCCGGGAAGTAGCGGCCATCGCAACCGCGCACGCAATAGGCACTGCCGCCGCCATAAGAGGCCCGCTGGCGCGGCGGGTCGTAGCGCGGCATGTCATCGGTCGGGAACGGCATGCGGATCTCCGGCGCGGAGCGCGCGCGGAAGCTGCCGAACAGCGCCGAGAAGAAGTCTTCCGCATGCGCCGACGGCGTCAACGCGAGGCCGAACGAGGCGACGGCGAAGCACGTCGCCGCGCCACCGGCCAGTTTGCCGATCGAGCGTCTCTTCATATGACCTCGCTCAACTCTTAGTTCACTGCCGACGTCGCGATGTTCAGCGCCTGCCGCCCCGAAGGCAGCGTCGTCACCGGGCGCTTGCGTACGGGGTCGCCGCCCTTGTCGTACCCCTTGGCCATCAGCGGGGCGTTCTTCGGCAGCACCACCACCTTGGCGCCGACATTGACGCGGCTGAACAGGTCCGTGACATCCGCGTTGGTCATGCGAATACAACCGGAGGACACGAACTTGCCGATCGTGGTGGGATCGTTGGTGCCGTGGATGCGGTATTCGCTCGAACCGAGATACATCGCGCGTGCGCCGAGCGGATTGCCGGGACCACCGGCGACGAAGCGCGGCAGATAAGGCTGACGCGCGATCATCTCGGCCGGCGGATGCCAGTCCGGCCACTCGGCCTTGCGGCTGACGCTCTGCACGCCGGCCCAGGTGAAACCTTCGCGGCCGACGCCGACGCCGTAACGGATCGCGCGGCCATTGCCGAGCACGTAATAGAGGTAAGTGTTGCCGGTATCGATGACGATGGTCCCGGCCGGCTCGTTCCGGTCGAAGCTGACGATCTGCTTGCGCAGCCGGTCGGGCAGCGCGGCATCCTCGTCGGCGGCCTGCGGCGCCGCGGTGACATACCCCCGCGAATAGGTCGGGTCCTGCGGATATCCCTGCGGCTGCATCGGCGCGTAGCCGAGCGTCTGGGCCTGTGCCGCGAAGGGCACGGTCAGCAATGCTGTCGCGAAGGCAATAGCGGTAGCGGCGCGCGGCGAGAAGCGGCGACGGGCTGGAGAGAACCTTGTCATGTGCTGCCCCGTTGGATGTGTGCATCTGGGTGATGCGGCTTCCCAACAAACGCAGCTGGGCCGACTCAAGTTCCGCCGCCAGCTGCGGCGCCCACGTCACAGTCAAGCGAGCAAAACTTCACGAAACCGCGATGGAACCGGAACGTCCTCCCGGACGTTTTACTGCCAACACTGGGCGCGCGGAGGCTTCCGTGCGGGAGGAGATATTGTGCGCGTCCTTCCCACCGAACGTCTGATTTCCGGCAACAACGAGGGCGCCCCGCTTCCCGACAGCCATGTCGAGCTGCCGCCGGTGATCCGCCGCACCGAGTTCGTCGCCTTTGCGCTCGCCGGTCTGTTCCTGATTGCCGTGGTCGCCGTGCTCTACGTCGCCAGGGCGTTCTTCCTCCCGGTCGTGATGGCGGTCGTCGCCGGCACCATGTTGTCGCCGGCCGCAAGCTTTCTCGAGCGGCGGCATGTGCCGCGCGCCCTCGGCGCCGTGCTGATCGTGATCGCGGTGACGACGGTGGTCGCCTTCGTCGTCGCGCTGATTGCCGTGCCAGCGATGGAGTGGAGCTCGCGCCTGCCGGAATTGGGCGCGCAGTTGAAGGAGAAGATGCACGTCTTCGACCGGCCGCTGGCGCTGTGGAAGGAGTTGCAGACAATGGTGGGCGGCTCCGAGGGGCTGCCAAGCCTTCCGCTGCTGAAAGCCGAATGGGTGCAACCGACGCTGGAATTCCTGTCGCCGACCTTCGCCGAATTCCTGCTGTTCTTCGCCACGCTGATCCTGTTCATCGCGAGCTGGCGCGACCTGCGGCGGGCCCTGATCATGAATTTCGGCGATCGCGATGCGCGGCTGCGCACGCTGCGGATCGTCAACGAGATCGAGGTCCATCTCGGCAACTACCTTTTGACGGTGACGCTGATCAATCTCGGCGTGGGCATCGCAACCGGTCTCATCTGCGCCGTCACCGGCATGCCCAATCCGGCCGGGCTCGGCGCGCTTGCGGCGGCGCTCAACTTCATCCCGATCATCGGACCGGTCGCGATGTTCGTCATTCTGGTCGTGGTGGGGCTCGTCGCCTTCCCGACCATCGGCGGCGGACTGATGGCGGGGCTCGCCTTCGGCGGCATCACCTTCCTGGAAGGACACTTCGTCACGCCCACCATCATCGGGCGCAGGCTTTCCCTGAACGCGCTTGCCGTCTTCATCGCGCTGGCGTTCTGGACCTGGCTGTGGGGACCGATGGGCGCATTCCTGTCGTCGCCCCTCCTGATCGTCGGGCTGATCCTGAAGGAGCATCTGCTGCCGGAGAATTCGCCGCAGCTCCCGCAGGCATGACCGGTTTCCCCGAACGGAACTTACCCGGGCAAGAAACGTTTTCCGGCTATCTCAGCCGCCAACAGTTTTGGAGCTCCTGATGTCAATGACCAATGGCGAAACCGGGATGAGAGACTGGACCGACAAAGCCACCAGAGAACGCCTCGAAAAGGATGTAGCAGCCGTGAAAAGCGATATCGCCGCCCTCACCGATCAGATTACCGACGCGCTCAACACCTTTGCCAATTCCAGCAGCAAGCAGGCCCGCCGCGGCTATCGCCAGGCCCGCGAGAGCGTGGATTCCGCGGTCGACGACATGTCGGATCGCGGCAGCGCCATGATGGAAGCTGCGCAAGACGCCTACGGCTCGATCGAGGAAACGCTGGAAGACGCCATCACGCAGCGGCCGCTCGCGACCGTCGGGCTCGCGCTCGGCATCGGCTTCCTGATCGGCGTCGCCTGGCGCCGGTAGCGTGGACGCAAGACCTTGACGTTGTTACGGCGGCGCCGTCGCGCCGCCGCTGCCGGCTTGCGGGGATCTGAGGAGCAAGGCCATGTTACAGCGCATCATCGACGGCATCAGCGCATCGACGGGCACGACCGTCCGCCTGACATCGCTCGCCGCGGGCGCGGCACTCGCGCTCTTCATCACCACGGGCTTTCTCTGCGCGGCCGCCTTCATCTCGGTCCTCGAAAAATATGGTCCCGTGCAGGCCTGCCTCGCGGGCGCCGGCATCTTCTTCCTGCTGACGCTCGCCGCGGCAGGGAGCTATTGGGGCTACAAGCGGGAGATTCAGAAGCGCGCCCGGATCGCCGCCGAGCGCGCCGCGAAGTCGGCCGCTTCGAATATGCTCGCCGACCCCATGCTGCTCGCGACGGGCCTCCAGATCGTTCGTGCCATCGGAATCAAGCGGCTATTGCCGATCCTGGCGATCGGCGGCGTCGCCCTCGGAATCATGGCGAGTCGCGCCGGCGCGTCCGACGAGGCCGCGGCCGAACCGGCCGAATAATGGTCAAGGCGCTAAGATGATTTCGTCGGCGGCAGAACGAGCGAGCTTGCGCGAATTCCGTCCGGCGCTCATGCGCAATTTTGCGCCAGATTGGACAATTCCGGCCTCCCTCACGCAAACGCTACTCGGATAGGCGGGCGGTTGCCGCTAAAAGCAGCGGCCCTGATTCTAAAAGTCATTTTCCGCGATGAAACCGTCCGTCAAGGCGAACCTCGCCGCATTCCATCACGATGCCAGATTGTATTTGACGCTCGGCATTGCCAACTGGTCGGTGTTCGTCGACCACATCCCGAACAACGTCGTCAATCTCCTGACGCTGCGAAATTTCGGCTTCAGCGGCGCCGCGGACCTGTTCGTGTTCGTGGTGGGCTATGGCGTCGCCATCATTCACGGCAGGATGGCGCTGGAGCGCGGCTACGTCGTCGCGGCGACGCGCATCTTTCGCCGCGTCTGGCGGCTCTACGCCGCCTATGTCGTGCTCTTCGTGATCTATATCGACACCATCGCCTATGTCGCCTCGCAATCGATGGCGCCGGAGATCATCCACGAATACAACATCTCGGGCATTCTCGAGCATCCGCTGCGCATCCTGGTCCGCGGCCTCGTGCTCCAGGAAGAGCCGCTGAACCTCGACCTCCTGCAACTGATGATCCCGCTGATGGCGTTCTTTCCGTTTGCGCTGTGGGGTTTGTTGCGGCGGCCGAACCTGACGCTGGCGGCATCGGTCGCGCTGTACGTTGCGGCGCGCTGGTTCGACTGGAATTTCCGGGTCTATCCGGACCAGGACTGGACCTTCAATCCGTTGTGCTGGCAGATGCTGATGGTCCTGGGCGGCTGGTTCGCCGTGACAGGCGCCTCCGGACGCGCGTTGCACGGCATGTCCTGGCTGCGTATCCTCGCGGGTGCCTATCTCATCTTCGCGATGGCCGTCACCTTGATGCGGCATTCGCCCGCGCTGTCGGTCTATTTGCCGGACTTCCTCGTCAACAGCATCGCGCCGACAGACAAGGAAAACCTCGCGCCCTATCGCGTGGTCCATTTCCTCGCGCTCGCCTTCCTCGCGACCCATTTCATTCCGGCCGACCACCCCGGCCTCAAGTTGCGGCCGCTTCAGGCGGTGATCACATGCGGCGAGGATTGGCTCGCGGTGTTCTGCGTTGCCGTGTTCCTGTCCTTTGCCGGCCATCTCATCCTGATCACCGGACCGAACCTCGTGGTGATGCAGATCGCGGTAAGCCTCGTTGGCTTCGCGGCGATGACAGCAGTGGCCTATTACATCTCCTGGTCGAGGCGGCAGGACCTGCCGGCCGCCCTGCGGCAGCAGGCCTAGAGCTCCGTTCCGATCTAATCGGAACGGAGCTCTAGATTCCTGTTTCGACGCGTTTTCTTCACGCGAACCGGTATCCACTTCACTCGAAAACGCTCTCGCCAAATAATCGTGCGATTGTGCTAGGCCGAGACCTGTGGCTGCGCTATGCGGGAGCCTCTGCGTGAGGGGTGGCTCTGCATAAGGGGACTTGGCGTGGCGATGGCAAAGGGCGGGGGTGATGAGGCTGACAGCGCGCCCCGGCGCGGCCGGCCGCGGTCGATCGAGACCACCAACGCCATCCTCGAAAGTGCCTATGCGCTGATGGCCGCCACCGGCCTTGCCGCCACCACCATCGATGCCGTCGCACGCCACTCCAGCGTCTCCAAGATGACGATCTACAAATGGTGGCCGTCGCGGGAAGCGCTGCTGATCGACGCCTTCCTTCATCATGCCGCGCAGATGCTGCCGCTGCCGCCTGCGAGCTCCGGCAGCGCCGCGGCGCGCGCACGCCGCCATGCCGCGGCCTATGCCGAGGCGCTCCAGGGCGAGTTCGGCAAGGTGCAGCTCGCCGTCGTCTCCGAATGCATTTCCAAGACCGGCTCGGCGGAGCTGTTCTATGCCCGCTACCTGCAATTCCGCCGCGACGCCCTGGTCGAGATGATCGCCGCGGGGCAGACGGATGGCAGCATCCTGGCGGAGGGAGCGCCCGAGGATCTCTACGACGCCATCTATGGCAGCCTGTTCTACCGCTACGTCTTCGGCATTGCACCGATCACGCCGGCCTACGCGCGCAATCTGGTCGACCTGGTGCTGCGGCCAAGGGGTTAGATCATGATCCGGAAAAGGGCGAAGCGGTTCTCCGAAAAGACCATGCTCAACACAACAATCTAACGCGCGACCTCTATCGCACCGGCCTGACCGGAGCCGAGATCTTGTCCGTGCGGTCGCGCTCGGACATGTCGACCACCGTCTCCATCGGCGCCGTCAATTCATAAACGTAGGAGGCGTCGGTGAAGAAGCGCTTGGCGGTGCCCCCGAGCGCTTCGGGCGCGACACGGTCGAGCAGGATCAGACCGAAATCGGAATCCGGGCGGCGCGTCGCCTCGCTGGTGTTGAACTCCTCCCAGCGGAAATGGAAGACCTCATCGGTCCCCTCGCCCGTCACCGTCCAATTCGCGGTGATGTGCGGATGCTTTCCGACCAGCGACAGACCTTCGTCGGAGTGCGAGGCGAGCTCGAAGAACAGGAGCGACAGGCTCTGCGCGGCGCGTGCGCTGACCGCGATGTCGGGGCCGGTGACGGCGATGCGGTCGGCATGCGGGATGGCGCGCGCCTCGAACAGGCCCTTCAGCTTGACGCCCTGCCACTGGCTCTCGCTGAGCAGCGAGACCACGTTGGACATGGCGTGGATGCGGCCGATCAGCAGTTCACGCGCAACGTCGATGTCCGAGCCGTGGCGCAGCGTGCGCGTCACGATCGACTGGATCACCGCCAGGATGTTCTTGACCCGGTGGTTGAGCTCGTCGATGACGGCGGTCAGCCGGCGCTCGAAGCCGATCCGCACCTGGATTTCCCGGCTGAGCCGCAGATTGTTGTAGGCGACATAGCCGAACAGGCCGCACACCATCGCGGTGATGGCAAGACCGATCGCCGCCACGATGATCGCCGTCTGCTCGGCGCGCCGCGCCGAATTGGTCTTGGCGTAGTAGCCGAGATGCCAGTCGCGCCCGCCAAAGCTCACCGTGCGCGTCGCCGACGGCGCCGGCCCGTCCGCTGCCGTCATGCGTGACGAGACCACGCCCTGGTCGTTGGCGACGAGCTCACCACCTTCCCTGCGCGGATCCTTCAGCGCGACCGCGAACAACGACATGTCGTCATTGGTCAGCATCAGGGAGGCGAGCTCGTAGGAAAATGTGACGAAGCCGGCCGGCTCGGTCGCGCCCTCGGGAATCACGGGCGCGGCCACGATGATGCCGATGGGCCCGTCGCCCCGCAGCAACTGAACCGGGTCTGAGGCGACCGACCTCTTCTCGACACGCGCACGCGTCAGCATCGCGCTGCGCACCTGGTCCTGGTCGTAGCTGCGGCCGGGCAGCGCCTTGGTCTCGTTGCTGCGCGGCTCGAGGTCCATCAGCACGTCGATCGGCTGGGTGACCTTCGCAAGATCGATCGGCTTGTCGTCATAGGAGCGGATCTGCGGATTGGGGAAGCCGGCGCTCGCGATCGCGGCCTGCGCCGGCAGAAGCTCGTTCGGCTTCAGCCGGGCGACCCACCCGGCGACCACGAAATCGGTCTTGAAGGCGTAGATGGCCGAGCGCAGCGGCTCCAGCATGTTCGGCTTGATGACCGACGGCGCACGGAACAAGCCTGAGGCGACACGCGCGAGCAGCTCGCGCTCGGTCAACCGGTCCTGAACCAGGCTCGCGTGGACGTCGATCGCGCGCGCCAGCGCGATCCGGTCCAGTGCCAGCTCCTGGTCGTGGACACGATAGGCCGCGAGCCCGGAGAGCAGGGCTCCGAGCAGGGCGATGAAACCGATGATAAATCCCAGCCGGACCACTTCGACTACTCAGCCGAAAGCAGCAGGTCGGCAATAAATACGGAGCATATCAACGCCGCTCGAACGGCCATGTGCCGAAACAGAGTGGACCCCAGTAACGGAGATAATGAAGGAGGAGGCATCAGTACGCAACTTCGGTCGCCTGAAAAGCTTAATACGCCCGGCCGATGGTCTGGCCATGAAGGCTTTGCTCCGGGCACCGGAGGTAGTTAATCGCCGTGTCCGAAATTTGTTCCGCGGATGCGGCTTTTGCCCCAAACGTTAACGGCGGAAAACGCCTGCGCCACGTCGTCGCGCCGTCAGCTCGCCCGTTTCAGGCCGCCTTTGGCCTCGATGAAGCCGACGATCTGGTCGAGCCCATCGCTCTTTTTCAGGTTGGTCATGACGAAGGGGCGCGCGCCGCGCATGCGCCTGGCGTCCGTCTCCATCTTCTCCAGGGAGGCGCCGACATGGGGCGCGAGGTCGATCTTGTTGATGACCAAGAGGTCGGAGCGGGTGATGCCGGGGCCGCCCTTGGACGGGATCTTGTCGCCGGCCGCCACGTCGATGACGTAGATTGTGAGGTCGGCGAGCTCCGGGGAAAAAGTGGCAGCCAGATTGTCGCCGCCGGACTCGATCAGCACGAGGTCGAGCCCGGGAAATTTTGCCCGCATGTCCGCGACCGCGGCCAGGTTCATCGAAGCGTCCTCGCGGATCGCGGTGTGCGGACAACCGCCGGTCTCGACGCCGGCGATGCGGTCCGGCGTCAGCGAGCCCGAGCGCACGAGGAATTCCGCATCCCATTTGGTGTAGATGTCGTTGGTGATCGCCGCGATGTCATAGCGCTCGCGCATGGTCTTGCAGAGCAGGTCCATCAGCGCGGTCTTGCCCGATCCGACCGGGCCGCCTATTCCGACACGCAAGGGACCGTGAGATTTCGACATGTCACTCGCTCTCTCTTGATGGGTTAAAGGCCGCGCCGCTCACGAGCGAAACAGCCGCGTATATTGCGTCTCGTGCCGCAGACTAGCGAGATCGGCGCGGAAGGTCGCGCTGCCGAGGTCGTCCAATGTCGCATTCAATGCACGATTGGCGGTCGCGGCAACGGCGGCTTCCAGCTTCACCAGCACCCGCTGGCTGTCGGTCTGGCCGAGCGGAATGAGGCGGCTCGCCGCCGAAATCCAGTTCGAGACCAGCGCATGCAGGAAGGCGTGCAGCGTCGGCGCCAGCGGCACGCCGTGCACCGCTGCAACCACGCCGATGGCGACGGGATAGACCAGTGCCGTGCGACATGCCGCCACCATGGCATCCAGCCCGTCGGCATCCCACGCGGCGCGGGAAATTTCAATGAAGGCGCGGCCCTGTGAGGTCGTCTCGAGCTGCCGCTCGCGCGACGGCACGAAGGCGGCGGCGAGCTCCGCGATATCGCGCAACGTGGTATCCTCGCCCAATTCAGTGGCGCGATAGGCGTGGACCAGGAACGTCGCATCGCAAAAGCCGGACCCATCGCCCAGCATCGCGTCGAGCCAGTCGGCCAGCGTCGCGGTGTCCGTGATGTCGCCCGCCTCGACCGCCCATTCGATGCCGCTGGAATAGGAGAAGCCGCCGACCGGAAAGGCCGGCGACAGCCACGTCATCAGCCGGTACAGCGCCGCCGCCTCGCGCTCCGCGAGGTCACCGGCACTCACCGGCTCATTTGTGGTCATGAGCATGCTTGTGGCCGTGGTGGTGGTCGGGGTGGTCGCAATGCTCGTCGTGGTGATGGTCGTGGCCATGGTCATGCGCGGCATGATCATGGTGGTCGTGGTGATCGTGACCATGATCATGGTGATGATGGTCGTGATCGTGATGCCCGTGATCATCGTGACCATGCGCATGGCCGGCGTCGGCGTAAGCGCCGCCCTCAGGATCGAACGGCGCCTCGATCTCGATCACGCGCGCACCGAGGCCCTTCACCATGGCTTCGATGACATGGTCGCGGCGGATGCGCAGGCTCTTCGCCATGATCTGGGTCGGCAAATGGCGATTGCCGAGATGCCAGCCGACGCGAATGAGGTGGTGCGGATCGCGGCCGCGGATCTCCAGCAACGGCTCGGGCGCCGCGACCACTTCGACCAGCCGGCCGTCCTCCAGCACCAATGCATCACCGCCGCGCAGCGCGACGGCATTCTCCAGGTCGAGCAGGAATTCGAGGCCCCGCGTCCCCGTCATCGCCATGCGACGGCGGTGCCGGTCGTCGAAATCGAGCACCACCGTATCCGCCGGCGTCTCCGTGAAGCCGTGCTGTCCCTTAACCTGCGTCGCCCGGATCATGCTTTTACCCCGTTACCGTGTCTCGACCTTCTCGGGCGTGATCACTTCAATCTTCGGCGGCGCCGTAAAACACTTCACTGCGACGCGGCCGAACGTCTTCATGTGCTCCATGGCGCGATGCGGCACCAGCGCCTCGGCATTCTCCCACTGCTCGACGAACACCATCTTGGCGGGATCGGTGACGCTCTCGTGCAAATCATAGGCGATATTGCCGGGCTCCTTCCGCGTTTCCTTGATGCAGGCAGTGGCGGCCGCAATGAATTCGGCGCGCGTCTCGGGCTTGATGGTCAAGGTGGCAACGACGTAAATCACGAGAAATCCTCCCGGCTTTTCTTCTGAGATAAGATACCGGGCGGGACCTTAGACCAGGCGGGGTCGAACGCAAAACCGGAAACGCCGCCCCAGGACATGCAACAAGACATGCAATCGGGACATGCGCCGGGGACATGCGTCCAGACGCTATTTCAGTACATGAAATATCGCTGCGCCATCGGCAGCACCTCGGCGGGCGCGCAGGTGAGCAGCTCGCCGTCGGCGCGCACCTCGTAGGTCTCGGGATCGACCTCGATATTGGGCGTGGCGTCGTTGTGGATCATGCTCTTCTTCGAGATTTTTCCGCGGGTGTTCTGCACCGCATAGAGCTTCTTGTCGATGCCGAGCTTTCGCGCGAGGCCGCCGGTGACCGCCGCCTTCGAGGTGAACACCACCGACGACGCGGTGCGCGCCTTGCCGAAGGCACCGAACATCGGCTGATAGTGCACCGGCTGTGGCGTCGGGATCGAGGCGTTGGGATCGCCCATGGGGGCGGCGACGATCGAGCCGCCCTTTATGATGCAGTCCGGCTTGACGCCGAAGAAGGCCGGCGACCACAGCACGAGATCGGCGAGCTTGCCCTTCTCGACGGAGCCGATCAGTTTCGACACGCCATGCGCGATCGCGGGATTGATCGTGTACTTGGCGATGTAGCGCTTGACGCGGAAATTGTCGTTGTCCTTGCCTTTGTCCTGGTCGAGCGACCCGCGCTGCTTCTTCATCTTGTCCGCGGTCTGCCAGGTCCGGATGATGACTTCACCAAGGCGGCCCATGGCCTGGGAGTCCGAGGAGATCATCGAGAGCGCACCGAGATCGTGCAGGATATCCTCGGCCGCGATGGTCTCCTTGCGGATGCGGCTCTCGGCAAAGGCGAGGTCCTCGGCGATCGAGGGATCGAGGTGATGGCACACCATCAGCATGTCCAGATGCTCGTCGAGGGTGTTGCGGGTGAACGGCCGCGTCGGATTGGTCGAGGACGGCAGCACGTTCTTCAGCCCCGCGACCTTGATGATATCGGGCGCATGCCCGCCGCCGGCGCCCTCGGTGTGGAAGGCGTGGATGGTGCGGCCCTTGAATGCCTTGACCGTGTCCTCGACGAAGCCGGATTCGTTCAGCGTGTCGGTGTGGATCATCACCTGAATGTCGTAGTCGTCGGCCACCGACAGGCAGGTGTCGATCGCCGCCGGCGTCGTACCCCAATCCTCGTGCAGCTTCAGCGCACAGGCGCCGGCCTTGATCATCTCGACCAACGCGGCGGGCCGCGACGCATTGCCCTTGCCGGAGATGCCGAGATTGACCGGGAACGCATCGAACGACTGGATCATCCGCCCCATGTGCCACGGCCCCGGCGTGCAGGTGGTGGCGAACGTGCCATGCGACGGGCCGGTGCCGCCGCCGAGCATCGAGGTGACGCCGGACATAAGCGCGTGCTCGATCTGCTGCGGACAGATGAAATGGATGTGGCTGTCGAAGCCGCCGGCCGTGAGGATTTTTCCCTCGCCCGCGATCACGTCGGTGCCGGGGCCGACAATGATGGTGACGCCCGGCTGGATGTCGGGATTGCCAGCCTTGCCGATCGCGGAGATCATGCCGTCCTTGATCGCGACGTCGGCCTTCACGATGCCCCAGTGATCGACGATCAGCGCATTGGTGATGACGGTGTCGGCGGCACCCTGCTTGTTGGTGACCTGCGACTGGCCCATGCCGTCGCGGATCACCTTGCCACCGCCGAACTTCACCTCCTCGCCATAGGTGGTGAAATCCTTCTCGACCTCGATGATGAGATCGGTATCGGCGAGCCTGACCTTGTCGCCGGTGGTCGGGCCGAACATGTCGGCATAGACGGAACGCTTTATTTTGACGGACATCACAAGCCCCGTTTGCGTTTGAATTCTTGGTTGTTCACAGCGCAGCCCTCGCTGCTCTTACGGCATCGTCGAATCTTGCATCGAGCCACGAATTGCCGCCACGGCATCCGGCGACGACCTGCTCAGCCCAGCCCGTGTAGTCGGCGAGATCGTCGCGCTCCTCGGCGGACGGGTCGGAATGAATGCGCGCGCCGATATTGCTGATCTTGTCGGCGATCTTGATCAGCTTGGCGCCGGGAGATTTCTTCGGCGCGTCAATCACCTGCCGGCGCCGCCGCTCGGCCTTCGGCAGGCTCATATCGTCGGTGCACTCGACTACAAGGGAGGCGACACGGTCAGAGAATTTCTGTGAGAGCTCCTCACGCGTGGTCTCGGTGTCCTCGATCAGATCATGCAGCCAGCCAGCCGCGACAAGCTCGGCATCGGCGCCGTCTGTCGCGACGGCGAGCAGGCTTGCGACCTCGGCGAGATGATTGATGTAAGGCTCCTGGCCACGCCCCTTGCGCGCCATGCCGTTGTGCCGGCGCGCAGCCAGCTCAGCGGCTTCCGAGATAAGGCGGACGGCGGGGAGCATGACGATCACGATGCTCCTCGTTGACAACATCCGCGATCGACGCAGCGCCGCAAAATAGCTTCGGTCAGAGTTCGTGACTCACCCCTCTCCCCAACCCTCCCCCGCAAGGGGGGAGGGAGCCCGACCGGCGTGCTCACCTCACCTCGAATCACAGCTTCCCCATCACGTCGCCACGAAAACCGTAGATGGTTTTCTTCCCCGCCACGGCGACGAGCTGGACGTCGCGGGTCTGGCCGGGCTCGAAGCGGACGGCGGTGCCGGCGGCGATGTCGAGGCGCATGCCGCGGGCTTTCTTGCGGTCGAACTTCAGCGCCGGGTTGGTCTCGAAGAAATGGTAGTGCGAGCCAACCTGGATCGGGCGGTCGCCGGTGTTGGCCACCGTCAGCGTCACGGTCTTGCGGCCGGCATTGAGCTCGATCTCGCCGTCCTGGATGAAGAGTTCGCCGGGGATCATTTGCGCTCCTACCTGATCGGCTCGTGCACGGTGACGAGCTTGGTGCCGTCCGGAAACGTCGCCTCGACCTGGATGTCGTGGATCATCTCGGGGATGCCCGGCATCACCTGGTCGCGGGTGAGGACCTGCGCGCCGGACTGCATCAACTCGGCGACGGTGCGGCCGTCGCGCGCGCCTTCGAGGATGAAGTCGGAGATGATCGCGATCGCCTCGGGATGGTTGAGCTTGACGCCGCGATCCAGCCGGCGGCGGGCGACGATGGCCGCCATCGAGATCAGGAGCTTGTCCTTTTCGCGGGGAGACAGGTTCATGCAGCATCTCTTCCGTTCAATGCATCAATTCAGCGGCCATCAACTCAGCCACAGCCGCGGCAGCGCCGCGCCGGTCCGCGCCAGCACCGCCATCATGTCGGCGCGCAAGCGCGCGGCATCTTGGGCACAGAACCGCGCCATTGCAAAGCCATTCCAGGCGGAGATTCCGACCTCGCCGGCGAACGACTCCGAGGCCTCGCGGATACGCTCGATCAGCGGCTCGTCGCCGGGGACGATCAGCGCCGTACCGATCGCGGCACCACCCTTGGCCACCGCTGATCGCCCAAGTTTCGCACCGATATTGCCGTCGAGCCTGACGGTTTCGGCGAACACCAGCTTGCCACCACGACGCAGCCGCCAGCGATCAATGAACTCGCCCTGCTCCATCCGCTCGCCCATGGCGGTGCGGCCGAACACGACGATCTCGCAAAGCAGAAGCGAGGCGGCCTCGTCGAGCTCGATGTCGAAACGACGATGGACCCGGGCGCGATCGAACAGGATCGTCTCCTGGGGTAACCAGCCAAGATGCGCGCCTGCGGCGACCTTCAAGGCGATATTGAGCTGCGCCGCCGCCCCTGGCGCGCGATAGACCTTCTCGGCCGCAGCCGTGGTCAATGTCAGGCGCGAGCCCTGGCCTGCCGCGATCTCGATGTCAAAACTGTCTCCGCCGGCAACGCCGCCGGCCGTGTTGACGAACACGCCGGAGAGCCCCTCGCCCTCCGGCGAGGGAAAGCGCACGCGCAGGGAGCCGGACTCATGCAAGACGCCACGCCGCGTCACGCCATCGCGCGCATGGACGTCGAAGCGCACCGCGCCACGGGCGCGGTTCGCCTCGAAAACCGAAGATGTCGTTAGAGCGTCGCTGCGCATCCGTCTCCCCAGCCGGCCGCGGCAGAAATTTTCGGATTACAGCGCCATCTGGCGGCTGATTTCGGCCGGATCGAGATTGGATCGGTCGCAGGAGAACTTCACCGCGCCACGATCCATCACGGCGAAACTGTCGCCGAGTTCGCAGGCAAAGTCGAGATATTGTTCGACCAGCACGATGGCGATGTTGCCGAGGTTACGCAAGTAAGAGATGGCGCGACCGATGTCCTTGATGATCGACGGCTGGATGCCCTCGGTCGGCTCGTCGAGCAGGAGCAGCTTTGGCCGCATCACCAGCGCACGCCCGATCGCGAGCTGCTGCTGTTGGCCGCCGGAGAGGTCGCCGCCGCGCCGGCCGAGCATGGATTGCAGCACCGGGAACAGCGAGAACACGTCGTCCGGGATGTGCCTGTCCTCGCGCTTGAGCGGACCGAAGCCGGTCTTGAGGTTCTCCTCGACCGTCAGCAGCGGAAATATCTCGCGGCCCTGCGGCACGAAGCCGATGCCCTTGCGCGCCCGCTCATAGGGCTTGAGGCCCGTGATGTCGCTGCCGTCGAGCACGATCGCGCCCGAGGAGATCGGATATTGGCCGACCATGGCGCGCAACAGCGAGGTCTTGCCGACGCCGTTGCGCCCGAGCACGCACGTCACCTTGCCGGGCTCTGCGGCGATGGAGACGCCGCGCAGCGCCTGCGCCGCGCCGTAGAACAGGTTGATGTCCTTGACCTCAAGCATTGCTCAGCGTCCCAGATAGACTTCGATGACCCGCTCGTTGGACGAGACCTGGTCGATGGTCCCTTCCGCGAGCACGGTGCCTTCATGCAGGCAGGTGACCTTGACGCCAAGCTCGCGCACGAACGTCATGTCGTGCTCGACGACCATCACGGTGTGGGTCTTGTTGATCTCCTTGAGCAGCTCGGCGGTGAGATGCGTCTCGACGTCGGTCATGCCCGCGACGGGCTCGTCGACGAGCAGCAGCTTCGGATCCTGCGCCAGCAGCATGCCGATCTCGAGCCACTGCTTCTGACCGTGGCTGAGGCTGCCGGCGAGGCGGTTGCGCGCCTCGGTGAGACGGATCGTCTCCAGCACCTTGTCGATCCGCTCGGACTCCGCCCTGCTGCCGCGCCAGAACAGCGTGCCCTTGACGCTGTGGTCGACATTGAGCGCGAGCAGGAGGTTGTCCTGCACGGTCTGGCTCTCGAACACGGTCGGCTTCTGGAATTTCCGGCCGATGCCGAGCTCGGCGATACGGGTCTCGTCCAGACGCGTCAAATCGGTGACGCCGTCGAACAGCACCGTGCCCTCGTCGGGCTTGGTCTTGCCGGTGATGATGTCCATCATCGTGGTCTTGCCGGCGCCGTTCGGGCCGATGATGGCGCGCATTTCGCCGGACGCGAGCGTCAGCGACAGATTGTTGATGGCATGGAAGCCGTCGAACGAGACGTGCACGCCGTCGAGATAGAGCATCGCGGAGGTCGCGCGGGTGTCCATGACGTTCATTGCGCCTACTCCGCCATTTTGGGTTCGGTGACGCCATCTTCGGCCGCGGCGCTCGCGCTGGTCGCCGCGCGCTTTTCCTTCGACGACTCCCACCAGGCGTTGAAGGTGCCGACGATGCCCTTGGGCAGCAGCAGCGTCACCAGGATGAACAGCGCGCCTAGCATGAACAGCCAGTAGGGCGCGAGCATGCCCGAGGTGAAGAACGTTTTTGCGTAGTTGACGACGACGGCGCCGAGTGCAGCGCCGATCAGCGTACCGCGGCCGCCGACCGCGACCCAGATCACCGCCTCGATCGAGTTGCCGGGTGCGAATTCGCTCGGGTTGATGATGCCGACCTGCGGCACGTAGAGCGCACCGGCAACGCCGGCCATGCAGGCCGACAACGTGAACACGAACAGCTTGTAGGATTCGACGCGGTAGCCGAGGAACCGGCTGCGCGATTCCGCATCGCGGATTGCGATCAGAACCTTGCCGAGCTTGGAGGACACGACGGAGCGGCAGATCAGGAAGCTCAGGATCAGCGCCAGGCAGCTCAGCGCAAACAGCGCGGCGCGGGTGCCCTCGGCCTGCACGTTGAAGCCGAGGATGTCCTTGAAGTCGGTCAGGCCGTTGTTGCCGCCGAAGCCGAAATCATTGCGGAAGAAGGCGAGCAGCAGCGCATAGGTCATCGCCTGCGTGATGATCGACAGGTACACGCCGGTGACGCGAGAGCGGAAGGCGAGCCAGCCGAAGCAGAAGGCGAGCAGGCCGGGCGCGACCAGCACCATCAGCGCCGCGAACCAGAACATGTCGAAGCCGTACCAGTACCAGGGCAGTTTCGAATAGTTCAGGAACACCATGAAGTCGGGCAGGATCGGATTGCCGTAGACGCCGCGGGTGCCGATCTGCCGCATCAGGTACATGCCCATCGCGTAGCCGCCGAGCGCGAAGAAGGCGCCGTGGCCGAGCGAGAGGATGCCGCAATAGCCCCAGATCAGGTCGATCGAAAGCGCGAGGATCGCGTAGCAGACATATTTGCCCCAGAGCGCGACCAGATAGGTCGGCACCTGCAGGACCGAGCCCGCGGGCAGCAGCAGGTTGGAGAGCGGGATGAGGATGCCGCAGGCCGCGACGATGGCGAGAAAGATCGTCGCGCCGCGGTCCAGCGACTTGGTCAGCATGTGGGGGGTCATGCTTCCACCGCACGGCCCTTGAGCGCGAACAGGCCGCGCGGCCGCTTTTGAATGAACAGGATGATGAGAACGAGGATCGCGATCTTGCCGAGCACGGCGCCGGCGACTGGCTCCAGGAACTTGTTGGCGATGCCGAGCGTGAACGCGCCCACGAGGGTCCCCCAGAGATTACCGACGCCGCCGAACACCACGACCATGAAACTGTCGATGATGTAGCTCTGGCCGAGATTGGGGCTGACATTGTCGATCTGCGACAGCGCCACGCCGGCGATGCCGGCAATGCCGGAACCGAGGCCGAAGGTCAGCGCGTCGACGCGCGAGGTTGCAATGCCCATCGAGGCCGCCATGCGGCGGTTCTGCGTCACCGCGCGCATCTCGAGGCCAAGCGCGGTGTAGCGCAGCATCGCGAGCAGGATGGCGAACACGGCGAGCGTGAAGACGAGGATCCAGAGCCGGTTATAGGTGATGGTGATCTGGCCGAGCTCGAACGCGCCGCTCATCCAGGAGGGATTGCCGACCTCGCGGTTGGTCGGGCCGAACATGGTGCGCACCGCCTGCTGCAGCACCAGCGACAGGCCCCAGGTTGCGAGCAGGGTCTCCAGCGGACGGCCGTAGAGGAAGCGGATGATGCTGCGCTCGATCAGCACGCCAATGCCGCCGGCGACGAGGAAGGCGAGCGGCACGGCGATCAAGAGCGAATAATCGAAGAGTGCGGGGTAGCGCGTGCGGATCACCTCCTGTACCACGAAGGTGGTGTAGGCGCCGATCATCACCATCTCGCCATGGGCCATGTTGATGACGCCCATGACGCCGAAGGTGATGGCGAGCCCGATCGCGGCGAGCAGCAGCACCGAGCCGAGCGAGAGGCCGTACCAGGCATTCTGTACCGTGGACCAGACCGCGAGCGAAGACTGGATCGAGCCGATCGCGCTCGCGGCGGCCTTGGTTACCGAGGCCGGCTGGTCGCCCATGCCGGTGAGCAGCGCCATCGCCTCCTGGTCGCCGCGCGCCTTGAGGGTGGCGACCGCCTCGAGCTTCTCGACCTCGGTGGCATCGGACTTGAACAGCAGGATGGCCGCGCGGGCTTCGCCGAGCGCAGCCTTGACCGATTTGTTGGTTTCCTTGGCGAACGCGCCATCGACCGCCTCGAGCGCGGTCTCCTCATGCGACTTGAAAACGGATTGCGCGGCCTGCAGGCGCGTTCCGACGTCCGGCGACTGGAGCGTCAGGCTGCCGATCGCGGCATCGACGCTGCGGCGCAGGCGGTTGTTGAGGCGGACCGCGCTCGCGGTGTCGGGAACGCTGGCGACGGGCTCGCCGGTCGCGGCATCGATCGACTTGCCGTCGGCACCGGTGACGTAAACCTTCTTGCTATCAGGATCGGCCATGAGACGGCCGTCCTGGAGCGCGCTGATGATGGGGAAAGCCAGCTTGTTGCCGCTGCTCGCGACCACGCCGATCGCCTCTTCCGTGTCGGAGTAATCGTCATTGGCGAATTTGGCGACCGCCTCCTCGAATGGACCGGCAAGGGCCGGCAGTGCGAACGCGATCAGGAATAACGAGAGGACAAAGGTCGAGAGACGAGCGGATAAATTGGTTGGCACTGTGGATCACCCCGGCAGAAGTGGGGAGAAGGCGGCGGAATAGCCGTCTTCTCCCGTCGTGCAATCAAACGTCAGATCCGGATCAGGAGCCTGAGCCGAGGCACTTGTTGGTCTTGGTGTTGAAGTTGCCGCACTTCTTGCCGACCCAGTCGCCGACCAGGTCCTTGGAGCCCTCGAGCTCCTTCGACCAGGCGTCGCCGGCAACGAGGCTCGGGGTCTTCCAGACCACGTCGAACTGGCCGTTACCCTTGATCTCGCCGATGAACACCGGCTTGGTGATGTGGTGGTTCGGCAGCATCTTCGACACGCCGCCGGTCAGGTTCGGCGCCTCGATGCCGGGGAGCGCGTCGATCACCTTGTCCGGATCGGTCGACTTCACCTTCTCGACGGCCTTCACCCACATGTTGAAGCCGATCACGTGCGCTTCCATCGGATCGTTAGTCACGCGCTTCGGGTTCTTGGTGTAGGTCTGCCAGTCCTTGATGAACTTCTCGTTCGCCGGGTTCTTGATCGACTCGAAGTAGTTCCAGGCGGCGAGATGGCCGACCAGCGGCTTGGTGTCGATACCGGCGAGCTCTTCCTCACCCACCGAGAACGCGACCACCGGGATGTCCTTGGCCTTGATGCCCTGGTTGCCGAGCTCCTTGTAGAAGGGGACGTTGGCGTCGCCGTTGATGGTCGAGACCACCGCGGTCTTCTTGCCGGCCGAGCCGAACTTCTTGATGTCGGCCACGATCGTCTGCCAGTCGGAATGACCGAACGGCGTGTAGTTGATCATGATGTCTTCCTGGGCGACACCCTTCGACTTCAGGTAGGCCTCCAGGATCTTGTTGGTGGTGCGCGGATAGACGTAGTCGGTGCCCGCGAGCACCCAGCGCTTCACCTTCTCGTCCTTCATCAGATAGTCGACGGCGGGGATCGCCTGCTGGTTCGGCGCAGCACCCGTGTAGAACACGTTGCGCTCGCTCTCCTCGCCCTCGTACTGCACGGGGTAGAACAGGATGCTGTTCAGCTCCTTGAACACCGGGAGCACCGATTTGCGCGACACCGAGGTCCAGCAGCCGAATACGACCGCAACCTTGTCCTTGGTGATCAGCTCGCGCGCCTTTTCTGCGAACAGCGGCCAGTTCGAAGCGGGATCGACGACGACGGCCTCGAGCTTCTTGCCGTTCACGCCGCCCTTCTTGTTCTGCTCGTCGATCAGGAAGAGGATGGTGTCCTTCAGCGTGGTTTCGCTGATGGCCATGGTGCCGGAGAGAGAATGAAGGACGCCGACCTTGATGGTGTCGTCCGCGGCCTTGGCGCCGGTCAATGAAGCCAGACCCATCATCAGTCCGGCGGTCGCGGCGAGAACGCCACGGCGGCTAAATGACGCCGCTATATCGTGAGTGGATTTGTTAAGCATGGATGTATCATCTCCCTGACGCAGACGTGAAAAAGACGCTGCGAAACGGCCCCACGGCCGCCTGCGATTAATGGAATCGCAAGAACCATGCCATGGGCTGGGCACATGCCAACCTATTGGTCAGGCTAGATAATTTTGCTGCAATCCAACTTTCGCCGCAGTCCAATTGCTCAAATCTTGGGCAAATAAAATGTATGCTAATGCGGCAGACAGGATATTTTTTAAGCAAAACAATGACACTGTCTAAATTTCTGGCATAACTATTTCTGCACTGCAATCACGGTTTGAGGCCGCGTTGCCTTGAAACCGCCCCCTGAATGTTCCATATGGAGGTTCGAGACCTCTTGCGAATCAAGGGGTCGTAGCGAGCCGCGTGTTCTTAAGCCCTTTCCGGGCCTCTGGCTTGCCCCATCCCATCAAGCCATCCGACACCCCAAACACGCAGGTGTCTATTCGACACCCTTATTGCGCGTGCCCCGCTGATTGCGCCGGGCGCTCGCTTTCGACATGGAAAGAACCCATCTTTTGACTTCCTTTCAGGACTTCGGCCTTGCCGAACCCATCGCGCGTGCTCTCGCCGAAGAGAATTACGTCACCCCCACCCCCATCCAGGCCCAGACGATTCCCACGGCGCTGACCGGCCGCGACGTCGTCGGCATCGCCCAGACCGGCACCGGCAAGACCGCGTCCTTCGCGCTGCCGATCCTGCACCGCCTGCTCGAGAACCGCATCAAGCCGCAGCCGAAGACCTGTCGCGTGCTGGTGCTCTCACCCACCCGCGAGCTGTCCGGCCAGATCCTCGACAGCTTCAACGCCTACGGCCGCCACATCCGGCTGTCCTCGACACTCGCCATCGGCGGCGTGCCGATGGGCCGCCAGGTTCGCGCGCTGATGCCTGGCCTCGAGGTTTTGGTGGCGACCCCCGGCCGGCTGCTCGACCTCGTGCAGAGCAACGGACTGAAGCTTGGAAGCGTCGAATTCCTCGTGCTCGACGAGGCCGACCGCATGCTCGACATGGGCTTCATCAACGACATCCGCAAAATCGTCGCCAAGCTGCCGATCAAGCGGCAGACGCTGTTCTTCTCGGCCACCATGCCGAAGGACATCGCCGAGCTCGCCGACGCGATGCTGCGGGACCCCGCCCGCGTTGCGGTCACCCCGGTGTCCTCGACCGCCGAGCGGATCAACCAACGCATCATCCAGGTCGATTTCTCCGCCAAGCCCGCCTTCCTGACCAGGCTCCTGAAGGACGAGCCGGTCAATCGCGCGCTGGTCTTCACCCGCACCAAGCATGGTGCCGACAAGGTCGTGAAGACACTCGAGAAGGCTGGCATCGCCGCCAGCGCCATCCATGGCAACAAGTCGCAGAACCATCGCGAGCGGACGCTCGCCCAGTTCCGTTCCGGCGAGATCCGCACCCTGGTCGCCACCGACATCGCCGCTCGCGGTATCGATGTCGACGGCATCAGCCACGTCATCAATTTCGACCTGCCGAACGTGCCCGAGACCTATGTGCACCGCATCGGCCGCACCGCGCGTGCCGGTGCCGACGGTACCGCGATCTCGCTGGTCGCCGGCGGCGAGGAACTGAGCTATCTCCGCGACATCGAGCGATTGATCAAGGTGGCGCTGCCGCGCGAGGATCTCCGCACCGACGCCGGGCGCCGCGATGCGGGTCCGCCCCCGCCGCAGCAACGACAGGGCCGGCCGGGCCGCCCGGGCCAGCGCCCGCAAGGCGCAAGGCATGGTGAGGGACGTCACACTGACGGACGACGCACCGACGAAAGGCATGCCGACGGACGCCACCATAGCGCCGCCAAGCAGGGCGACGGACGGCCCGGCGAAGGTCGGCACGGTGACGGACGGCATGTTGACGGACGTCCCGGTGGTAGCCAGAAGGTCTCGAAGGGGTCTCGCCGCCACCGGTCCGGTGGTAAGACGCATTCTTCCCCAACCGACCGTCCGGAACAGCGTTCCGCGCATAGCGCCGGCAAGCCCGATGGGATACAAGGCGTGGCCTTTTTACGCCGCGAGAGTCGGCCGATGGGCCAACCGACCCGCAAACCCTATTCGCACTAGCCGTCCACGACCTGGAGAAATTCATGGCTAAGGAAGAGCTGATCCAGTTCGAAGGACTGGTCACCGAAATCCTCCCCGACGCGCGCTACCGCGTGCAGCTCGACGCCGGGCACGAGATCGTCGCCTACACCGCCGGCAAGATGAAGAAGAACCGCATCAAGACGCTGGCGGGTGACCGCGTGACCGTGGAAATGTCGCCCTACGACCTCGAGAAGGGCCGGCTGATTTTCCGCCACAAGGACGAACGTCCGAGTGGCGTGGGCGGGCCTCCCCGTCCCGGACAGCGCGGTGGCCAGTTCCGCCGCCGTTGATCCGCTTCCAGCATCTCGGCTGCGGAGGTAAATTCTGACCTGTATGCTGATCCGCCGTGTCGAACGCGGCGGATCAAAAAATCGTGCACGTCAGGATTGTTTTGGTGCCTTAATTCCAATAAAATCACTCATCGATTTTCGGCCGGACGACATTGGCATCCACCGGTACAGCCGGTTCAGACACGCTGACGACCCTTCCAGAAACTCGATCTAACCCGCCTGCGAAAGTAGGCTTCGACACTGCACATCTGAGAAGGAACTACCCCGTGAGCATGGGAACCGTGAAGTGGTTTAACGCGACCAAGGGCTTTGGCTTCATCCAGCCCGACGATGGCGGCCAGGATGTCTTCGTACACATCAGCGCCGTCGAGCGCGCCGGTCTCGGCACGCTGCGTGAAGGTCAGAAGGTCTCTTACGAGATCGTCGCCGACCGTCGTTCCGGCAAGTCCGCAGCGGACAACCTCCGCGCCGCCGGTTGAGCCCACGGGCCTTCGGCCCGGACGGCTCTAGCGAGCAAGCAAAAGGAAAAGGCCGTGCGCAACGCACGGCCTTTTTTCATGTCCGACAGAGCGGATGGACTCAACAGGTCGTACCGGCCGCATCCGCGCTGTCATGGACGCAACTGGACAACGCGTCGGTCTTGCTAGTTCGTTTTGGCGGCAGCGCCGGCGTTGCCGCTGGCGTTGTTGCTCAACGAACCTGCCTGGCTCATCGTGTTGTTGAAGTAGTTGTCGCTGTCGCCGAGCGTCACGCGACGCTGGCACAGCGGCATGCAGCTGTAGGACTCGCGCTCGACCCCGCGATAGACGGTGACGAGCCGGTCGCTCGGACCTTCGACCTGGATCTGACGGTCGACCAGGATCTCACCGCCCCGGTCCAGCGCGATGAAATTGGTGGCACCGTAGCCCTTCCCGGTCACGACGATCATGCCGCCTGGCTGGAGCGTGACGTCGGCGATCAGGGGATTGCCGACCACGATGGTCGCCACCTTGCCGGGCAGCCGGACCAGCTTGGCCTGGTCGACATTGACGGCGATGGTGTCGGCGGTCGCCTCGGCAAGGCTGGCGGCCGGCGATGCCAGCACCGCAGCCGCAACCAGAAGACAAACGCGCGCATGACGGCGCAGCAACTCTTTACGCATACTCTTACCCCCGGGACGTCACAAACCGGCAGAAGCGATTCGATACACAGCGGAGCCGGTGCCCGACCCGGCTAACCTGCCCTTAATTCGTGAACGTTCCGCAAACTCGCCGACTATTGTTTGAACGGACTGGGCGTTTTGCTGCCTCAGGAGGTCCGTTACTGGCGGAACGGATAGGCGAGCTGACCCCCGATCTCCTTCGGCATGGTCGCTTCGTCCTTGCCGTAGTCCTGTGGCAGTTTTCCCTCCGGCATGCGGAAGGTGCCGAACAGCACGTCCCAGATCGGAAACGTCCCGGCAAAATTGGTGTCACCGCCCTCTTCGAGCGCGGTGTGGTGCCAGCGGTGGAACACCGGCGTCGCCAGCACATATTTGAACGGTCCGAAGGTCCAGTTCAGGTTGGCGTGCACGAAGGCCGAATGGAAGGTGGTGAACGGACCGAGCCAGATCATGACGTTCGGGGAGATGCCGGCCATCAGCAACACGACGTCGACGCCGATCGTCCCGAGCATGAGATTGACGGGATGGAAGCGGGCCGCGGAAATCCACCCGATCTCCTCCGACGAATGATGAATGGCGTGGTACTTCCAGAATCCGCCGTCGTGGAACAGCCGGTGCAGCCAGTACAGCATGAAGTCAGACAGCACCAGGAACAGTATCGCCTGCACCCACAGCGGCAACTGCGCCAGCGGGCCATGGCCATTGTCGTAGAAGGCGATCAGGTCGTCGGCGTCGTGGATGTTGAAGACGGCACCGGCACCGACGATCAGGAGTCCGATCCGCATGGTGCGGGCGAACACCGGAACGAAGAACCAGTAGCAGATGTCGGTGAGGATCTCGCGCTTGCGCCACCACGGCGCGCCGGGATTGCAGGCCCAGAAATGCTCGAGCACGGTGAAGACCGCTGCGAGCACGAAGGTGACGGGGACCATCTTCTGGATGGTCTCGCCGAGCATCAAGGCGACTTGCATGGGCAGGCTCGACATCATCGCCTCTCTTCCGGACTTCTGATCCCGCTTATGCCTACTCCGCGAAATTTAAGGGAGGGTGAAGTCCACGGCGCGCTTGAGGCGCATTTGGAACAGGAAGAATTTCGATTGCGTCCTTAAGGCCAAATTCACTCTGGGCAAAAGCATCGGGCGGGAAGCGGGTTTGCCCGATCGAATTAACTCTACCGAAAGAGCTCGGCTCTCATGTTTAGCGCGTCAAGCACAGCGCCGAACGAGGCGATCACACCCCAGACGGAGTTTAGTTCATGAAGAACCTGATTGCGCGTTTCGCGAAGGATGAATCCGGCGCCACCGCCATCGAATACGGCCTGATTGCCGCCGGCATCGCACTGGCCATCATCACCGTCGTCAACAACCTCGGCAGCTCGCTGAACACCAAGTTCGGCTCGATCAGCTCCTCGCTGAAGTAAGCGACCGACCAACGACGGCAAAAGCCCCGGACCTCCGGGGCCTTTGTTTTTCTGAATGCGGCGAGTTCCAGTGGCGTTGCGCGAGTACAGAACCGAAGCCGCGGTTGCGGCGAGCGAGGCGGAGGCGGCCGAGGCCTCTTCGCCGGCGTACTGGGTTTGCCTTGCGCTGCTGCTCGCGACGGCCGTCCTCGCCGCGCGCATTGCCAGCATCTGGTGAGTGCGCCTCCGGCAGGTTCCTGCGCGCAGCGCCGCTGCCGCCGTTGTCGGTTTGTTTAGCACTGCCGGCTAGCATGCGGCGACACTCCGATCCCGCGATGAACCCAAGCTCAAGACGCCGCCCATGATCCTCGACCTTGCGCGCCTTCTGCTCTTCCCGGCCCTGATGGCCTTCGCCGCCGCGAGCGATCTCTTCACGATGACCATCTCGAACCGCGTGTCGCTGGCGCTGATCGCGGGCTTCTTCGTGCTCGCGTTCGCCGGTGGCATGGCACCTTACGAGATGCTGAGCCATGTCGGCGCCGGCGCACTGCTCCTCGTCGTGGCCTTCGGCTGCTTTGCGATGGGCTGGATGGGCGGCGGCGACGCCAAGGTCGCGGCTTCGGTCGCGCTCTGGTTCGGCTTCGCGCAATTGATGGATTTCCTGCTCTACGCTTCGCTGTTCGGCGGAGCCCTGACGCTGCTCCTGCTCCAGTTCCGGCAATGGCCATTGCCTTACGGGCTGGCGGGCCAGGCCTGGTTGGCACGGCTGCACGACAAGGAGAGCGGCATTCCTTACGGCATCGCGCTCACGCTCGGCGCGCTGATGGTCTATCCGGAGACCGAATGGGTGAAGGCGATCGACCTCGCTCACCTCGCACTGCGCTGAACGCACCGGGTAAGCCGGCGTTAAGCCGATTTAGATACGCCTCATTAACCATGCTTTGACGAATAGCTGGTCAACTGCCGATGACGGCGGCGGCTGCGTCGCGGCGTTTTGTGGAAAGTGAAGCGTATGAATAGGGCACGCATTGTCGTCCTGACGGTCGCCATCTGCGCCGGCGGTGTCGCCGCGTACCTGGCGAGCGGCTCGGACTCTGCGCCGCCACCGGCGGCTCCGGTCGCACAGCTTCCGACCGTCGACGTCCTGGTCGCCAAGAACGACATCGGCCTCGGCCAGACCGTGAAGCCGGAAGACGTGCAATGGCAGACCTGGCCGGCTGCAACCGCCAGCGCCACCTTCATCCGCCGCAACGAACGCCCCGAGGGCGCAACCCAGGTCATCGGCTCGATCGCCCGCGCGCCCTTCATCCAGGGTGAGCCGATCCGCGACCAGAAGCTGGTCAGGGCCGAGGGCTCCGGCTTCATGGCGGCGATCCTGCCGACCGGCATGCGCGCGATCTCGACCGAGATCTCGCCGGAGACCGGCGCGGGCGGCTTCATCCTGCCCAACGACCGCGTCGACGTGCTTCTGACACGCCGCCTCAAGAACGCCGACCAGAGCTCCGGCGCCCAGGACATCGTCACGTCCGAGATCATCCTGGCCAATGTCCGCGTGCTGGCCATCGACCAGGCGCCGAAGGAAAAGGACGGCCAGAACACCGTGGTGGGCAAGACCGTCACGCTCGAGCTCAATCCCGCGCAGACGGCGACGCTCTCCGCGGCCCGGCAGAGCGGCACGCTGTCGCTGGCGCTGCGCAGCATCGCCGACGTCAAGATGAGCGAGATCACGCTCGATGATTCCGCGAAGCGCGATGGCGTTTCGATCATTCGCTACGGCATCCCAAGCGCGACGGCGAAGGCACGATGAGGACTGTCGATATGAAATGCAGGGCAGATTTGGCGACGATGCGAACCTCGATGGTCCGCGCCCTGTCGTTTTCGGCCGCCTTTGCGCTGACGCTCAACCCGGTGCTCACCCCGGCGATCGCCGCCGACTACCGTCCCGTGGCGCAGGTCGGGGCCGATGGCCAGTTGAACGCGCGCTTCCTCTCGCTCGGCGTCGGCAAGTCGATCGTGATCGACCTGCCGCGCGACATCAAGGACGTGCTCGTCGCCGATCCCAAGATCGCCAATGCGGTGGTCCGCTCGTCGCAGCGCGCCTACATCATCGGTGCCTCGGTCGGCCAGACCAACATCGTGTTCTTCGATTCCGCCGGCCAGCAGATCGCGGCCTATGACATCGCGGTCAAGCGCGACCTCAACGGCCTGCGCGCCGCGCTCAAGCAGGTCCTGCCCAATTCCGACATCCAGATCGACGGCCTCGGCGACGGTGTCGTCCTGACCGGCTCGGCGGCGAACCCGCTGGAAGCGCAGCAGGCCAATGATCTCGCCGCGCGCCTCGCCGGCGGCGCCGAAAAGGTGGTGAACTCGATCGTGGTCCGCGGCCGCGACCAGGTCATGCTGAAGGTGACCGTCGCCGAAGTCGCGCGCACCATCATCAAGCAGCTTGGCATCGATCTCACCGCGAACCTGAACTACGGCACCTCGGTGGTGAGCTTCACCAACTCCAACCCCTTCACGGCTCTCGGCAAGAATCTGGTGGACGGCAACGCTCTGACCACGAAGTTCGGCGCGACGCCGTCGGTGCAGGCCACCCTGCGCGCGATGGAGAGCGCCGGCGTGATCCGGACGCTGGCCGAACCGAACCTGACCGCGATCTCCGGTGAGTCCGCGACCTTCATCGCCGGCGGCGAATTCCCGGTACCGGCGGGCTATGCGTGCGATCCCACCACGCATGTCTGTACCACCCAGATCAGCTTCAAGAAGTTCGGTATCTCGCTCAACTTCACCCCGATCGTGCTGAGCGAGGGCAAGATCAGCCTGCGCGTGATGACCGAGGTCTCGGAACTGTCGAACGAAAATTCGATCACGCTGTCGCAGGCCGTGACCTCGAACTCGGTGAACTCGCTGACCGTGCCCTCGATCAAGACCCGCCGCGCCGAAACCTCGCTGGAAATTCCCTCCGGCGGCGCGATGGCCATGGCCGGTCTGATCCAGCAGCAGACCAAGCAGGCGGTCAACGGATTGCCGGGACTGATGCAGCTCCCGATCCTCGGCACGCTGTTCCGCAGCCGTGACTTCGTCAACAACTCGACCGAGCTGGTGGTGATCGTGACACCTTATGTCGTTCGCGCGACGTCGCCAAAGGACCTGTCGCGGCCGGATGACGGCTTCGCCGCGCCCGCGGATCCGCAGGCCGAGCTGATCGGCAATATCAACCGCATCTACGGCGTGCCCGGCCGGACCGAACCGGCCAAGAACTACCGCGGCACCTACGGCTTCATTACCGACTGAGGCGGAACGGGGATTTCACGATGATCACAGCACCACCCCAGATTCGCAAACGCGCCATCCGTTTCGGTGGCGCGCTCGTCGGCATGGCGCTCGCCCTCGGCGGCTGCCAGCACAACGAAGCGGTCACGGCCTCCATCCCCGACGATTACAAGCAGCGCCACCCGATCGCGATCGAGGAGCAGAACCGCTCGATCGTCGTCTTCGTCGGCCACGCCCGCGGCGGATTGACCGCCGCCCAGCGCGCCGACGTGATGGGCGTCGCCTCGGCCTGGCTGCACGAAGGTACCGGCGCCATCCGCATCGACGTGCCGTCCGGCACGCCCAACGCACGTCCGGTCGCGGAGACGATGCGCGAGATCCAGGCGATGCTGGCGGGCGCGGGGGTTCCGCCGCGCGGCGTCAACATTCGCCCCTACCAGCCGGAAGACAGGCGCTTCCTGCCGCCGATCCGGCTCACTTATTCCAAGATCGCCGCGGTCGCCGGTCCCTGTGGCCTGTGGCCCGACGACATCGGCCCCTCGATGAAGAACAAGAGCTGGTTCGAGAACAAGGACTATTACAATTACGGCTGCGCCTATCAGCGCAACATGGCGGCGATGATCGACAATCCGTCGGACCTCGAGCAGCCGCGGACTGAAACGCCGTCCTATACGGCGCGTCGCACCACGGCCTTCGAGAAGTATCGCAAGGGAACGACGACGACGACCATCTATCCTGAGGCCGACAAGGCCAAACTCAGCGACACCGGCAAATGATCAGCTACGCTCGCCAGACTCAAGAAGAGCAGCCCGAGGCGCCGACGCCGGTCGAGGAGCATATTGCTCCCTCGCCGCGCGTGTCGGTCCAGGCTTTCTGCGAGACCGTCGAGACCGCTGCCGCGGTGCAGTCGGCCGGCGAAGACCGTCGTCTCGGCAAGGCCCATCTGAAGATCCAGATGGGCGGCATGGCGGCCGCGATCGAAGCCTACCGCTCGGCGCCGACGCCGAACGTGATCGTGCTCGAGAGCGACGGCCGCAACGATCTTCTGACCGGCCTCGACCATCTCGCCACGGTCTGCGACGCCGGCACCCGCGTGGTCGTGATCGGCCGCATCAACGACGTCACGCTCTACCGCGAGCTGGTGCGCCGCGGCGTCAGCGACTACGTGCTCGCGCCGGTCGGCGCGATCGACGTCGTGCGCTCGATCTGCAACCTGTTCTCGGCGCCCGAAGCCAAGGCGGTCGGCCGCATCATTGCCGTGGTCGGCGCCAAGGGCGGCGTCGGCGCGTCCACCATCTCCCACAACGTCGCCTGGGCGATCGCGCGCGACCTCGCAATGGACTCGGTCGTCGCCGATCTCGACCTCGCCTTCGGCACCGCCGGGCTCGACTACAACCAGGACCCGCCGCAAGGTATTGCGGATGCCGTGTTCTCGCCGGATCGCGTCGACACCGCCTTCATCGACCGCCTGCTGTCGAAATGCACCGACCATCTCAGTCTGCTGGCGGCGCCGGCGACGCTCGACCGGGTCTATGATTTCGGCACCGACGCCTTCGATGCCGTGTTCGACACGCTGCGCTCCACCATGCCGTGCATCGTTCTCGACGTTCCGCATCAATGGTCGGGCTGGACCAAGCGCGCCCTGATCGGGGCGGACGACATCCTGATCGTGGCAGCGCCTGATCTCGCCAATCTGCGCAACACCAAGAACCTGTTCGATCTGCTGAAGGCCTCGCGGCCCAACGACCGGCCCCCGCTCTACTGCCTGAACCAGGTCGGCGTCCCGAAACGGCCCGAAATTGCCGCCGCCGAGTTCGCCAAGGCGATCGAGAGCCCGCCGGTCGTCTCGATCCCGTTCGAACCGCAGATCTTCGGCTCGGCGGCCAACAACGGCCAGATGATCGCGGAGATCTCCGCCAACCACAAGTCGATCGAGATGTTCCTTCAGATCGCCCAGCGCCTGACCGGCCGCAGCGAGACGAAGAAGCAAAAGTCGTCCCTGCTTTCACCCCTGATTGATAAGTTGCGGGGAAAATAAGCCGCCGCATGGAGTTGTTAAGTGTTCGGTAAGCGTAGCGGAACAGACACCGATACTCGGGCTCCCAAGCCCGGCGCCGTGGCGCCAGAGCCTGCCCAGGCTCCGGCGCCCGCGGTGTCGCGCGCGCCGCCCCCGCCGGCCGTCGCCTCGCCGCCGCTTGCCCCCGCCCGGCCGGCGCCGGCCATGGAATCCCGTCGCTCGGACAATTACTACGAGGTCAAGGCGACGATCTTCGGTGCGCTGATCGAGGCCATCGACCTCGCCCAGCTCGCCAAGCTCGACTCCGAGTCCGCGCGCGAGGAAATCCGCGACATCGTCAACGAGATCATCGCGATCAAGAACATCGTGATGTCGATCGCCGAGCAGGAAGAGCTGCTCGACGATATCTGCAACGACGTTCTCGGCTACGGTCCGCTGGAGCCTCTGCTGTCGCGCGACGATATCGCCGACATCATGGTCAACGGCGCCGACACCGTCTACATCGAGGTCGCCGGCAAGATCCAGCGCACCGGCATCCGCTTCCGCGACAACCAGCAGCTCCTCAACATCTGCCAGCGCATCGTCAGCCAGGTCGGCCGGCGCGTCGACGAATCCTCGCCGATCTGCGACGCGCGCCTCGCCGACGGCTCCCGCGTCAACGCCATCGTGCCGCCGCTGTCGATCGACGGGCCCACGCTCACCATCCGAAAATTCAAGAAGGACAAGCTGACGCTGGATCAGCTGGTCAGGTTCGGCGCGATCTCGCCGGAGGGCGCGGAAATCCTCCAGATCATCGGCCGCGTCCGCTGCAACGTGCTGATCTCCGGCGGCACCGGCTCCGGCAAGACCACGCTGCTCAACTGCCTGACCAACTACATCGAGCACGACGAGCGCATCATCACCTGCGAGGACGCGGCCGAGCTCCAGCTCCAGCAGCCGCACGTGGTGCGACTCGAAACCCGTCCACCCAACATCGAGGGCGAAGGCCAGGTCACCATGCGCGAACTGGTGCGCAACTGCCTGCGTATGCGCCCCGAACGCATCATCGTCGGCGAAGTCCGCGGACCCGAGGCGTTCGACCTGCTCCAGGCCATGAACACCGGCCATGACGGCTCGATGGGCACGCTCCACGCCAACAACCCGCGCGAAGCGCTGTCGCGCTGCGAATCCATGATCACGATGGGCGGCTTCTCACTGCCCTCGCGCACCATCCGCGAGATGATCTGCGCTTCGATCGACGTCATCGTCCAGGCCGCGCGCCTGCGCGACGGCTCGCGCCGCATCACGCACATCACCGAGGTGATGGGCATGGAAGGCGACACCATCATCACCCAGGACATCTTCCTCTACGACATGGTCGGCGAGGACGCCAACGGCAAGATCATCGGCCGGCACCGCTCGACCGGCATCGGCCGCCCGAAATTCTGGGAGCGTGCGCGCTATTACGGCGACGAGAAGCGCCTTGCCGCCGCGCTCGATGCGGCGGAAGTCGCGCCGAAGACATGAGCAGATCGGCGCAGCCATGAACATGCAGGTCCTTGCCCTCGCCTTCCTCGCCACTGCCGCCGTCGGCGGCATCGCCTGGGTGTTTCTTTATCCGCTCCTGTCCGGAGAGCGGAAGGCGGAAAACCGCCGCGCCTCGATCGCGCGCGCCGATGCGCCCGCGGCCAAGCAGACCGAAAAGAGCCAGCGGTCGCGCCGCGAGCAGGTCGAGACGTCGCTCAAGGATCTCGAGGCGCGGCGCCAGCAGGAGAAGAGCGTCCCGCTCGGTGTTCGCCTGTCGCAGGCAGGGCTCGACTGGACGCCACAGAAATTCTGGATCGTGTCCGCCGTCGTGGCGGGAGTGCTGTTCGCGATCGCCCTGTTCGTCGGCGGCGGCCTGCTTGGCGCCGCCGGTCTTGCCTTCGCCGGCGGCTTCGGCCTGCCACGCTGGGCGCTGGGCTTCCTGAAGAAGCGACGCGAAAACAAATTCCTGGCGGCGCTGCCCGATGCGGTCGACGTGATCGTTCGCGGCATCAAGGCGGGCCTGCCACTGTTCGAATCGATCAAGGTCGTCGCCGCCGACTCGCCTGAGCCGCTGCGCAGCGAGTTCCTGGCCATCATCGAGACCCAGGCGATCGGCATGCCGCTCGGCGAGGCCTGCTCGCGTCTCTACGAGCGCATGCCGCTGCCGGAAGCCAACTTCTTCGGCATCGTCATCTCGATCCAGCAAAAATCCGGCGGCAACCTCTCCGAAGCGCTCGGCAACCTCTCCAAGGTGCTGCGCGACCGCAAGAAGATGAAGGAAAAGATCCAGGCGATGTCGATGGAGGCCAAGGCCTCGGCCGGCATCATCGGTTCGCTGCCGCCGATCGTGATGTTCCTCGTGTATCTCACGACTCCGCACTACATCTCGCTGCTTTGGACCCATCCGACCGGCCAGCTCATGCTGGTCGGCTGCGTCGTCTGGATGTCGATCGGCATCATGGTGATGAAGAAGATGATCAATTTCGATTTCTGACGGTGCCGTATGGTCGAATTCCTCGTTTCGAAACTGCATGATGTCCGCTTCATGACCATGCTGCTGGCGGCCATCGCCGCCAGCGCCACCGTGTATACGCTGGTGATGCCGCTTTTCGCCGGCGAAGGCCTCGCCAAGCGCATGAAGGCGGTGGCGAGCGAGCGCGAACGCATCCGCCAGCGCGAGCGCGAGCGTCTCAACAAGAGCGAGAAGGTCTCGCTGCGCCAAACGCCGAAGCAGGTCGTCTCCCGAGTCGTCGAGGACTTCAACCTCACCAAATGGCTCGCGCAGGAAGCCGCGCGCGACAAGCTCATCATGGCGGGCTATCGCGGCCAGGCGCCCTACATCACCTTCCTCTTCGCCCGCATGGTGGCTCCGCTCGTGCTGTTCGTCGGCTCGATCATCTACGTGTTCCTGATCGCGCATATGCAGCAGTCGATGCCGATCAAGATCGGCATCTGCATCGGCGCGGCCTATCTCGGCCTTCAGGCGCCCATGCTGTTCCTCAAGAATGCGATTTCCAAGCGCCAGCTATCGATCAAGCGCGCCTTCCCCGACGCACTCGACCTGCTGCTGATCTGCATCGAGTCCGGCATGTCGGTCGAAATGGCGTTCCGCAAGGTCGCCACCGAAATCGTGGGCCAGTCGATCGCGCTGTCCGAGGAGTTCACCCTGACCACGGCCGAGCTGTCCTATTTGCAGGATCGCAAGGTCGCCTATGAGAACCTGGCGCGGCGCACCGGGCTCGAGGGTGTCAAGTCGGTGTGTCTCGCGCTTCAGCAGGCGGAGCGCTACGGCACCCCGCTCGGGCATTCCTTGCGCGTCATGGCGCAGGAAAACCGCGACATGCGCATGAACGAGGCCGAGAAGAAGGCCGCCGCGCTGCCGCCGAAGTTGACGGTGCCGATGATCCTGTTCTTCCTGCCGGTGCTGTTCGTCGTCATTCTCGGACCGACCGGCATCAAGATCAGCGAGCTGCACTGACGGTTAAGACGCGGACCGCGCGCGGTCCGCCGCCAGCTTCAGGATTGCAAGATCAGGTTCTGATCAGCCGGGCTGGCTGAGCGAGGCGATCGGCGTCCGCTTCGGCGCGCCGCGCGGAGCGTCGCTGCGGCTCAGCATTTCCTTCAGGTAAGCGACATTGGCCGCGGCCTGGTCCGGCGGCAGGTCGGCCTTCACGATCGTCTCGGCTTCGGCGAAGCGGCCCTGGAGACCGACGACGAGGCCGAGATTCTGCCGCACCCGGGTACTGGCACGCGGCGAGGCGTAGGCCTGCCGCAACGTCTCTTCGGCCTTCGGCAGGTCCTTCGACAACATGTAGGACAGGCCGAGATTGGAGAGCACGCCGGGATCACCCGGCGCGATCCTCAGCGCGCTCGCATAATAGGAGCGCGCTTCGTCGTGGCGGCCCATCTGATCGAGCGCGGTGCCCTGCACCGACAATAGGCGCCAGTCCGGATTGTCGGGCGAGTGCGCCTTCGACAGCACGTCGAAGGCCTGCTGAAAATTGCCATTGTCGGCGAGCGCGCGGCCATACTGCGCGAGCAGCGCCTTATTGCCGGGATTGGCGATGGTCGCCTGCTCGAGCACGGCGGCGGCCTGGGCGCGCTGGCCGTTGGCGCGCAAGGCCTGGCCGTAGCCGAGCGCCGCGTCGGCGTCCTTGGGATTGGCACGGTAGCGCTCGCCATAGACCTCGACGGTGCGCGCGGGATCGGCGGGGGCGGCTTCCGTCCGCGGTCCGACAGAGCCGGTGACGTCGGAGAGTTTCGACATGGCGGTGCAGCCGCCGAGGCCCATGGCCACTGCCGCCACCAGCGAAGTGGACGCGAGAAGCCGGGCAAGACTGAACCGTTGACGCATGACGCTTTTGACTCACGAGCCGATTGATCGAGCCGAACGCGCCAGCAATAGACTGTTAACCCTAACGGCCGGTTAACGTCAGCCTGGCTGCCCCTCACGGCGGTGTCTGCGGCGGCGGGTCGCCACCGAGGGCGAGATCGAGACCGAGCACCTTCACCGGCTCGTTCAGGTCGTGCAACAGCAATTGCAGCCGGCGCCGCGCCTGAGCAACATCGACGCCCGGGCTCGGCATCCCGGGCCATTCGCGCCGGAAGTCGTTGCGGTTGACCAGCCGCTTCGCAAGGAGCTCGTCGAGCTGAACGTCGTCAATGCCGAGCACGTCGGCGCAGTGCTCGACCAGGCGGCGCAGCAGCAACTTCACCGCGGCCAGCGCCTCGGCGTCATCCCTGCGCTCCGATCTCGCGAACTTGCCCGCGATATCGGCCCAGGCCCATGACGTGACGAGATAGGCGTGGAGCGCGCTCGGCCAGTCCACCTCGCCGTCGGCGTAGAAAGCGCGGCGCATCAGGAGCCGCCGGGCCTGTGCGGCAACTTGATCACGCTTCAACATCGCACATGAGGCGATCTCGATGGCCGACTGGACGGCGGGATCGCGGGAAAATCCCGTCCTGCCGGCAACCTGATGACGCCGTCCGGCAGGTTCGAGTCGAGCAGCCCGAAGGTGCCGTCGTTGCGCGGCCGCGAATAGCGCGTGATCGCGAACTGGTGCTCCGTGCGGCCGGCCCGGGACGATGCGCCAAAATGAATGATGTTGAATCCGGCATCGTCACCGGCCTGCCCGGTCGAGGACGGGCAGGAGAGCACGTAGATCGTACGCCAGAAGGCTTCGCCGCTCGCGCTGCGCGTGGCCCGCGGATCCGGGATCGAGTAACGGGTGAGCCCCTCGACATGCCGGTGTCCGTGCAGGACCAGATTGACGTTGAGCGACGTCGCCGCTTCGAGGAAGGTTGCGGGCGCCGCGAGATACATCAGCGGTTCGTCGGGGACGCCGAGAAACCGCTTTCCTTCGCCGGTCGCCTGCGGCAGCGGATGATGATGCAACGCCAGCACGCGCACCAGGTTTTCCGCCGGCTCGGCATAGTCGGCGCGTCCCACGGATCCCATGCTGCCTGCGAGCTCGACGCTCAGCCGGGCGGAATCCGCGACAAGCGCGCTGTAGGCGCTCTCGTCGATATTGCCGCTCGCGAGCGTTGAGAGGCTCGCGCGGTTGGAGTCGAGCAGCACCAGATCGAGGCCAGCCTGGCGGTAATAGACGCTCTTCGAGCTCCGCGGCAGATGCAAATAATCATAGACGTCGTGGCGGCCCGCGCGCTGGCTCGGGCGCTTGACGTCGTGATTGCCCGCGACCGCCTGGATGTCGGTGAACAGTCCGGTCTGCCGGAAGGACGCGATGACGGCGAGCGCTTCGTCCAGGGCGCGCGGCGTCGGGTCGTCCACGAGATCGCCTGTGATCAGCAGAATGCGATCTGGAACGTCCGCGAAGTCCGCCATCGCCTTGCGGATTGCGGCACTGAGCGCCTCGATCGTCGCCAGCAGCCGGCCTGACCCATCCAGATGCAGGTCGGAAATCTGCGCAATAACGAACGCTCTATCCATTTTGCGCCGCTCATTTGCGAATGCTGCGCCCAAACGATGAGAAGAATGCTTTCGACGAACAGGTTTGGCCGGATATCAAGCCGAGCCGCCGCGTTGTTGCGCTCGATGCCAGCAGAACCGCACGACACAATCTAAAATATTCGTCAATAATGCCACAACCGCGGCGCTAGTAAAGCCCCGCGGCCGCGCTCTCGTGAACGGCAGTTCTCAGCATGGATACGAGATCCGCCCGGCGATGGTTTCGCTGACCCGATCAATATTCGATGGCAAGCCGCTTGCGGATTTCGTCGATGCGCTTGTCGAGCGCATCGAACCGCGCGTGGACGGAGCGGTCGTGGAGATAGAAGACGTAACCGCCGGCAAGGAACGCAAATATCCAGTGATGATGCTCGACATAACCAAAGATCGCCTCGACGGCCTGGCCGATGAATGTGACCACGCTCCACACAAATTCCATTGCAGTTTCCTCCCGGCAGGCCTCGTCTTCGGTGGCCGGTCATCTCCTGCACAGTTTTCCCAGTCGATCCGGCGGCCGTTGCCGGAACCTAGCATGGGCCCCTTGCGGCGAGTAGCGGGTCGCTGAACGGTGACAGCAAAGCCGATTGCAGCCGCGGCGAAACTCTGCGAAGTCTCGTCCGTTCGCATGACCTGCTTGATCAGACGATCCGGACCCGCCAATGCCTTCTGTCTTCGAGACATCGCCCACCGCCATCCCGATCACCTTCGTCACCAAGTCGAGCTGGGATCAGGTCGCCGAGAAATTGCCGCCGGTGCAGCGCCGGTTCGCCACCGCCAGCGCCTTTGCCGCCAAGCCGGGCGGCTATCTCGCGCTGCCCGCGCCGGACGGCGCGATCGCGCAAGTGCTGTTCGGACTGGAGGACGAGGGCGCGAGATCACGCGACCTGTTCCGGCCGGGCGCCCTGCCCAGCCTGCTGCCGCTGGGCATCTATCGATTTGCCAATGCACCGCACGATGCGCGGCTGGCATCGCTTGCCTTTGCACTCGGCAGCTACCGCTTCGCCCGCTACCGCAAGGCTGACCGCCCCGCCGTCCGGCTGGTGCCGCCCGATGGCGTCGACGCGGCCGAGATCAATCGTGTGGCGGACGCCGCGATGCTGGCGCGCGACCTCATCAACACGCCGTCCAACGACATGGGGCCGGAGGAGCTGGCCGCGGCCGCGCAAGCGCTCGCCACGGAATTCGGTGCGAGCTTTGCCTGCACCATCGGCGAGGATCTGAGGACGAAATTTCCACTGATCCACGCCGTCGGCATGGCCTCGGACCGCGCGCCGCGCCTGATCGACATCGGCTGGGGCGATCCTGATGATCCCAAGGTGACGCTGGTCGGCAAGGGCGTCTGTTTCGACACCGGCGGACTCGACCTCAAGCCGTCGAGCGGCATGTTGATCATGAAGAAGGACATGGGCGGCGCCGCCAACGTGCTGGCGCTCGCGCGCATGGTGATGGATGCGAAGCTCAAGGTCCGCCTGCGCGTGCTGATTCCGGCGGTCGAAAATGCCGTCTCCAGCAATGCCTTCCGGCCGCTCGACATCTTCACCTCGCGCAAGGGCATCACGGTCGAGATCGGCAACACTGACGCTGAGGGCCGGCTCGTGCTCGCCGACGCGCTGGCGCTGGCCGACGAGGAAAAGCCGGACCTTCTGATCGATCTGGGCACGCTGACCGGCGCGGCGCGCGTCGCGCTGGGGCCGGATTTACCGCCCTTTTACACCAATGATGAGACGCTGGCCGCCGACGTCGCGCGGTGCGCGGCGAAGGAGAACGATCCGTTGTGGCGCATGCCGCTGTGGCCGCCTTACGATGCGTGGCTGGACTCCAAGACCGCCACCATCACCAACGCACCGTCCGGCGGCTTTGCCGGCTCGATCACCTGCGCGCTGTTCCTGCAACGGTTCGTCGAGCAGGCGAAAAGCTGGCTGCATGTCGATATTTACGGCTGGACCCCGTCGGCAAAGCCGGCGCGGCCCGAAGGCGGCGAATGCCAGGCCGCGCGCGCCATCTACGCATTGCTGAGCGAGCGCTATGCATGATCCAGGACACGATCCAAGGCTAACGCCGGCGCGGGGCGACATCGCCGCGAAATACCTCGAAGGCGAGGTGCAAGCCGACCGCTTCGTCACGGGCGAGGAATTCGAGGTGTTCGAGGCGATCGCGCCCGTGCGCGAGCAGCCGTCGTCGAACGCGATGCTGATGACGGAGGCGCTGCGCGGCGAGCGCGTCACGGTCTACGACCGCAACGGCGAGGGCTGGGCCTGGGGCCAGCTTGGTGGCGATGGTTATGTCGGCTGGCTCCCCGACGCAGCGCTGATGAAGCCGGCCGCCGCGTCAACCCACACGGTGAGCGCGCTCCGGACATTCGCCTTCCCCGGTCCCTCGATCAAGCTGCCGCCGGCCGGCACACTCGTCATGGGATCGAAGGTCGCAGTCGCGCGCGAGGACCGCAGCTTCGCCGTGACGCGCGACGGACAATATCTGCCTAGTGGCCATCTCGCCCCGCTCGATCATCGCGAGCCGGACTTCGTCGCGGTCGCCGAACGCTTCGTCGGCACGCCCTATCTCTGGGGCGGCAAGAGCAGCCTCGGCATCGATTGCTCCGGCCTCGTGCAGATCTCGCTGACAGCAGCGGGCATCGGCTGCCCGCGCGACAGCGACATGCAGCAGGCAGGGCTCGGCCGCGCGCTGGAGCCGCATGAGCGGAGCAAGCTGCAACGCGGCGATCTCATTTTCTGGAAGGGCCATGTCGCCATCGTCCGCGATGGCAGCACCATGGTTCACGCCAACGCGCATCACATGGCAGCCGTGATCGAGGCGACCGAGCCGGCGATCGCACGGATCAAGGCGGCAGGCAGCGAAATCGCCGCGATCAAGCGGCTCTAGGGCGGGCACTCGTGAATTCGTCGCGTCCGCTTTGATTTCGGAAGGCCACGTTGAAACCGATATGGCCGCATGTCGATCTTGGGCCCGAAGCGGATCCGCATCTGATGCATGTCAGACGTCGCCATGTTGCTTGGGGACATTGTCGACGCTGGTCTTCGGCTTGGAAATCGGAGGGATGCAGCTGCCGAAGCGTGGATCGAGCGGATCATAACGCGACCTTGTTCTAGCGACGATATACAGCACCGCCAATGCAAAGGAGCCAAGCAGCAGCAGTAGCCACACGGGTGGCCGAATTGCGATCAAAAGCGCCGTTGTTCCGACCAGCAGCAAGGGAACAACGCCCGAAGACAGCTTCGAAGCCATCACCGCCTCCGCGGTAAGCTCTCGGTTCGGATATTATCGTGGATATCGATATATTTGAGCGAAGCCGACTGCGACACTCCAGCGCAGATAGAACCGGAAGTCTCGCACGTTCCCCAAGCTCATTTTTCCGGGGAACACACGCGCGATCATTCATGCAACCCGTCATTCGAAGGGCAGCCCGCGGCCGGCTCATAGGCACTTCGCGGTGCAGCTACGGAACAACGTTACAACTGAGAGATTCGCGGAACGAAAGACGTCGTCAGTCTTTCTCTGCCTTTGGGAGGTGCCCATGAATTCTCAGGCCCGAGAAGGCGCGTGTGCGTTCGCTTGGCGGAACTACTTGCTGCTCCACAGTGGCATCAGCGAGAATGACAACAGGCGTGCCGCCCTCGACCGCTACATCGCCAATCTTCGCGATACCGGCGAAGATGATTTCGATCTCTTGCAAATAGCCGCAGTCGCCTACTTGAAGAAAATGGATGAATTGCATGACGACCAATGTGCCCGACTCGCGGCAGATCAAATCTTGGCCGAGTGTTTGGAAGCACGCAATTCACAACCCGAGAGGTGACTTTAGGCCACAACACCAGAACGAAGGAGCGAGCACCATGGCAGACAAGACCGGTACTGCAAACCATCTCGCACACGACCCACAACGGCGCATCGCCGCAGCGACAGCAATCGGCATGAATGCCTTGAAGCCGATGATCCACTTTCAGGTCTCAATATTGAGGATGTGGGCCGATAGTATTGAGAAGCTTGCGGGCAATTACGAAAAGAGGTTGGAAGAAACAGCGACCACGGTCGAGGCACGGTCAGACAAGGAACGCGCCGCATAGATCAACGCGACTGGCAGGTGCAAGCCCGCAAGCAGAAGCGTCCCCGGGGTTCGCGCTACCGCGCGCCCCGGAATCGCGCCCCGGAGGAATCAGGTCGCCACCGCCCCGTTCCCCGCCGTCTCCAGCCGGAATGCCGCCGCGAACAGCGCGCGCGTGTAATCGGTCTTTGGGCTCTTGAACAGTTCGGCGGCCTGTCCCTCCTCGACCACCTTGCCGCCGCGCATCACGATGAGATGGCTGGCGAGCGAAGCAACGACGCGCAAATCGTGAGAGATGAACATGTAGGTGAGATCGCGCCTGCGCTGGAGCTCCCGCAAGAGATCGACCATCTGTGCTTGAATCAGCATGTCGAGTGCGCTGGTCGGCTCGTCCAGCACGACGAAATCCGGCTCCAGCACCACCGCCCGCGCGATGCTGATGCGCTGGCGCTGGCCACCGGAGAATTCATGCGGATAGCGGTAGCGGGTGTCCGCCTTCAGCCCGACGTCCTCGAGCGCCTTGACGACGCGCGCCTCGCGCTCCTCGCGCGACAGCTCTGGCTGATGCACGGTGAGGCCCTCGGCGACGATGTCGGCGACCGACATGCGCGGGCTGAGCGAGCCGAACGGATCCTGGAACACGATCTGCATGTCGCGCCGGAACGGTCGCATCTCCTTGAAGCGCAGGCCCTGGATGTCCTTGCCGAGGAACACGATGCGGCCGTTCGAGGAGATCAGCCGCATCAGCGCCAGCCCGAGCGTGGTCTTGCCCGAGCCGGACTCGCCGACGACGCCGAGCGTCTCGCCCTTGCGCACGGCAATGCTGACGCCGTCGACCGCCTTGATGTGGCCGACCGTCTTGCGCATCAAGCCGCGCTTGATCGGAAACCAGACCTTCAAATCATCGGCGGACATCACCACCGGTGCACTCGGCTGCGGCGGCGCCGGATCGGGCTTCGGCTCCGCCGCGAGCAGGTCGCGCGTATAGGGATGGTTCGGGGTCCTGAAGACCTGCTCGACCGGCCCCTGCTCGACAATCTCGCCGCCCTTCATGACACAGACATGGTCGGCGATGCGGCGCACGATGCCGAGATCGTGGGTGATGAAGAGCAAGCTCATGCCGAGCCGCGCGCGGATCTCGGCGAGCAGCGCCAGGATCTGTGCCTGCACGGTGACGTCGAGCGCTGTGGTGGGCTCGTCCGCGATCAACAGATCCGGCTCGTTCGCGAGCGCCATGGCGATCATCACGCGCTGACGCTGGCCGCCGGAGAGCTGGTGCGGATAGCTGTTGAGCCGCGTTTCGGGCTCGGGAATGCCGACTTGCGTCAGCAGTTCCAGCGTCCGCTTGCGCGCCTCGGCATTGCTGGTCGGATTGTGGAGCTGGATGATCTCGCCGATCTGCGCCTCGATCGTGTGCAGCGGATTGAGCGAGGTCATCGGTTCCTGGAAGATGATGGAGATGTCGCTGCCGCGAATCTCCCGCATCTCACGCTCCGACTGGTCGATCAGCTCCCGCCCCTTGAAGCGGATGCTGCCCGAGGGATGCGAGGCATTCGGATAGGGCAGGAGCTTCAGGATCGAGAGCGCGCTGACCGACTTGCCGGAGCCGGACTCGCCGACAAGCGCGACGCATTCGCCGCGCTTGATCTGAAACGAGACCTTGTCGACCGCAAGCGTCGTGGCGCCGCCCTGGTGGAAGGCTACCGAGAGGTCGCGGACGGCAAGCAGGGGCTGGTTGATCGCGTCCATCACGCCCTCACTTGAACGTCTTGCGCGGATCGAAGGCATCGCGCACGGCTTCGCCGATGAAGATCAAGAGCGACAGCATGATCGCGACCGAGAAGAAGCCGGAGAAACCGAGCCAGGGCGCCTGCACGTTGGACTTACCCTGCGACAGCAATTCGCCGAGCGACGGCGAGCCGGGCGGCAGCCCGAAGCCGAGGAAATCGAGGGCCGTGAGCGTCATGACCGACGAGGAGACGATGAACGGAAGGAACGTCATCGTCGCGACCATCGCGTTCGGCAGCAAATGCTTGAACATGATCACGGCGTTCGACACGCCAAGCGCCCGCGCGGCCTGGATGTACTCGAAATTGCGCCCGCGCAGGAATTCCGCGCGCACGAGCCCGACCAGCGACACCCAGGAAAACAGGAGCAGGATACCGAGCAGCACGAAGAAGCCGGGCACGAGCACCGACGAGAGGATCAGCAGAAGGTAAAGCGAAGGGATCGCAGTCCATATCTCGATGAAGCGCTGGAACAACAGGTCGACCCAGCCGCCGAAATAGCCCTGCACCGCACCGGCGGCGATGCCGACAACCGAGGAGACAATGGTCAGGCACAGGCCGAACAGCACCGAGATGCGGAAACCGTAGATCAGGCGCGCAACCACGTCGCGGCCCTGATCGTCGGTGCCGAGCCAGTTGTATTCCAGGTCGCGGCAGCTCTTGAGGCCCTTCTTCTCGACGACAGGCTTGCACTGCGCCTCCGTCAACATCCAGGTCGGCGGTGACGGGGCTGGCGTCGGCAGATCAAGATTGTGGGTGTCGTAGGAATAGCGGATCAGCGGCCAGACGATGCTGCCGCCCTTGTCCTTGATCAGCTTCTGCAAATAGGGATCGCGGTAGTCGGCCGCCGTCTCGAAGTCGCCGCCGAAGGTCGTCTCGGAATAGGTGACGAAGGCCGGCCAGTAGAGATGGCCGTCATACTTGATCAGGAACGGCCGGTCATTGGCGATCAGCTCGGCAAACAGCGACACCACGAACAGGATCATGAAGATCCAGAACGACCAGTAACCGCGCCGGTTCGCCCTAAAGTTCTGCCAGCGCCGGCGGTTGAGCGGCGATGGCACGAACGGCTTGCGCGTGATCGGCACGGCATCGCCGAGCGGCGACTTTGCGGTGGTTTCGATCGGGGTCGGGGCGGCCAGTGTCATCAGACCTCCCGCGCCTCGAAATCGATCCGCGGATCGATCCACATGTAGGTCAGGTCAGAGATCAGGTTGATCACGAGGCCGACGAGCGAAAAGATGAAGAGCGTGCCGAACACCACGGGATAGTCGCGGTTGAGAACGCTCTCGAAACTCAGCAGTCCGAGCCCATCCAGCGAGAAGATGGTCTCGATCAGAAGCGATCCCGAGAAGAATGCGTGAATGAAGGTGCTGGGAAAGCCCGCGATCACGATCAGCATCGCGTTGCGGAAGACGTGACCATAGAGCACCCGATTCTCGCTGCAACCTTTCGCGCGCGCGGTCATCACGTATTGCTTGCGGATCTCGTCCAGGAACGAGTTCTTGGTCAGGAACGTCATGGTGGTGAACGCGCCGAGCCCCATGGCGATCAGCGGCAGCGTCAAATGCCAGAAGTAATCGATGATCTTCCAGTACCAGGGAAATTGCGACCAGCCGTCCGACGTCAGTCCGCGCAATGGGAACCAGTTGAAGAACGAGCCTCCGGCGAACAGGATGATCAGGAGGATCGCGAACAGGAAGCCGGGAATCGCGTAGCCGAGCACGAGCACGCTCGACGTCCAGGTATCGAAGCGCGTTCCGTCCTTGACCGCCTTGCGGATGCCGAGCGGAATCGAGATCAGGTAGGTCAAAAGCGTCAGCCAGATGCCGAGCGAGATCGAGACCGGCAGCTTTTCCTTGATCAGCTGGAGCACGCTGACGTCGCGGAAATAGCTGTTGCCGAAATCGAAGCGGGCGAAATTCCACACCATCAGCGCGAAGCGCTCGGGGGCCGGCTTGTCGAAGCCGAATTGCTTCTCCAGCTTCTTGATGAAGTCAGGGTCCAGCCCCTGCGCGCCGCGATATTTCGAATTGATGGCATCGCCACCAGCGCCCAGCTGACCCGGCGCGCGCTGAGCGAAATCACCGCCGCCCGAGATGCGCGAGCTGCCGCCGGTGTCGGCGCCCGAGAGCTGCGCAATCACGCGCTCGACCGGCCCGCCCGGCGCGAATTGCACGACGACGAAGGAGACGAAGAGGATCCCGAGCAGGGTCGGGATCATCAGGAGGATGCGGCGGGCGATATAGGCGCTCATGATTATTTCGCCTGCTCAAGCTTGGCCGCCTTGGCGGCATCGAACCACCAATTCTCTGGCGCGCCGACGCCTTGCGCATATTTCGCCGGCTTGTCGGGATGGCTGAACTGGTCCCAATAGGCCACGCGATGAAAGTTTGCGTACCACTGGGGCACCCAGTAGCGCCCGGCCCGGAACACGCGATCGAAGGCCCGGCATGCTGTGGTCAGTTCCGCCCTCGTCTGGGCGGCAATGATCTTCTCGATCAGCGCGTCGACGATCGGATCGGAGATGCCGGCGAGATTGTACGAGCCTTTGGTCTTGGCCGCCTGGGAGGAGAAGAACGCCCGCATGGCGTCGCCGGGCGTCGCCGACATCGAGAAGCGTTGGATCGTCATGTCGAAATCGAAATCCTCGAGCCGCGCGCGGTACTGCACGGCGTCGACCAGGCGGAACGTGGCGTCGATGCCGAGCGTTGCGAGGTTCTTCAGGTACGGCCCGTGATGCGGCTGGATCGACTGCTCGTCGTTCAGGAACTCGATCGTGAAAGGCTCGCCATTGGGCAGCACCCGCTTGCGATCCTTGATGACGTAGCCCGCCTCGTTGAGCAGCTCGCCCGCCTTGCGCAGCAGGCTACGGTCCTGTCCCGAGCCGTCAGACACCGGCGGCACGAAAGGCTGGCCGAACACTTCGTCAGGCACCTTGCCGCGGAGGGGCTCGAGCAGCGCGAGCTCTTCGGGTGAAGGCGGGCCTGATACCATCATGTCGGAGTTCTGGAATGGCGAGTGCGTGCGCGCGTAGGCGCCGTACATGATCGACTTGTTGGTCCATTCGAAGTCGAAGGCGTAGATCAGTGCCTCCCGCACGCGTGGATCCCTGAATTTGTCGCGGCGGGCGTTGATGAACCAGCCCTGCGCACCCGACGGGGTCTCGTCCGGCAGCTGCTCGCGCTTGACGCGGCCGTCCTTGATCGCCGGGAAATCATAGCGCGTGGCCCAGATGCGCGAGGTGAGCTCCTCGCGGAACAGATAGTTCTTGCCGGTGAAGCCTTCGAAGGCGACGTCGCGGTCGCGGTAGAATTCGTAGCGCACCGTGTGGAAATTGTAGCTGCCGCGGCAGACCGGCAGGTCGGCGCCCCACCAGTCTTTGACGCGCTCGTATTCGACGTAGCGGTTGACCTCGAACCTGCCGACCCTGTACGGGCCGGAGCCCAGCGGCGTATCGAGCGTCGATTCGTCGAAGGCGCGCGTGGCATAATAGGCCTTCGAGAAGATCGGCAGGCTCGCGACATAGAGCGGCACGTCGCGCGCGCGGTTCGGCGCGAAGGTGACGGCCACGGTGGCGTCGTCCAGCGCCTCGGCCTTCACGAAATCGCGGAGCTGCACGATGATCAGCGGATGGCCCTTCTCCTTCAGCGTGTTGAGCGAGAAGGCGACGTCATGCGCGGTGAGCCGGGAGCCGTCGTGGAAGCGGGCCTCGGGCCGTATCGTGAAGGTGTAGGTCAGCTTGTCCGGCGAGATTCGCACCGATTTCGCCGCAAGCCCGTACATCGCGTCGGGCTCGTCATTGGCCCGCGCCATCAACGGCGCGAAGGTCATGTCCATGCCCTGCGCACCTTCGCCCTTCAGGATGTAAGCGTTGAGCGAAGAGAACGTGAAATAGGACTGGTTGTAGGCCCGCACCGAGGGAATGAGCGAGAACGCGCCGCCCTTCGGCGCGTCGGGATTGACGTAGTCGAAATGGTGGAAATCGGCGGAATATTTGAGATCGCCGAACGCCGAGATACCGTGCGCCTCGGTCCCCGCTTCCGATGCGCGTGCGCCGGGCAACATCAGTGCGCCGAGGGACGCACCGAGAGTGCCGCCGACACCCAAGACCAGCACATGGCGGCGTGACATCTGCGTCATGCGGGGGGTGTCCTTCACGACTTCTTTGCGATCCGTGCCGCCTTGTCTGCGTCATACCACCAGATGAACGGGAAGCCGGACTGACCGTATCTGGGCAATTCCGCCGGTCGGCCGAAGCGATCCCAGCGCGCGGTGCGGATCTTCGAATAGGTCCATTGCGGAACGACGTAGTGATTCCACAGCAGCACACGGTCGAGCGCTTTGGTTGCCGCGACTAGATCGTCGCGACCCGTGGCGTAGATCAGCCTCTCGATCAGCTTGTCGATCGCCGGATTCTTGATGCCGGTAATGTTGCGCGACCCGGGGATATCGGCGGTCTTGGACGACCAGAACTCGCGCTGCTCGTTGCCCGGCGACTGCGACTCGCCCCATGAGTTGGTGACGACGTCGAAATCCCAGTCCCGAGTCCTGTTCTCGTACTGAGTCGGGTCGACCGTGCGCACGCTGACCGCGATGCCGAGCCGTTCTAGAGACGGCTTGTAGAACAGCGTGACCCGCTCGAAGCTCGGATCCTGGTTCAGCAGCTCCAGGGTGAACTGCGCACCGGTCTTGACGTCGATCAGCTTGCGGTCGCGCACCTCGTAGCCGGCCTCCTTGAACAGGCGCAGCGCCTCGCGAAGATTGTCGCGCACGGCTTCCGGACTGCCGCCGACCGGATTGGTGTAGGCCGTCGTGAACACTTCCGGCGGGACCTCGGCGCGGACGGTCTCGAGGATCTCGAGCTCTTTCCCCTGCGGTAACCCGGTCGCCATGAGCTCGTCGATACCATCGAAATAGCTGCTGACGCGCTTGTACTGACCGTAGAAGATCTGCTTGTTCATCTCCTCGAAGTCGAACGCATAGTTGAGCGCACGACGCACGCGAGGATCTCTAAACTTTGAGCGGCGCAGGTTCGGCACGAAAGCCTGCATGACGCCCGAGCTGCGATTGGCGAACTCCTCGAGGATTACCCGCTTTTCGGTCACGGCCGGGAAGTCGTAGGCGGTCGCCCAGTTCTTCGCACTGTTCTCGGTGCGCCAGTCCACCTGATCGGCCTTGAAAGCCTCGATCGCCACGGTGGCATCGCGGAAATACTCGTAGCGCATCTCGTCGAAATTGTTGCGGCCCACATTGGCGGCGAAATCGCGCCCCCAATAATCCTTGACGCGCTCCAGCGCGATCGACCGTCCCGCCACGAATTCCTTGACCTTGTAGGGGCCGGAACCGAGCGGTATTTCGAGCGTGGTCGCGGAGACATCGCGCTTGCGGCCTTGCGCGTCGGTCCCCTCCCACCAATGTTTCGGCAAAACCGTGAGCTGCCCGACGATCTGCGGCAGCTCGCGGTTGCCCGGCGCGTCGAACACGAACTTCACCTCGCGCTCGCCGACCTTCTCGGCCTTCACCACATGGCTGTAATAGGCCGAGTACATCGGGTGATGCTTCTTGAAGGCATCCAGCGAGAAGATCACGTCGTCCGCAGTGACCGGCTTGCCGTCATGCCATTTGGCCTGCGGCCGCAAACGATAGGTGACGAAGGAAAAGTCGGCCGGGTGGCTGACGGCCTCGGCCAGCGCGCCGTATTCGGTCGAGACCTCGTCGAGCGACGGCGTCGTGAGGGATTCGTAGATGAACGCGACGGCACCGGCGACCTGCCCCTTCACCCCGGCCACCACGATATTGAAATTATCGAAGGTGCCGACGGCGATCTGGCGCGCGACACCGCCTTTGGGCGCTTCCGGATTGACGTAATCGAAGCGCTTGAAGTCGGCGGGATATTTGACCTGTCCGAACAGCGACAGCGCGTGGCGCCAGGGCGCCTCACTGGCGGATTGCGCCGCGGCCGTGCCGATGACGGGAAGGCCCCCTACGGAACCGAGGGCGGGGAGCACTACGGCGGCAGTGCCGGTGAGCAGGAGATCGCGTCGGGTAATGGCCAAATCAACATTCCTGATCTTGAAGGAGGTTACCCCTTTAAGTGCTCAATATAGGCGAGGTTTCGACGGAATATGTTGCTTTTTCCTCATGTTGGAAGCCCGCGTGGCCCGGCGAATGCGGCCAAACGCCCCGATAAACTCACCGCGAGGCCCGGATAAGCAAACGGCCAGGCTTTTCAGCCTGGCCGTTAATTCCAAGACAGGTTTTTGACGCCTTACTTCGACGCCGTCGGGATCGGCTGAGGATGCTCTGACAGCGAATTCAGATAGGCGATGACGTCGGCGCGCTCGGAGTCCTTCGGGATGCCGGCGAAGCCCATCGCGGTGCCCGGGATGAAGCCCTTCGGGCTGGCGATGAACTTGTTGAGATCGTCGAACGACCAGGTGCCGCCCTTGGCCTTCATGGCGGCCGAGAAGTTGAAGCCGTTGCGGCCCTCGCCCCTGGCTTCGCCAACGACGCCATAGAGGTTCGGACCGACGCGATTCGGGCCGCCCTTCTCGAAGGTGTGGCAGGCGCCGCACTTCTTGGCGGCCGCCGCGCCCTTCTCGACGGACGCGGTCTGGAGCAGCTTTTCGATCGGCTCGGAGGCAGCGGCAGCACCGCCGCCTTCCTTGCCGTGGCCGGCGTCTTCCTTCACGGCAATCTCGAAACCCGGCTTCTCGAGCGGCTTCGGCGTGAACAGCGCCTGGGCGGTGAAGCTCGTCACCAGCAGGATGAGACAGGTGCCCAACACGGCACCGAGAATCTTATTGAGTTCGAAAGAGTCCATTTCCGGCCAGGCCCCACACCACAGTAAGGAAATAGCGGCCTCGCGGCCGCCAGGACGAGCCTCGGGAGAATCAAACGTTCCTTATTGTTTCCCCGAGTTTTGCCATTGAGATATCGGTTTGCCCGGGGTCTGGCAACCCGTATAAGCGACCCGGCTTTCAGCCCGTCCCCACCCCATTTCTCGACGCGGAAAACCTCTCGTTTCCAGGCCCTTGACCCGATGATCGATCCCCGCATCCTGGTGCTGATCCCGGCCCGCATGGCCGCCACCCGCCTGCCCGGCAAGCCGCTCGCCGACATCGCCGGCCTGCCAATGATCGTGCATGTGATGCGGCGAGCAGAGGCCGCCGGCATCGGCCGGGTCGCGGTCGCAACCGATACGGACGAGATCGCCTCCGTGGTCACCGCCCATGGCGGCGAAGCCGTGATGACCCGCCCGGAGCACCCCTCCGGCTCGGACCGCATCCACGAGGCGATGCAGAAGCTCGATCCCTCAGGCAAGGCCGAAATCGTGGTCAATCTCCAGGGCGATTTCCCGACCATTACGATCGACAACATCCGCGAGGTGCTGCCGCCGCTGCAAGACCCGGCGGTGGACATCGCGACGCTGGCCTCGCAGATCCATACCGAGGAGGAGGACCTCGCGCCGAGCGTCGTAAAGGCGATCGGAACCTCGCTGGGCGGGAAACGCATGCGCGCACTTTATTTCACCCGCGCGACCGCTCCGACCGGCGACGGACCGCGCTACCACCATATCGGCCTCTACGCCTATCGCCGCGCCGCGTTGGAGCGCTACGTCCGGCTTCCGCCATCCCCGCTGGAATTGCAGGAGAAGCTCGAGCAGCTCCGGGCGCTGGAGGCCGGGATGCGGATCGACTTCACCATCGTCGACACCGTGCCCCGCGGGGTCGACACGCCCGCGGACCTGGAGACCGCCCGCAGCATCCTTTCCAAATCCTGAGCCGCTGTTACAAGGCCGATCATGAGCAAGCTGAAAATCGCATTCCAGGGCGAGCCTGGGGCCAATTCCCACATCGCCATCGTCGAGGCCTATCCCGACGCCGAGCCGATGCCATGCGCCACCTTCGAGGACGCGCTGTCGGCGATCTCGTCGGGCGAGGCCGATCTCGGCATGATCCCGATCGAGAATTCGGTCGCGGGCCGCGTCGCCGACATCCATCATTTGCTGCCGGCCTCCGGCCTCTTCATCATCGGCGAATGGTTTCTGCCCGTCCGCCATCAGCTGATGGCGGTGAAGGGGACGAAGCTCGGGGACATCAAAAGCGTCGAGAGCCACGTGCATGCGCTCGGCCAGTGCCGGCGCATCATCCGCAAGCTCGGCATCGAGCCGATCGTGCACGCCGACACCGCCGGCAGCGCCCGCGACATCTCCGAGCGCAACGACAAGGCCGTCGCCGCGATCGCCTCGCGGCTTGCGGCAAAGATCTACGGCCTCGACATCCTGGCCGAGGACATCGAGGACGAGGCGCACAACACCACGCGCTTCGTGGTGCTGGCGCGCGAGCCGAAATGGGCGGCGCAGGGCTCCGGCCCGCTGGTCACGACTTTTGTATTTCGCGTGCGCAACTTGCCCGCCGCGCTCTACAAGGCGCTCGGCGGCTTTGCCACCAACGGCGTCAACATGACCAAGCTCGAGAGCTACATGGTCGACGGCAATTTCTTCGCCACGCAGTTTTATGCCGACGTCGACGGCCATCCTGACGACAAGGGGCTCGCCTTCGCGATCGAGGAGCTGAAGTTCTTCTCCCGCGAATTCCGCATCGTCGGCGTGTATCCGGGGCACCCCTTCCGCGCGACGTTCAGCGAGACGCAACAGGATTGATTGGCCACCCTCCCCTGGAGGGGGAGGGTCGATCGCGCGCAGCGCGAGCGGGGTGGGGTGATCTCTCCATTCGGGCAGTATTCGTCGCCGAGAGACCGTCACCCCACCCCGCTACGCATTTTGCTTCGCTCAATGCCTAGCGACCCTCCCCCTCCAGGGGAGGGTAAGCTACGCCGCGGCCGCTTTCAGCCCGAACGCCTCCGCCAGCAGCGAATACGACTTCTTCCGCGCGTCGTGGTCGTACACGGCCGTAATCACCATCAACTCGTCCGGCTTGCTCGCATCGATCAACGGCTGCAGTTTCTTCTGCACCGTCGCCGGACTGCCGACGAAGAGGCGCGAACGGTTGCGCGAGATCGAAATGCGCTCGGCGTCCGTATAGGGATAGGCCAGCGCCTCCTCGACGCTCGGCAGGGGCAGATATTGACCGCGGTCGCGGCGCAGGCGGTTGAGATCGAACGAGGTGGCGAGCTTTTCGGCCTCCTCATCCGTATCGGCCGTGATGACGGCGACGGCGAGGATCGCGTGCGGGCTCGCGCTCCAGGCCGAGGGCTGGAAACGGTTGCGGTAATGCACCATCGCATCGATCGCGTCGTGGGATGCGAAATGATGGGCGAACGCGAAGCCCATGCCGACTTGCGCGGCGAGCTCCGAGGAATAATCGCTGGAGCCGAGCAGCCAGATCGGCGGCAGCTTGGTGTCGTCGGGCATCGCGACGACGTTGTTGTAGGGATGCCCTGCGGGAAATTCGCGGGTCTCCCACAGAATCAGTTCGTGCAGCCGCTCCAGGAAATCGTCGCCCTCGCGGCGGTCGAGACGGCTGCGCAGCGCATAGGCGGTGGCGCCGTCGGTGCCGGGGGCACGGCCGAGACCGAGATCGATGCGGCCGGGAAACAGCGCCTCCAGCATCTTGAAGCGCTCGGCCACCACGAGCGGGGCGTGGTTGGGCAGCATCACCCCGCCGGAGCCGACGCGGATGCGCTTCGTCATCGCCGCGATCTGCCCGATCATCACATCGGGGGCCGGGCTCGCCACCGAGGCGAGGTTGTGATGCTCGGCGAGCCAGTAACGGACATAGCCAAGCCCGTCGACATGGCGCGCCAGATCGATGCTGTTGCGCAGCGCCGCGGCGGGTCTTGTACCTGTGGTGACGACGGAGAGGTCGAGGACTGAGAGCGGGATCATGGCGCGCTAAGGTAGTGAAGGCCGGCGCGGCGGCAATGGGCAGACTGCGCAGGTCTGGCGTGTGCAGGCCGCGAACCCGCACGGCAAGGCCGGTTGAGGCGATGGGACAAGATTTGTCGCGGCAACACCGTCTTCACACTGCCCACGCCCCTTATTTGCTCCTACTCGCCGCCAAATCCGTTACAATTTGTTGATTTATATAACATATTATCGGATCTACGCACTTCCCACTTACACCCTCTCCGTTCAATATTTCCACCGTTACCGGTGAAAGTGGGCCACTTCCCATCCCTGATGGGCTGTCGAGTGCGACCGCTTTGGCTTATCTTGGCCACATCCAATCGAGACCCGACTGCCGGCCGCCGAAAGCCGGACGAGCCCCTGGAGTGAGTGGTGCCATGACCGATCTGACGACGCCTGCCCGAGCCGAAGGGCAAGACGGGCACCTCCAAAACGGGCACCTCTCCTCGAAGCGGCCTGCGATCTCCTTCGAGTTCTTTCCGCCCAAGACGGAGGAGATGGAGCGCAATCTCTGGGAGACCATCAACCGGCTCGCCCCGCTTGACCCGAAATTCGTCTCCGTGACCTATGGGGCCGGCGGCTCGACCCGCGAGCGCACCCATTCGACCATCACCCGCATCCTCAAGGAAACCGCGCTGCTGCCGGCCGCACATTTGACCTGCGTCGGCGCCTCGCGCGGGGAGATCGACGAGATCGTCGACCGCTATCACGAGGTCGGCGTCCGCCACATCGTCGGCCTGCGCGGCGATCCCGCCGGCGGCATCGGCACGCCCTATTCCAGCCATCCCGACGGCTACCAGAGTTCTGCCGACCTCGTTGCGGGCATCAAGAAGCGGCACGGCGACATCGAAGTGTCCGTGTCCGCCTATCCCGAGAAGCACCCTGAAGCGCGCGATTTCGACGCCGACATCGACACGCTGAAGGCCAAGGTCGATGCGGGTGCGACGCGCGCGATCACGCAGGTGTTCTTCGATAACGACCTCTACTTCCGCTATCTCGACCGCGTGCGTGCCCGCGGCATCGACATCCCGATCGTGCCCGGCATCATGCCCATGCACAATTTCAAGCAGGCCCGCAATTTCGTCACCCGCGCCGGCACCTCCGTGCCGGACTGGCTGGCGGAGAAATTCGACGGCCTCGACGACGACGCCGAGACCCGCAAGCTGGTGGCCGCGACCGTTGCCGCCGGCCAGGTGCAGAAGCTGGCGAAGCGCGGCGTCGACACCTTCCATTTCTACACCATGAACCGCGCCGATCTCGTGTTCGCGATTAGCCATTTGCTCGGCATCCGCGCCAAGAGCGCGCAGAAGGCGGCTTAAGATAAAATGACCACTCCCGTTTCTCCCAAGCGAACTGCCCTGCTCAACGCCGCGCGCGAGCGCATCCTCGTGCTCGACGGCGCCATGGGCACGATGATCCAGAACCTGCAGTTCGATGAGGCCGCCTTCCGCGGCGAGCGCTTCAAGGACTTCCATCGCGACCTCCGCGGCAACAACGACCTGTTGATCCTGACCCAGCCGCAGGCAATCGAGGACATCCACGCCGCATACTTGCGCGCCGGCGCCGACATCGTCGCGACCAACACCTTCTCGACGACCTCGATCGCGCAGGCCGATTACGACCTCACCGACATCGTCTACGAGATGGCGCGCGAAGGCGCCCGCCTCGCCGGCAATGCCGCTCGTCGCGTCGAAGCCGAGGACGGCAAGCCGCGCTTCGTTGCGGGGGCCATCGGCCCGACCAACCGCACCGCCTCGATCTCGCCGGACGTTTCCAACCCCGGCTACCGGGCCGTCACCTTCGACGATTTGCGCAAATCCTATGGCGAGCAGATCAACGGCGTGCTCGACGGCGGTGTCGATCTGCTGCTGGTCGAGACCATCTTCGACACGCTGAACGCCAAGGCGGCGCTCTATGCGATCGCCGAAATCACCGAAGCGCGGGGCATCGACGTGCCCGTGATGGTATCGGGCACCATCACCGACAAATCCGGCCGCCTGCTGTCGGGCCAGATGCCGGAAGCGTTCTGGAATTCGGTGCGGCACGCAAAACCCGTCACCATCGGCTTCAACTGCGCGCTCGGCGCGGAAGATCTGCGCGCCCACATCGCCGATATCGGCCGCGTCGCCGACACGCTGGTCTGCGCCTATCCGAACGCCGGCCTGCCCAACGAATTCGGTCAATACGACGAGACCCCGGAATACATGGCGCGCCTGGTCGGCGAATTCGCGCGCGATGGCCTCGTCAACATCGTCGGCGGCTGCTGCGGTACCACGCCGGACCACATCGCGGCGATTGCGGCAGCCGTCGCCCCGCACAAGCCGCGCGTCGTGCCGGAAATCGAACCGCGGCTGCGGCTCTCCGGCCTCGAGCCGTTCATCCTGACCGACGCCATTCCCTTCGTGAATGTCGGCGAGCGCACCAACGTCACCGGCTCCGCCCGCTTCCGCAAGCTGATCACCGCCGGCGACTACACGGCCGCGCTGCAGGTCGCCCGCGACCAGGTCGAGAACGGTGCGCAGATCATCGACGTCAACATGGACGAGGGGCTTCTGGATTCGGAAGCCGCGATGGTGACCTTCCTCAACCTCGTTGCCGCCGAGCCCGACATCGCCCGCGTCCCCGTGATGGTCGATTCCTCGAAATTCTCGGTGATCGAGGCCGGCCTGAAATGCGTGCAGGGCAAGCCGGTCGTCAACTCGATCTCGATGAAGGAAGGCGAGGAGAAGTTCATTCACGAGGCCAAGATCGCCCGGCGCCATGGCGCAGCCGTGGTGGTGATGGCGTTCGACGAAGTCGGCCAGGCCGACACGTTCGCGCGCAAGACCGAGATCTGCAAGCGTGCCTATGACATCCTGGTGGACCGCGTCGGCTTCCCGCCTGAGGACATCATCTTCGATCCGAATATTTTCGCGATCGCGACCGGCATCGAGGAGCACAACAATTACGGCGTCGACTTCATCGAGGCGACGCGCTGGATCCGCCAGAACCTGCCGCACGCGCATATTTCCGGCGGCGTCTCCAATCTGTCGTTCTCGTTCCGCGGCAACGAGCCGGTGCGCGAGGCGATGCACTCGGTGTTCCTGTATCACGCCATCAAGGCGGGCATGGACATGGGCATCGTCAATGCCGGACAGATGATCGTCTATGACGACATCGATGCCGAGCTGCGCCAGGTGTGCGAGGACGTCATCCTCAACCGCGACCCCGGCGCGTCCGAGCGCCTGCTGGCACTTGCGGAGAAATTCCGCGGCAACAAGACCCAGACCAAGGAAGCCGACCTCGCCTGGCGTGAATGGCCGGTGGAGAAGCGGCTGTCGCATTCGCTGGTGCACGGGATCACCGAGTTCATCGAAGTGGACACCGAGGAGGCCCGCAAGGCATCCAAGCGTCCGCTCGACGTGATCGAAGGCCCCTTGATGGCCGGCATGAACGTGGTCGGCGACCTCTTCGGCGACGGCAAGATGTTCCTGCCGCAGGTGGTGAAATCCGCGCGCGTGATGAAGCAGGCGGTGGCGTGGCTGATGCCGTTCATGGAGGAAGAGAAGGCACGCAACCTCGCCAACGGTATCGGCACCGAAGGCTCCTCTTCCGCCGGCAAGATCGTGCTCGCGACCGTCAAGGGCGACGTCCACGACATCGGCAAGAACATCGTCGGCATCGTGCTCCAGTGCAACAATTTCGAGGTCATCGACCTCGGCGTGATGGTGCCGGCCGCTAAGATCGTCGAGACGGTGAAGGCGGAGAAGGCCGACATCGTCGGGCTATCAGGCCTGATCACGCCCTCGCTCGACGAGATGGCGTTCTTCGCCGGCGAATTGCAGCGTGAAGGTTTGAAGCTGCCGCTGCTGATCGGCGGCGCCACCACGAGCCGCGTGCACACGGCGGTCAAGATCGACCCGAGCTATCGCGCCGGTCCCGTCGTCCACGTCAATGACGCCAGCCGTGCCGTCGGCGTTGCCTCCTCGCTGCTCTCGCCCGAGAAGCGCGAGGCTTACGCCGCCGAGGTGCGCGCCGAATACGCCAAAATCTCGGACGCGCATCTGCGCGCGCAGGCCGACAAGAAGCGCCTGAAGCTCGCGGCCGCGCGCGCCAACCGCGTGCCGGTCGACTTCGCCGCGAACAAGCCGGTGAAGCCGACCTTCTTGGGCATCCGCAGCTTCGACGATTACGATCTCGCCGAGCTCGTGCCCTATATCGACTGGACGCCGTTCTTCCAGACCTGGGAGCTCGCCGGCCGCTTCCCCGCCATTCTCGACGATTCCAAGGTCGGCGAAGTCGCGCGCTCGCTCTATGACGATGCGCGCAAAATGCTCGACCTGATCGTCAAGGAAAAATGGTTCCGGGCGCGTGCGACGGTCGGCTTCTGGCCGGCGAACGCTGAAGGCGACGACATCGTGCTCTATGCCGACGAAAGCCGGACCAAGAGAATCGCGACGCTGCACACGCTGCGCCAGCAGCTCGAGAAGCGCGAGGGCCGGTTCAACGCCGCGCTCGCCGACTTCGTCGCGCCCGCCGGCGTGCCCGACTATGTCGGGGGCTTCGTCGTCACGGCCGGCATCGGTGAGGATGTGGTCGCCGACCGCTTCAAGATGGCCAATGACGACTACTCCTCGATCCTGTGCAAGGCCTTGGCCGATCGCCTTGCGGAGGCCTTCGCCGAGCGCATGCACGCCCGCGTGCGCCGCGAGTTCTGGGCTTATGCACCGGACGAAGCACTCTCCTGCGACGATCTGATCCTGGAGAAATACCAGGGCATCCGCCCTGCGCCCGGCTATCCCGCGCAGCCCGATCACACCGAGAAGGCGACGCTGTTCGAGCTGCTCGACGCGGAAGCGACCGCCGGCGTGAGGCTGACCGAGAGCTTTGCGATGTGGCCGGGCTCTTCCGTGTCGGGGCTCTATTTCGCGAACCCCGAGAGCTATTATTTCGGCGTCGGCAAGATCGAGCGTGACCAGGTCGAGGACTATGCCGCGCGCAAGGGCATGACGGTGGCCGAGACCGAGCGCTGGCTCGCGCCGGTCTTGAACTACATCCCGTCGCGAGAGGGCACCGACAAGGCTTTCGCGGCGACACCCGCGAACGACGAGACGTCGAAGGACCTCGCCTCGCATCCGCCCGGCTGCACCTGCGCGGTGCATCTCGTCTGGCAGAAGAAGCGCGCGGGGGCGGGGTAGGCCCCGCCTTCACTTCCCAAGACTAAAAAGTGAAAAACAACCCCATGCACAGTAGGGATGGGGTTGAAAGGCTTGAGGAATTTCGGTCTTACCGAAACGACTTGCTCCGTCGGGCAAAACACCGGTAATATTCCATCATCGCCTGCCGTGCCCGTCTGATACTCTTCGCCTCGCCCGTCGCCGTCATTCGGAGGCGCGCGAAGGTTGCGCCCGGAATGACGGCGACGGGCAACTCAGATCCCACACGCACGGTCCCCATCCTCCCCTGGAGGGGGAGGATCGGTTCGCATGCAGCGAAGCGGAATGCGGACCGAGGTGGGGTGACGGTCTCTCCGCGTTGAGCAATACCCGTGTTGAGAGATCACCCCACCCCGCTCGCGCTTTGCGCGATCGACCCTCCCCCTCCAGGGGAGGGTAAGGGGCATCCGGGCTACAGCAGCCGAACGTGCAACCGCTTCGAAAGCGAAGTCGCCTCACAACTCGCCTCGCCGGCAATTTCGCGCGGGAACCGGGCGGTGTGAACTCGTTCACTTGTCCGCTCAACCTTGATTCGCTACTCTATCGGTCTACTACCTTCAAACCGATGGTTTGCTTGGGATCGAACATATGACGCAGTTCATTGCACTGTTCGTCGCCGCGATCGCCCTTGTCGTGCTGCCCACGATTGCCGCGGCTGACTGCCCGAAAGGCTACGCGCCATGCGGCGAGCGAAACCAGTTGTGCTGCCCGCGAAAGTAGCAAGCCGCAAATGGCTCTGGCTTGGTAGCCTCGTCTTTGTCGCGATAGGCCTGGTGATGGTTGCAGCCTGGGTCGGATTCCCGCGAAAGAAACAGACGATCACGGCCATCCTCTCCGAGACCGGATATTTCGAGGTGGTCCCGCCAAGCACATTCGGCGGTCCCGGCACCATCAACACGATCGAATATCTGAGCGATGGCCGGCTGGAGCTGCATCCGACCTGCGATATCGACCCCACGCTGCTGGCCGACAAGATCCGGAAATCACCGACGGTGGACCGGGACCTGAAGCAATCGCTCGAGAAGAACCTCGACGTGTCCGCGCAGGTCAGGGACAAGCTGTCGGCGGTCGCCGGAATGCAGCAAGTTGATTCAATTCACCTCAAGCTCGAGAACGCCAACATTCTCCTGATTTCCGACGAATCGCTGATATCGACCCGCAATGCATTGCTGAAGGCCGAATGCGAGGGCGCGATCGCCCTGAACATTTCGAGCGGCGGCGTCGTCTGCCAGACGCGCTCCGTGCTGGAAGCCGACGTCGTCTACGAGATCAAATATCACAACACGATTTCGATGGAGGAGCGGGCCAAGCTGACATCCGAGATCGCGGCGAAGCTCGAGCTGGACGCCCACCAGGGATCGGACGACAAGGTGTCCGGCTCTCAATTGTTCTTTGGCATCAGGCTGTCGCCGAATCCGATCGTCCTGAAGTCCGCGGCGGGCGAGATCAAGCCCTGCAACAGGCGATAGGACGGCGCGCTTTCACCCCTTCGGCGGGGCCAGCGGCTGCACGATCTCCCCGAACGGCGCCAGCGCCTCGCAGCGTTCGGCGTGTGCCGACAGCGCCGGATAGCGCGACGGCTCGAGCAGTTGCGGATGCGCTTCGCGGGTGAAGCGGACGACGCAGGCAACCGCAATGTCGGCGTGGCCGATCCGGCCGCCCAGCCAATACGGCGTCGTCACCCCCGCGCGTTCGGCCTCCAGTACGCCGAGTACGTCGCCGATCTGCGCCTGGCAGCGCTCGACCCACAGCGCAAGCTGCTCCTTCCGCAGCACGCGCTCATAGAGCAGGCTCACCGCCTTGTCGCCGAGGCCGGTAGCGAGTGCGCAGATGCGTAAATGCTTTCGCCGCTCGGCGCCGCCGCGCGGCAGCATCGCCTTCTCCGACCCGACGAGCTCATCGAGATAGTCCAGAATGATCGTGCTCTCGATCAGCGCCTCGCCATCGTTGAGCACCAGCGTCGGCACGCGCCGCAGTGGGTTGTACGGCGCGATCTTGTCGGCGTCGCCGAAGGTGGACCATGGCCGGTGCTCAAAGGCGAGGCCGTAGAGCCGCAGCGCGATCGCGACACGGCGGACGAAGGGAGAATCGTATTGGCCAATCAGGAACATGGTTCTCGCTCACTAGTCAGGGCCGGGGCTCGAAGCCGGCCATTCATCTTCTTCACAAGGCTATTATCGAACGACACAGCCAGCGAGCGGTGCCCAACGGCAACAGCTACACATTTTCGTCTCGGCACCGCCTCAACTCCAGCTTGCCGAACAAATTGTCGCATGGTTCATTCCGCGGACCCAGAGGGAAGCCAAATGAATCGGCGGGCATTGAGAGCGGCAGCGGTGGGCCTAGCTCTTACGGCGATCGTGCCCGACGTCACGTCAGCAGCCGATCTGCCGATGAAGGCGCCGCCCAAACCTGCCGACTTCAATCCGTTCTGGGCCGAGGCCGACTACCTTGCCTGGAGCGTGACGGGCGACAAGCTGCCGGCGCTGGTGACCACGAGCCCGGTCGGCACGCCGCTGGGAGTTGTCGGCGTGCTCGGCCAGCCCACGACGACCGTGCTGTTCGGCAATTCCAGTGTGAACAACGACTGGCGTTCGGGCGGGCGCATCACCGCCGGCTACTGGTTCGATCCGCAGCGCAGCCGCGGCATCGAAGCCTCGTTCTTCGGGCTGGAGAATCTCTCGACCGGATTTGCGACCGACACCAATGCCAATCCGATCCTGGCACGGCCCTTCACCAATGCGCTGACGGGATTTCCCGACGCGCTGATCGCGGGATTTCCGGGGCTGGCCACCGGCAGTGCCAGCGCGAGCGAAACCTCGCGCCTGCTCGGCGCCGGCGCGCTCTATCGCTGGGATCTCGGCGCGTGGAGCGGACAGCGCGTCAGCGCGCTGGTTGGCTATCGCTATCTGCGGTCGACCGACACGCTGACGATCTCCAATACCGCGGCCATTCTTGCCTTCGGCACCTTCAGCCCCACCGACAATTTCAAGGCGTCGAGCAATTTCCACGGCCTCGATCTCGGCCTTACCGGCGATTGGCGCAATGGCCCGTGGTCGCTGGAGTGGCGCGGCAAGGTGGCGCTCGGCGCCAATCTCAACAGCGCCGACATTTCGGGCTCGACCGCCTCGACCGTGGCCGGCGTCACCACGACGGCCCCGGGCGGCTTCCTCGCGCTGTCAAGCAATATAGGCCATTACGACCAGACCCGCTTCGCCGTGGTGCCGGAGCTGTCGTTGAAGGCGGGATATCAGGTTGCGCCCGGCTGGCGGCTGATCGCCGGCTACGACGTGATGTACTGGACCGGCGTACAGCGCGCCGGCGGGCTGATCGACACCACCGTCAATCCGAACCTCGCGCCACCGCCGGCCGGCGGCGGGCCGAACCGGCCCGGGCCGGTGCTCAACACGACGAACCTGCTTGCGCAGGGGGTCAGCTTTGGCGTGCGGTATAATTATTGAGGGCGCGTAGCCCGGCATTACTCAATGATCGGCACATGCCTCGCCGCCGTCGGCGACGCCGTTCCATCGAGGCGCGGATCATCGGCCACCTCGATCTGGCGACGGAACGGGCGGAAGCCGGAGCGCTGATAGAACGTAACGGCGGACGGATGATCAAAGGTGCAGGTGTGCACCCAGACGCGGCGTAGCTGGCGCGACCAGGCAGTCTCCAGCGCGCGGTTCATCAAGAAGCGAGCTGCGCCAGTCCCGATCAATCCGGCGGTGACGCCGAAATAAACCAGCTCGCACTGGCTGGCCTCGCGGAAATCCAGCTCCAGCAGGCCTTCGTCGCGGCCGTCCACGACCAGGGCATAGACCTCGACGCCCGGCGCGTGGATAATTGCGGCAAGCTCTGCGTCATTCAGGCGCGCACGCGAGAACCACAGCCACTCCTCGCCGACACGGCGATGGAGATCGCGATACCAATGAAGCGCGGGCGCGTCGACCTTGCGCAAGGACCACGTTCCTGGAGGATCATCGCGGCGCGCGGGAGGTGCGGTCATCTCCAGATGGGTGACGACCGCGGCGATCTTGCCGGCGGGGATGTCGGAATAGCCGTCGGGGATGATCATGGGGCCTCTTGGAAAGACATGGCGAACAGCTCGCTTGCGGCTCATCCTTCGAGACGCCCGCCTACGGCGGGCCCTCAGGATGAGGTCGCGTTTCGCGGCGAGATATCAGACCCTCATGGTGAGGAGCCCGCCTAAGCGGGCGTCTCAAACCATGCAGGCCGCGCTCTTCCGGCCCTCCAGCCAACAAGTCGCTCATCGCGGCGTCAAAATGATCGCTTCCGCGGTCGCGGCTTCGACGGCCGGGCGGCTGTAGAGCAGCGGGACATATTGGCCCGTTGCCCAGAGCGGAGCGAGGTCGCGGTAATGGGCGCTGAAGGGATCGCCGGATTGGCCGGGCGTGTTGATGGTGCGGCTCGCATCCCAATTGCCGACGTCGAGCACCATGCGGAACGATGCGCCGGCGAACAGCTGGTAATCGGCGCGGCGGTAGGTGGCCGCGCGCGGCACGTTGGCGGCACCGCCATAGGCGAGCGGGCCGACCGAGAGCTGCGCGGCGGTGGCCTTGTCGGCGAGCGGCATCAAGGCATGGTCGAACTTCGCGACATGCAGCCGGCCCCAGCGCCAGGTCGAGGCATCCGGCCCGAGCTTGCCCGTGACGTCGGCCACCGCGGCGCCGACGCTGTCGCGCAGGATCTGGTCGCGCGCGGCAGCGGGGTCGGCGCCGAATGACGCATCAGGAGATTCCAGATAGGCGACCAGCGCCGAAATGCTCGACGCCTCCGGCGCGATCAGATCGGCGGCCTTGGGAGCCGTGGTCTTCAGCAGCCTTGGGCCGAGATGATTGGCGATCCAGACCTCGAACACTGCAGCCGCCGCGCTGTCGGCGGCATCCCGCGCGTCCCATGGCTTGAGCAGCTCGAGCCCCTTCTTCACATTGGGATCGTCGGAGGTGAGCGGCTGCAACAGCTTGACGAGGCGCCGCCCCAGCATCGCGGTGTCGTCGTTCTGCAAATCCATGGCGTCGGCGAGCGTGACCTTGCTGTTGGCCGCGAGCACCTCGGTGATGCGCTGCCAGCGCGCGCTGTCGGACCATTCGAAGCCGACCTTGCGTTCGGCGATCGGGTAATCGGCCGGCAGGTTCATCTGGTTGGCGGTGGCGAGAAAGCCCTGCTTGGGCTGATAGGCTTTCGGCAATTCGTCGAGCGAGAGAAAGCCCTGCCACTCATAGCGACCGTCGCCGGGCACCGGCATCAGGCCGTCGAAGTTGGCGCGCCGCGGCGTCTTGCCGGCGGCGACCCAGCCGATATTGCCGCGGGTGTCGGCATAGACCTGGTTCTCCGACGGCGCGCCCCAGCGCCGCATGGCGGCGAGGAAGCCGTTCCAGTCCTTCGCGGTCATGTAGTCGGAGGACCCGAAATAGGCGGAGGTGCCGGGCTCGAACCAGATCGAGCGGACTGCAAAGGCGCGCTTGTTCGCATCGTCGACGAAGATGACGGGACCGTGCCGGGTGAATTTCAGCTCGAGGTCGCGATCGGCCTCGCCTTTGACCTGTTCGGTCTCGTGGACGATGCGCATGTCTTCCCAGCCATTGCCGTAGCGGTACTGGTTGGGGTTTTGCGGATTGAGCTCGTAGACGTAGAGGTCTTCCTGGTCGACGTTGAAGATGGTGAGGCCGAAGGCGATGGTGCCGTTGTGGCCGATCGAGATGCCGGGCAGCGCCGGCTCGCCGGCACCGATCACGGAGAGGCCCGGCGCATTGAGGCCGACGATGTAACGCAGCGAGGGCACGCTGTGCTCGCGATGCGGATCGTTGGCGAGGATCGGGCGGCCCGTCGCCGTGCGCGAGGCCGCGATCACCCAATTGTTGGAGCCGATGGTGTCGCGCTGCTGGTCGGCCTCGGTGAGGTATTTGTCGGGATCGTGCGCGAGTGCGGCCTGCTTGTCCTTCGGTGCCGCGAAGGCGACCGGGCGCGTTGCAAGATCGTAGGCCGCGAGCACGGCCTTCGGCACGCTGCAGGGGTCGAGACCATCGGGGACTTTCGTGGTCCATGCCGGCTCGAGCTTGACGCGGAACCGATCGGCATCGAGGCCGGCCGCGCAGGCGACCAGCGAGCGCTTGACCTCGGAGGCGACATTGCGCGTCAGGCCGTGGCTGCGGATGCGGACGACGTCATCCGCCGTCCACGGATCAGGCATGGTGCCGGCGATCCTGAACTCGATCGGCAGCGGACGTTTTCCTGCGCGCACATCGGCGACATAGGCATTGACGCCTGCGACAAACGCGTCCGCATAGGTCTTCGCCTTGGGGCCGTAGGCCGCCCACTCCGCATTCATGTCGCCGCGATAGAGGAACAGCCGCAGCGCCTTGTCCTGCTCGGCATAGGCCGGGCCGAAATCCTTTGCGAGCAGGCCGAGGCCGCGCTTGCGCCAGAGATCGATCTGCCAGAGCCGGTCGCGCGCGGCGTTGAAACCCTGCAGGAAGAACAGGTCGTGCTCGTTGCCGGCATAGATGTGCGGGATGCCCCAGACGTCGACCAGGATCTGGGCGGGCGCGTCGAGGCCCGCGACATCGGTCTTGAGCTGCCGCGCACTTCCGAGCGGGTTCGGCTTGTCGCGTGCGATGGCTGTCGAGGTCAGCAGCGCGGCGCAGATCGCTGCGCCGCAGAGTTTTTGGATGACCCGGTTGAGATCCGTGTTCATTGTCTTCTCCCGTTGTTGTTATTTTGTCCGTAGCCCGGATGGAGCGAAGCGTAATCCGGGAATATTGCTCGTGGAGAAAACCCCGGATTGCGCTTCGCTCCATCCGGGCTACGACATCCGCCTATCCCTCTCCCTCGTCACTCGCGAGCACGCCCTTCACCGCCCTCGCCCAGCCCGCAAGCTTCCGCTCGCGCGTCGCCTGGCTCATGTTCGGCTTGAAGCGATGCTCGAGGCGCCAATTGTCGGCGAACTTCGTCGGCTCGGGATAGACGCCGGCCTGGAGGCCGGCGAGATAGGCCGCGCCCAACGCCGTGGTCTCCTGGATCGCGGGGCGATCGACCGGTGCGTCCAAGAGATCGGCGAGGCGCTGCATGGTCCAGTCGGAGGCGGTCATGCCGCCGTCGACACGCAGCACGACGCTCGCGACTTCCGAACTCGGCCAGTCCGCGCGCATCGCGGCCCAGAGGTCGAAGGTCTGGTAACACACGCTCTCCAGCGCGGCGTGCGCGAGCTCGGCGGGGCCGGTGTTGCGGGTGAGGCCGAACAGCGCACCGCGCACGCGCGGATTCCAGTAGGGCGCGCCCATGCCGACGAAGGCCGGAACCAGATAGACGCTCTGCATGGAGTCGGATTGATCAGCGAGCGGTCCGGTCTCGGCGGCGTGCTTGATGATGCCGAGGCCGTCGCGCAGCCACTGCACCGCCGAACCCGCAACGAAGATCGAGCCTTCGAGCGCGTAGGTGCGCTTGCCCTCGAGCTGATAGGCGACGGTGGTGAGCAGCTTGTTCTTGGAGACGACGGGCGTCGTGCCGGTGTTGAGCAGCGCAAAGCAGCCGGTGCCGTAGGTCGACTTCATCATGCCCGGGCGGAAGCAGGCTTGTCCGATCGTCGCGGCCTGCTGGTCACCCGCGATGCCTGAGATCGCGATGGCGCCGCCAAAGAGGTCAGGCACGCTCTCGCCGAAGCGGGCGGAGGAATCCTTCACCTCAGGCAGCATCGAGCGCGGCACGCCGATGATCTCCAAGAGCTCGTCGTCCCACTGGCCGGTGTGGATGTTGAACAGCAGCGTGCGCGAGGCGTTGGTGGCGTCGGTGGCGTGCACCTTGCCGCCGGTGAGGCGCCAGAGCAGATAGCAGTCGATGGTGCCGAACATCAATTCGCCGCGCGCGGCACGCGCCCGCGCGCCGGGAACGTGATCGAGGATCCAGGCGACCTTGGTGCCGGAGAAATAGGGATCGATGATCAGGCCGGTCTTTTGCGAGATCACGGGCTCGCGGCCGTCGGCCTTGAGTTTCGCGCAGATGTCGGCGGTGCGGCGGTCCTGCCAGACGATGGCGCGGTGCACGGCTTGTCCCGTGGCGCGATCCCACACCACGGTGGTCTCGCGCTGGTTGGTGATGCCGATCGCGGCGATGTCCTTTGCGGTGATGCCGGCCTGCTCGATCGCGTCGCGGCAGACCGTCACGGTCGAGGTCCAGATGTCCTCCGGCTCGTGCTCGACCCAGCCCGAGGCCGGAAAATGCTGCGGAAACTCCTGCTGCGCGCGGGCGGCAATCGAGATGTCACTGCGAAAAACGATGGCGCGCGATGAGGTGGTGCCCTGGTCGATGGCGAGGACGAAAGACATGGAAGCTACCTTGGCGTTTCCCTGAGAGGGGTCATTGTGTCGCGCCAAAGGGAGCGGATTAGGGCGGGAAGGTCAAGGTTGGTCTCGCTTACCCTCCCCTGGAGGGGGAGGGTCGGCTCACATGAAGCGCAGCGGAATGTGAGACGGGGTGGGGTGACAGTCTTTCCGCATCGCGCGGTGCCCGTGCGGAGAGATCACCCCACCCCGCTCGCGCTACGCGCGATCGACCCTCCCCCTCCAGGGGAGGGTAAGATAGCGAACTTCTACTTGCGTCGATGTTTCAATCGGATCGTTTCTGCCTCTCGCGATCCGTACAGCTCGGCATAGATCCGTTCGAGCACGGCGGTCAGATCGCTGTTGATCTCCGAATTCCAGAATCGGATGACGCGATAGCCTTCGTTCTCGAGCCAGCTCTGCCGCGTGCTGTCTCGCGCGGCCGTCTCATCTTCGTTGTGGTGTCCGCCGTCGAGTTCGATGATGAGGTGTTTGGCCGGGCAGAAGAAGTCGACGATGTAAGGACCGATCGGCGCTTGGCGGCGGAAGTGTGAACCTTCGATCGGAAGCTCTTTGAGGGCACGCCACAACATTCGTTCGTGCGGCGTTGTGTTCGCCCGAAGCTTCTTCGCGGCAGCGCGTCGGATTAATGTTGAGACCATTTTTGTGGCTTCACCCCACCCCGCTCGCGCTGTGCGCGAGCGACCCTCCCCCTCCAGGGGAGGGTGAAGTGAAGCGCCACTTCAATACAATTGCAAGTGAGAGCTACACCGCCGCCGTGGTGACGCCGCCGTCGATGACGATGGTCTGGCCGGTCATGAAGCTCGACGCGTCGGAGGCGAGGTAGGCGACGGCGCCGGCGATTTCGTCGGGTTCGCCGATGCGGCGAAGGGGCGTGGTGGCGGTGCGGCGCTTGAGGTTGGCTTCGTCTTCCCACAGCGCGCGGGCGAAATCGGTCTTGACGAGGCCGGGCGCGATGCAGTTGACGCGAACGCCCTTCGGGCCCCATTCGCCGGCGAGCGAGCGGCACAGCGCGAAGTCGGCGGCCTTGGAGATGCCGTAGGCGCCGATCACGGTGGAGCCGCGCAAGCCGCCGATCGAGGAGATGATGACGACGGAGCCGTTGCCGCGCTCGGCCATCTGCGGGATCGCCAGCGCGGAGAGCCAGATGTTGCTCTTGACGTTGCTGCCCATGATCTTGTCGAAGGCCTCGTCGGTGATGTCGAGCAGCGGGCCGTAATACGGATTCACGGCGGCGTTGCAGACCAGGATATCGATCTTGCCGTAGTGCTTGATCGTGCCCGCGATCAGCGCCTCGACCTCGGTCTTGCGCGCGATGTTGCAGGGAATGACGGTGGCATCGCCGCCGGCAGCAACGATGCCGTCGGCGACCTCCTTGCAGGCGTCCGCTTTCCGCGATGACACCACGACCTTGGCGCCGAGTTTTGCGAGCAGCTCCGCCGAGGAGCGGCCGATGCCGCGGCTGGAGCCGGTGACGATTGCGACCTTGCCGGTGAGATCGAACGGGGTGTTCTTCATTGTTGTTGGGCTCCGCTGATTCCATTTACTCGATGTCATCGCCCGACTCGATCGGGCGATCCAGTACTCCGCGGCTGAAGTTGCGTGAACGAACTACCGCCGCGGAGTACTGGATGCCCCGGTCAAGCCGGGGCATGACAGTCTTCGCGTGGCTTAGATCAACTCAGATCAACCCACTCCCATCCGCGACGCGGCGCTGGTGGTAATCGGTGTCGCCAAAGCTGTTCTCGATCATGGTGAGCCGCTTGAAGTAGTGGCCGATCTTCGCCTCCATGGTCATGCCGATGCCGCCGTGGAGCTGGATCGCCTGCTGTCCGACGAACTTCAGCGACTTGCCGATCTGCACCTTGGCCGCGGCGATGGCGTTGGAGCGCTCCTTGGCGTCCTCGAAATCGCCGGCCATGGTCGCGAACATCGACATCGAACGGGCCTGCTCGGCAGCGACGAACATGTCGGAGGCGCGGTGCTGCAACGACTGGAACGAGCCGATCGCAACGCCGAACTGTTTTCGCGTCTTGATGTACTCGACCGTGGTCTTGAGCGACTCATCCATCAGGCCGACCGCTTCGGCGCAGAGTGCGATGCGGGCTTCATCGACCACGCGCTCGATCAGCGCGAGGCCGTCGTCGGGATTGCCGAGGACTGCATCGGCACCGACCTCGACACCGGTGAAGGTGATGTCGGCGGCGTGCAGGCCGTCCTGAGTCGGGTACGACTTCTTGGTCACGCCCTTGGCATTCGCCGGCACCAGGAACACGCCGATGCCGGACTTGTCGCGGCGGTCACCCTTGGTGCGCGCGGTGACGATCAGGGTCTCGGCGTTCTCGCCGTTCAGCACGACGAATTTTTCGCCGTCGATGACCCAGCCGTCGCCCTTCTTCTTCGCGGTCGTCGAGACGTCGAAGAGATCGTAGCGCGAGTTCTTCTCGAGCTGGGCGAACGCCAACGTCTTGCTGCCGTCGATGATCCCGGGCAGGTGCGCGGCCTTCTGCGCATCGGAGCCGGCGTGGCGCAGGAAGCCGCCGCCGATCACGACCGTTGCGAGATACGGCTCGAGCACCAGCGCCTTGCCGAGCGCTTCCATCACGATCATGGTCTCGACGCCGCCGCCGCCGAAGCCGCCATCGGCCTCCGCGAAGGGCAGGCCGAGCAGACCCTGCTCGGCGAGCTTGCCCCAGACGGCCTGGCTCCAGCCGCCCTTCTCCTTCATGTACTTCTTGCGGCTCTCGAAATCATAGGAATCGGTCAGCAGGCCGTCGATGCTGTCCTTGAGAAGCCGCTGCTCCTCGTTCAGATCAAAATCCATGTCTCTCTCCAAATCGGCGGGAATTGCCCTACCGTCGCCTCACCCTCAGACGTCATCCCCGCGAAAGCGGGGATCCAGTAAACGCAGCCGCCTGCCGTACTCGCGACCGCCGCGGCGTACTGGGTCCCCCGCCCCAGTGCGCAACTGCGCACAAGGCGGCGGACGACACCGTCATTGTCGACTCACAGCCCCAGCACCGCCTTGGCGATGATGTTGCGCTGGATCTCGTTGGAGCCGCCGTAGATCGAGACCTTGCGGTTGTTGAAGTAGCTTGGCGCGATCTGGGCAGTCCACTCCATGGCTTCGTTCGAGCCGTCGTCGCCGTGCACGTCGTAGGGTGCCGCGAACGGACCGATCACTTCCATCAGCAATTCGGTGGTGGTCTGTTGGATCTCCGAGCCCTTGATCTTCAGCACCGAGGACGCCGGATTGGGCTTGCCCTTGCCGTGCTTGCCTTCGTCGGCGACGACACGGAGCTGCGTCAACTCGAGCGCCTTCAGCTCGATCTCGCACGCCGCCAGCTTCTCGCGGAACGCCGCATCCTGGATGATCGGCTTGCCGCCGGATTCGACCTTGGAGGCGAGATCGCGGATGCGGCGCAGCCGCTCCTTGGACACGCCGACCCGGGCGATGCCGGTGCGCTCATTGCCGAGCAGGAATTTGGCGTAATCCCAGCCCTTGTTCTCCTCGCCGATCAGGTTCTCGATGGGCACCTCGACGTCGTCGAAGAACACTTCGTTGACCTCGACGCCGCCGTCGATGGTCTGGATCGGACGCACGGTGACGCCCTTCGACTTCATGCTGAAGACGATGAAGGAGATGCCCATCTGCTTCTTGGCGGAGGGGTCGGTGCGGCAGAGGCAGAAGATCATGTCGGCGTGCTGGGCGAGCGTCGTCCAGGTCTTCTGGCCGTTGATGATCCACTTGTCACCCTTGCGCTCGGCCTTGGTCTTGAGCGAAGCGAGGTCGGAGCCGGAGCCGGGCTCGGAGAAGCCCTGGCACCACCAGTCGTCGACATTGGCGATGCGCGGCAGATACTGCTTCTTCTGCTCTTCGTTGCCGAAGGTGTAGATCACAGGGCCGACCATGCTGACGCCGAAGGCGAGCGGCTGCGGCGCCGGATAGGACTGCAGCTCCTCGTTGAAGATGTAGTGCTGCACGGAGGTCCACCCCGTCCCGCCATACTGCTTCGGCCAGTGGCTGACGCCCCAGCCCTTCTTGTTGAGGATGCGCCACCACGTCACCATCTCGTCCTTCGAGAGGTGACGGCCCTCGACCAGCTTGCGCCGCGTATCCGGCGGCACGTTGTCGCGGAAGAATGATCGCACTTCCTCGCGAAACGCCTGCTCTTCCCTAGTGAATGCGAGATCCATCGGATCCTCCTGTGAGCTTCTTTGTTTCGTCGCCGTCAGGACGACGGTGAAATTACTGCAACACCTCGAAAAGTCCCGCCGCGCCCATGCCGCCGCCGACGCACATGGTGACGACCGCGTACTTCGCCTTGCGGCGGCGGCCTTCGATCAGGGCGTGGCCGGTGAGGCGCGCGCCCGACATGCCGTAGGGATGGCCGACCGAGATCGCGCCGCCGTCGACGTTGATCTTCTCGGGATCGATGCCGAGCTTGTCGCGGCAGTACAGCACCTGCACCGCGAAGGCTTCGTTCAGCTCCCAGAGGCCGATGTCATCGACGGTGAGGCCGTGGCGCTTGAGCAGGCGCGGCACGGCGAAGACCGGGCCGATGCCCATCTCGTCCGGCTCGCAGCCGGCGGAGACGAAGCCGCGGAAGATGCCGAGCGGCTTGAGGCCGCGCTTGGAGGCTTCCTTGTCGCTCATGATGACGGAGGCGCTGGCGCCGTCGGAGAGCTGGCTGGCATTGCCGGCGGTGATCGAAAAGCCTTCGCCGCGCACGGGCTTGAGGCCGGCAAGGCCTTCAGCCGTGGTCTCGGGGCGCGGGCCCTCGTCCTGCGACAAGGTCACCTCCTTGAACGAGACGGCGCCGGTCGCCTTGTCGGTGACCGCCATCTGCGTCGTGATCGGCGCGAGCTCATCCCTGAACTTGCCGCCCTGCTGGGCCGCGGCGGTGCGGCGCTGGCTCTCCAGCGAATATTCGTCCTGCTTCTCGCGCGAGATGCCGTAGCGCTTGGCGACGATCTCGGCGGTGTCGATCATGGGCATGTAGACCTCGCCCTTGATCTTGAGCAGCGCGGGATCTTGCGCGTGGAAGCCGTTCATCTTGTCGTTCTGAACCAGCGAGATCGACTCGCCGCCGCCGCCGACCGCGATCTCGACGCCGTCGAAGATCACCGAGCGCGCGGCGAGCGCGATCGCCTGCAGGCCCGAGGCGCATTGCCGGTCGATGGTGGTGCCGGCGACGGTCACGGGGAGACCCGCGCGGAGCAGCGCCTTGCGCGCGATGTTGCCGCCGGTCGCGCCCTGCTGGAGCGCCGCGCCCATCACGACGTCCTCGACCTCCTTCGGATCGACCTTGGCGCGGGCGACGGCCTCGCCGATGGCGTGGCCGAGCAGCGTTGCGCCCTCGGTGGCGTTGAGCATGCCGCGATAGGCCTTGCCGATCGGCGTGCGGGCGGTGGAAACGATGACGGCGTCGGTCAAGAGCGACCTCCTGATACGGGTTGGGTGGATTGTGACGGTTTCTGCTGCTGGCGCAATTCGTGGCGCGACAATTTTCCGACCGGCGTGCGCGGCAGATCGTCGACGAACTCGACCGCTGCCGGCAATTCGTGCTTGCCGACCTTGCCGGCGAGCTGTGCGCGCAGCTCGTCGAGCGAGAACGGCTTGGTGTCCGGCCTGAGCTTGATGAAGGCCTTGGCGGCCTCGCCGCGATACGGGTCGGGAATCCCGAGCACGATCACCTCGTGCACGCCAGGGATGGTGTAGATCGCCTGCTCGATCATCTGCGGATAGACGTTGAAGCCGCCGGAGATGATCATGTCCTTCTTGCGGTCGACCAGGAAGAAATAGCCGTCGGTGTCGACATAGCCGATGTCGCCGGTAAGGAAGCGGCCGTCCGAAAAGGACTCCGCGGAGCCCTTCGGCTTGTTCCAGTAGCCCTTGGTGACGTTCGGGCCCTTGATGCGGATCTCGCCGACTTCACCCGGCGGCAGCACTTTTGTCGGATCGTCCAGCGAGACCACGTCCATCTCGATGCCGGGCAGCATCAGGCCGATCGACCCCGGCTTGTCTGGTCCCGTCGGCGGGTGGCCGGTGCCGGGCGAGCAGGTCTCGGTCATGCCCCAGCCGCTGCGCAGCTTCTTGCCGACCTTGCGCTCGAAGAAGCTCGCGACCTCCACCGGCAGCGGCGCGCCGCCGGAGCCGATGGTGGCGAGCGACGAGAAGTCGCGCTTGTCGAGATCAGGCAGTGCCGCGATCGCGATCCACATCGTCGGCACGCCCGGGAAATAGGTCGCGCGCTTGATCTCGATGTCGCGCATCACCGCCTCGACATCGAAGCGCTGGTGGAGCGAGATCAGATTGCCGCGGCTGAGCGAGGACAGCAGCACGACGGTGAGCGCATAGATGTGGAACAGCGGCAGCACGCAGATCACGCGCTCGACGACGTCGCCGCGCGCCTCACGCGACGGCTTGCCCCAGACATCGTAGATCGACACCGCCGAGGTGAGATTGCCGTGAGTGAGCATCGCGCCCTTGGGCAGGCCGGTCGTGCCGCCGGTATATTGCAGCAGCGCGACGTCGTCGACCGTCACGGACGGCCACTCAGCCGGCGCGGCCGCGCCCTCGACGAAGCTCTTGAAGGTGACGATGCGGGGATCGTCGGGGATCGGCGCCTGCGGCGTGCCGACCTTGCCCCAATCGTCGTCCTCGCAGACGACGAGACGATCGATCAGGCCCTTCTCCAGGAACTTCAGCGCGGTCGGCAGCAGCGCCGCGAGGTTGGAGGTCACGAGCAGGCGCGAGCCGGAATCCGAGACCTTGTGCGTCAGCGCGATCTCGCCGTCGAGCGGGGAGAGATGCGCGACGCGGCTACCTGCCTTCAGCGCGCCGAAGAAATTGACCGGATGGTCCGGGGTGTTGCCGAGGAACAGCGCCACGGAACTGTTCTTGCCGCAGCCGGCGCGCAGGAACGCAGCCGCGGCACGCTCGGCCAATGCGGCGAGGTCGGTATAGCTGATCGGACGATCGCGGAATTCCAGCGCGGTGCGCGGGCCGAAATCGGCGGCGGCTTGCGACAGCAGGTCAGGCAGCGAGCCCTGGACGATGGTGTCGTCCCAACGCACGCCCTCGGGATAGAACTGTTCGCCGGGATGGGTCATTTGGGTTCGTTACTCTGCAACGCTAACCGCGATTCCAAGTGAGGTGAGCAGACTGCCCGGGCTCCCTTCCCCCTTGCGGGGAAGGGTTGGGGAAGGGGGTAGCCACAAACGCTGACCTCACCCGGGGCTACCCCCCTCCCCAACCCTCCCCCGCAAGGGGGGAGGGAACGGAGAAAGCGTTGCCCGGTGCGAGCCATCGCGGCCACAGCCAACCCGATCACGCCGCCTTCGACGCCGCCGCCAGCGACGCGAACGTCTTGCCTTCGGCCGCGAGCTTCTTCAGCAGCGGCGCGGGCTCGAGACTCGGGTCGTTGGTCTCCTTGGCGTAGAAGGAGAGACGATCGGCGATCTGCTTGAGGCCGACGGTGTCGGCCCAGAACATCGGGCCGCCGCGGTAGATCGGCCAGCCGTAGCCGTAGAGCCAGACCACGTCGATGTCGGAAGGACGCGCCGCGATGCCCTCTTCGAGGATCTTCGCGCCCTCGTTGATCATCGGGTACATCATGCGCTCGAGGATCTCCTCGTCGCTGACGACGCGCTTCTTGCGGCCGAGACGGAGCAGCGTCTCGTCGATCAGCTTCTCGACCTCCGGATCGGGCAGCGCCGAGCGACTTCCTGCTTCATACTTGTAGTAGCCCTTGCCGGTCTTCTGGCCGAAGCGGCCGGCTTCGCAGAGCGCGTCCGCGATCTCCGACTTGATGCCGCGGTCCTTGCGCGAGCGCCAGCCGATGTCGAGGCCGGCGAGATCGCCCATCGCGAACGGCCCCATCGGCATGCCGAATTTGGTGACCACGGCGTCGACCTGCTGCGGCAAGGCACCTTCGAACAGCAGCTTTTCGGACTGCTTGCCACGCTGCGCCAGCATGCGGTTGCCGACGAAGCCGTCGCAGACGCCGACCACGGCCGGCACCTTCGCGATCTTGCGCGCGATGGTCACGGCGGTGACCAGCGCATCCGGCGCGGTCTTGTCGGCGCGCACGATCTCGCACAGCTTCATGACGTTGGCAGGCGAGAAGAAGTGCATGCCGAGCACGTCCTGCGGCCGCTTGGTCGACTTCGCGATCTCGTCGATGTTGAGGTAGGAGGTGTTGGAGGCGAGCACGGCGCCGGGCTTGACGTATTGGTCGAGCTTGCCGAACACTTCCTTCTTCACCGCCATGGTCTCGAACACGGCCTCGATCACCAGGTCAGCATCGCCGACATTCTCGATGCCGACGACGCCGTTGATCAGCGCCATGCGCTTGGCGGGCGCGTCGGCCGGGATGCCGCCGCGCGCGGCGGTCGCTTCCCAGTTCTTCTGCATGATGCCCATGCCGCGCTTGAGCTGCTCCTCGCCGGTCTCGATAAGGGTGACGGGCACACCGGCATTGGCAAAGGACATCGCGATGCCGCCGCCCATGGTGCCGGCACCGAGGATCGCGACGCGGTTCACGGGTCGCGACTTGGTGCCCTCAGGCACGCCGGCGATCTTGCTGGCCTCGCGCTCGGCGAAGAAGGCATAACGCTGCGCCTTGGACTGGTCACTGGCGACGAGCTTGAGGAAGCCCTCGCGCTCCTTCTTCAGGCCCTCGTCGAACGGCAGGTCGATGGCGTAGCCGACGGCGTCGGCGGCCGCGAACGGCGCTTCCAGGCCGCGCGACTTCTTGGTCATGGCGGCGACCGCATTGGTGAAGATCGAGCGATCGGCCTTGGCCGCCGCGAGCTTGGAATCGTCGTCGCGCAGGCGCCGCAGCGGACGCTTCTCGGCGAGCAGCTTGCGGACGAAGGCTTCGCCGCCGGAGGCCGGACCCTCGACGACCTCCTCGATCAGGCCATTCTTGAGCGCTTCGGCAGCACCGATCGGATCACCGCCGACGATCATCTTGACCGCGAGTTCCGGCCCCACCGCGCGCGGCAGGCGCTGGGTGCCGCCGGCGCCGGGCAACAGGCCGAGCTTCACCTCGGGCAGGCCGAGCTTGGCGTCCTTCACGGCCACGCGGAAATGACAGGCCAGCGCGACCTCGAGGCCGCCGCCGAGCGCGGTGCCATGGATCGCGGCGACGACCGGCTTGGCCGAGTTCTCGATCTCGGCGAGGACGTCGTTGAGGGCGGGCGGCTTCGGCGGCTTGCCGAATTCGGTGATGTCGGCACCGGCGATAAAGGTGCGGCCGGCGCAGGTCAGCACGATGCCCTTGATCGCGGGATCGGCGATCGCTTCCTTGATGCATTCGAGAATGCCGCCGCGCACTGCGGCACTCAGCGCATTGACCGGAGGACTGTTGACCGTGACGATCCCGACTTCGTCATGACGCTCAAGCTTGACCACTTCGCTCACGGCTTCCCTCCTTGGTGGGGATTTACTTTTGTTCGATTTCGCGGTGCGGAATTTAATTCCGCATCTTGACGGCAGGGTTATTTTGAAGCACGGACGTTGTCAACGACTCCGCGCAAGAAGCAGATCAGGGATGAAGCGTACAGGCAAGAAGACTGCGACCGATCGGAATTTCGTCGTCGCGCTTTCCCGCGGACTAGATGTTTTGCGCGCATTCCAACCCAGCGACGGGCTTCTCGGCAACCAGGAGATCGCTGCGCGTACGAACCTGCCCAAGCCGACCGTTTCGCGCCTGACCTACACGTTGACGAAGCTCGGTTATCTGACACCGGTTCCCCGTTTCGAGAAGTATCAGCTCGCGCCGGCCGCGATGGCGCTCGGTTATGCGGCGTTATCCAATCTCGGCGTTCGGCATTTGTCCGAGCCATTTCGCGAGGAAGTGATGCGCGCGACCGGCGGCGCCGTCGCGATCGGCGGCCGCGACCGTCACAGCATGATCTATTTCGGGCAAAGTCGCGGCAGCGAGACGGTCGGCGTTCAACTGGACGTCGGTTCCCGCGTGCCGATTGCAACCAGCGCGATGGGCCGTGCCTATTTCTGGGCGCTCGACGAAGAAGGCCGCGCCGAGGTGTCCCGCATTCTGCGCGAACATTACGGCAGCCGCTGGCCGAAGATGCGCGACGGACTGGAACGTTCAGGCGAGACGGTTGCGAAATACGGTTTCGCGATGTCCGTCGGCGACTGGCACGACGACATCGGCGCCGCCGGCGTCGCGCTCAAGCTCAACGACGGAACCGGACCTTACGCATTCAATTGCGGCGCACCCGCATTCCGCTTCACGGAAGAGCGTTTGATCAACGACATTGGACCGCGTCTGCTTGCGATGGTAAGGAACATTGAGGCGGCACTCGGGGGACTGATGCCGCAATCCAAAAAAGAAGTCAGCAAAAAGCTGAAATCAGGAGGGAAAGTTGCGCGTGTGGCCGAGGGGTTCAGATAGCCTTTGTCATCACCGGGAGCGGTTCGCATCGCCCCTTCGCCCACTGACGTGTGTGGGCGAGACGAGATGACGCAGGCACAGCTCGCGCGGGGGACATCGCCCCTGCTCGCGGTTCGCGACGTCAGCGTCGTGTTCGGCGGCATCGTCGCGCTCAACGGCGTGTCCTTTGACATGCACAAGGGCCAGATCCTCGGATTGATCGGCCCCAACGGCGCCGGCAAGACCACGCTCTTCAACTGCCTCTCGCGGCTCTATCAGCCGTCATCGGGCGACATCCTGATGGAAGGCGCGAGCATCCTGTCGCGGCCCCCGCACCGGATCGCCGAGATCGGCATCGGCCGCACCTTCCAGAACGTGGCGCTGTTTCCGAACCTCTCGGTGATGGACAACGTCCGCGTCGGCGCCCATTCGAAGACCTCCAGCGACATCATCAGCGACTCGCTTCGGCTCGCCTGGGTCCGGCGCAGCGAGACCGACGTCAACAAGAAGGTGCAGGAGATCCTCGCCTATCTCAAGCTCGAGGACGTCGCCCACACCGTCGTGTCCGGCCTGCCTTTCGGCACGCAGAAGCGTGTCGAGCTGGCGCGCGCGCTCGCGGCCGACCCGAAGATCCTGCTGCTCGACGAACCGGCCGGCGGCCTCAACCACGAGGAAGTCTACGTGCTCGGCGATCTCATCCGCCGCATCCGCGACGACCGCCACATGACCGTGCTGCTGGTCGAGCACCACATGGGCCTCGTGATGTCGATCGCCGACCACGTCGTCGCGCTGAATTTCGGCAAAAAGCTCGCGGAAGGCACGCCCGCCCAGGTGCAGGCGGACCCCGACGTCATCAAGGCCTATCTCGGGAGCAAGGACCAATGACGACGCTGCTCAACGTCAAGGACCTGCGCGCCTATTACGGCCAGGTCCAGGCGCTCCATGGCCTGTCCTTCTCGCTCAACGAAGGATCGTTGACGACGCTGCTCGGCGCCAATGGCGCCGGCAAGACCACCACCCTGCGCGCGATCTGCAACATGGTGCGTTCCACCGGTGCGATAGAGTTCGAAGGCAAGCCGCTGAGCAACCGCTCCACCGAGAGCATCGTGCGGTTCGGCATCGCCCACGTGCCGCAGGGCCGCGGCACCTTCACCACCATGACGGTCGAGGAGAACCTCCAGCTCGGAGCCATCACCCGCAAGGACAGCGCGGGCATCGTTTCCGACATCGAGCGCATGTACGCGCATTTCCCGGTGCTGAAGCAGCGCCACACCCAGCAGGCCGGCACGCTCTCGGGCGGCGAGCAGCAGATGCTCGCGGTCGCCCGCGCGCTGATGCTGCGGCCGCGCCTGATGCTGCTCGACGAGCCGTCCTTCGGATTGGCACCGCTGGTCGTGCGCGACCTGTTCGGCATCCTCGGCAAGATCAATCGCGAGGACAGGGTGTCGATCCTGGTGGTCGAGCAGAACGCCCAGCTCGCGCTCGAGCTCGCCGACCAGGCCTATGTGATCGAGACCGGACGCATCGTGATGTCGGGCAATGCCAAGGACATCGCGAACAACGAAGAAATCCGCAAATCCTATCTGGGTTACTGAGGAGCCGGCACGATGGAGCTGTTCACCAACCAAGTGCTGGCCGGCATCGCCACGGGCGCGATCTACGCCTGCATGGCGCTCGCCGTGGTCATGATCTACCAGGCGATCGACCATCTCAACTTCGCGCAGGGCGAGATGGCGATGTTCTCGACCTTCATCTCGTGGCAGCTGATGCAGTGGGGCGTGCCCTACTGGGCCGCCTTCATCCTCACGCTGGCGCTCTCCTTCGTCGCCGGCATCGCGATCGAGCGCATCCTGTTCAAGCCGCTGGCGAAAGCGCCGGTGCTGACCAACGTCGCCGGCTTCATCGCCCTGTTTGCGATCATCAACTCCTCGGCCGGCCTGATCTGGGACTTCACCATCAAGCAGTACCCGACCCCGTTCGGCTCCGCGCCGTTCCTGGGCAGCCAGCTGATCTCGACCCACCAGGCCGGCATGATCGGCGTCACGGTGCTGCTGCTGCTCGGCCTCTACTTCTTCTTCCAGTATACGCGCATCGGCCTGGCCATGCGTGCGGCCGCCTCGGTGCCTGAATCGGCCCGCCTCGTCGGCATCAACACGAGCTGGATGATCGCGCTCGGCTGGGGCATGGCGACCGCGATCGGCGCGATCGCCGGCATGCTGATCGCCCCCGTCGTGTTCCTCGAACCCAACATGATGGGCGGCGTGCTGATCTACGGCTTTGCCGCCGCGGTGCTCGGCGGTCTCACCAGCCCGTTCGGCGCCGTGGTCGGCGGCTTCCTGGTCGGCATCTTCGAGAACCTCGCCGGCACCTACATCCCCGGCGTCGGCAATGAGCTGAAGCTCCCGATCGCGCTCGCGCTGATCATCTCCGTCCTGGTCGTCAAACCCGCTGGCCTGTTCGGCCGGCACATCGTCAAGCGAGTTTGATCATGAGCGCTGCAGAAGAAGTCGTTGCAGAAGGCCACGAGGCGGTCGAGGCTGTTCCGAAGCGCGCCATGACGCTGGGCACCGGCACCTCGCTGGTGGTGCTCGCGGCGCTGCTGATCGCGCCCGTCTTCGTCAAGAACTTCATCATCTTCCAGATGACGATGCTCCTGATCTACGGGCTCGCGGTGCTGGCGCTGAACATCCTGACCGGCGGGAGCGGCCAGTTCTCGCTCGGCCAGAGCGCGTTCTACGCGGTCGGCGCCTATACGACAGCCGTGCTGATGGAGCACTTCAACGTCAATTACGCGCTGACGCTGCCGATCGCCGGCGTCGTCTGTTTCGGCTTCGGCTTCCTGTTCGGGCAGCCGGCGCTGCGGCTCTCCGGCGTCTACCTCGCGCTCGCGACCTTCGCGCTCGCCACCGCCATGCCGCAGCTCCTCAAGCTGAACTTCCTCGAGCACTGGACCGGCGGCGTGCAGGGCCTCGTCGTCACCAAGCCGGACGCGCCGTTCGGGCTGCCGATGTCGCAGGACATGTGGCTGTACTACTTCACGCTCGTGGTCGTGATTGCGATCTACATCTTCTCGGTGAACCTGCTGCGTTCCCGCTCGGGCCGCGCCTTCATGGCGATCCGCGACAACGAGATCGCGGCCTCCGCGATGGGCGTCGACGTCGCGCTGTACAAGACACTGGCCTTCGGCGTCTCCGCCGCCATCACCGGCATCGCCGGCTCGCTCGGCGCCATCGCGGTGCAGTTCGTCGCGCCCGACAGCTACACCATCACGCTCGCGATCTCGCTGTTCCTCGGCATGGTCGTCGGCGGCGTCGGCTGGCTGCCCGGCTCGATCGTCGGCGCCGCCTTCATCATCTTCGTGCCGAACATCGCGGAGGGCATCTCCAAGGGCCTCTCCGGCGCGGTGTTCGGCGTGCTCCTGTTCCTCGTCATCTACCTCGTGCCGCATGGCGCAAGGCAAGTCGCGATCATGGGCCAGCAACTCGCCGGTCGGCTCAGGAAGAACTGAAACGTCCATCCAGACTGTTGTTTTAACCAAGGAGACCCAATTGCTTTTCGGAAGAATACTGCGAACCACCGCACTCGTAACGGCGGTCGCGACCCTCACCTCCGGCGCAGCACTTGCCCAGAAGAAATACGACACCGGCGCGTCCGACACCGAGATCAAGATCGGCAACATCATGCCGTACAGCGGTCCGGCATCGGCCTATGGCATCATCGGCAAGACCGAAGAAGCCTATTTCAAGATGATCAACGACAAGGGCGGCATCAACGGCCGCAAGATCAACTTCGTCACCTATGACGACGCCTATTCGCCGCCGAAGGCCGTCGAGCAGGTCCGCAAGCTGGTCGAGAGCGACGAAGTGCTGGCCGTGTACAATCCGCTCGGGACGCCCTCGAACACCGCGATCCAGAAGTACCTGAACGCCAAGAAGATCCCGCAGCTGTTCGTCGCCACCGGCGCCACCAAGTGGAACGACCCGAAGAACTTCCCCTGGACCATCGGCTGGCAGCCCTCCTACCAGAGCGAAGCGCAGATCTACGCGAAATGGCTGATGAAGGAAAAGCCGAACGCCAAGGTCGCGATCCTCTACCAGAACGACGATTTCGGCAAAGACTACCTCAAGGGCACCAAGGACGGTCTCGGCGCCAAGGGCGCGTCCATGATCATCATGGAAGAGAGCTACGAGATCTCCGAGCCGTCGATCGACGGCCACATCGTCAAGATCAAGGCCGCCAATCCCGACGTGCTGCTGATCTACGCGACGCCGAAGTTCGCGGCCCAGACCATCAAGAAGACCGCTGAGCTCAGCTGGAAGCCGCTCCAGATCCTCACCAACGTGTCGATCTCGGTTGGCAGCGTGATGAAGCCGGCCGGCTTCGAGGCCTCGCAGGACGTGCTGTCGGCGGCCTATGCCAAGGATTCCACCGACCCGCAGTGGAACAACGATCCCGGCATGAAGAAGTGGAACGAGTTCGTCGACAAATACATGCCCGGCGCCGACAAGACCGACACCGGCATGGTCTACGGCTACGGCGCGGCGTCGACCCTGGTCAAGACGCTGGAAATGTGCGGTGACGACCTCACCCGCGCCAACCTGATGAAGCAGGCCGCTTCCTTGAAGGATTTTGCACCGGACACGCTGCTGCCCGGCGTCAAGATCAACACCAGCGCCACCGACTTCGCCCCGATTTCGCAGCTCCAGATGCAGCGCTTCAAGGGCGAGAAGTGGGAACTCTTCGGCGAGATCATCAGCGGCGACGTCGCTTCCGAGTGACGCTGACGCAATAGTCCAAATCTAGTCAAATCTGACAAAGCCCCCGCGGGCGACCGCGGGGGCTTTTTGTTGACGTCAGGCGTCAATCTTGTTCAATGCGGCGCCGATCCATTCCGGGTGGAGAAAGATGACTGTCGTTCGATTTCAGGTTGCGGCCGTTTCGGCCGCGCTCGCGTTGTGCACTGCGATGAGCAGCCCGGCACAGGCGCAAAAGAAATACGACAGCGGCGCTTCCGATAGCGAGATCAAGATCGGCAACATCATGCCCTATAGCGGGCCGGCCTCCGCCTATGCCGCGATCGGCAAGGCCGAGGAAGCCTATTTCAACAAGATCAATGCCGAGGGCGGCATCAACGGCCGCAAGATCAAGTTCATCTCCTACGACGACGGCTATTCGCCGCCGAAGACCGTGGAGCAGGCGCGCAAGCTGGTCGAGAGCGACGGTGTGCTGCTGATCTTCGGCTCGCTCGGCACCTCCACCAATGGCGCCATCCGCAAATACATGAACGAGAAGAAGGTGCCGCAGCTGTTCGTGGCGAGCGGCGCCTCCAAGTGGAACGATCCGAAGCAATATCCGTGGACCATGGGCTGGCAGCCGAGCTACGCCAGCGAGGCGCGCATCTACGCCAAATACATCATGAAGGAGAAGCCGGACGCGAAGATCGGCGTGCTCTACCAGAACGACGATTTCGGCAAGGACTATCTGAAGGGGCTGAAGGACGGCTTAGGGGCCAAGGCATCGATGATCGTGCTCGAAGACGGCTACGACACGTCGGAGCCCGCGATCGACGAGCACGTCGTGAAGCTGAAGGCCTCGGGCGCCGACGTCTTCCTCAGCGTCACCACGCCGAAATTCGCCGCGCAGTCGATCAAGAAGGCGGCCGAGATCAACTGGCATCCGGTCCACATCATCTCCAACGTCTCGGCTTCGGTCGGCGGCGTGCTCGAGCCCGCGGGCCTGGAGATCTCGCAAGGCATCCTGTCGGCGAGCTACACCAAGGACGGCTCCGACCCGCAATGGAATGCCGATGACGGCATGAAGAAGTTCTATAACTTCCTCGCGCAGTACGACCCCAAGGCCAACAAGCTCGATGCCGGCGTGGTGTTCGGCTATGCCGCGGCCCAGACCATGGTGAAGGTGCTGCAGATGTGCGGCGACGAGCTCACCCATGAGAACGTCATGAAGCAGGCCGCTTCCTTGAAGGATTTCGAGCCCGACACGCTGCTGCCCGGCATCAAGATCAACACCTCCGCCGATAATTTCGCCCCGATCGAGCAGCTCCAGATGATGCGGTTCAAGGGCAGGAAATGGGAGCTGTTCGGCGACATCATCTCGAGCGAGCTCGGCCATTGAAGCCGCGCAACTCAAAATCGCCTCCGACCGGTTAATCAACTCAAGACAGCCGCGCCGTCTCGCAATCGCACACGAGCGCGCGACGGTCCTTGACTACTAAAGGAGCAGTCCCTGTGACACCGCCGCGGGGGCTTTCTGTTGAAGGCTCCCGGTAAATCGTATTGAATTGCATCCGCGTCGCCAAAAATAATCGAGCCAAGAAAAGGAAGCGCACACACACCAAGAAAATAGGGAGATAGGAATGCCCGCTGTCACCGGCAAACTTGCGGCCGCGTCACTGGCGCTTGCGCTCATTGCGGCCTCGGCCTCCACTGCATCGGCCCAGAAGAAATACGATACCGGCGCGACCGACACCGAAATCAAGATCGGCAACATCATGCCCTACAGCGGACCGGCCTCCGCCTACGGCATCATCGGGCGGACCGAAGCCGCCTACTTCAAGAAGATCAACGACGAGGGCGGCATCAACGGCCGCAAGATCAATTACATCTCCTATGACGACGCCTACTCGCCGCCGAAGACGGTGGAGCAGGCTCGCAAGCTGGTCGAGAGCGACGAGGTGCTGTTCATCTTCAACTCGCTCGGCACGCCGCCGAACTCGGCGATCCACAAATACATGAACTCGAAGAAGGTGCCGCAGCTGTTCGTCGCGACCGGCGCCACCAAGTGGAACGATCCGCAGAACTTCCCCTGGACCATGGGCTGGCAGCCCAATTACCAGAGCGAGACGCAGATCTATGCGAAGTGGCTGCTCAAGAACAAGCCGGACGCCAAGATCGCGGTGCTTTACCAGAACGACGATTACGGCAAGGACTATCTCAAGGGCCTCAAGGACGGCCTCGGCTCGAAAGCCGCCTCGATGATCGTCATCGAAGAGAGCTACGAGACCTCCGAGCCGACCATCGACAACCACATCGTCAAGCTGAAGTCGACCGGTGCCGACGTCTTCATGAACATCACGACGCCGAAATTCGCCGCGCAAGCGATCAAGAAGAATGCCGAGATCGGCTGGAAGCCGCTGCACTTCCTCAACAACGTCTCGGCCTCCGTCGGCAGCGTGATGAAGCCGGCCGGCTTCGAGAATGGCCAGGACATCATCTCGGCCGACTATCTCAAGGACGTGTCGGATCCCGCGTGGAACAACGATCCCGGCATGAAGGAGTTTCTGGCCTTCATGACCAAATACTTCCCCGAGGGCGACAAGCTCGATAAGGGCACGATCGTCGGCTATGCCGTGGCGCAGACACTGGTCCAGGTCTTGAAGCAGTGCGGTGACAATCTCACACGCGAGAACATCATGAAGCAGGCGGCGAACGTGAAGGACTTCCGCACCGAGGCGCTGCTGCCGGGCGTCAAGATCAACACCTCGCCGACCGATTTCGCGCCGATCAGCCAGCTTCAACTCGAGAAGTTCAAGGGCGAGAAGTGGGAGCTGTTCGGAGACGTGATCAGCGCCGACGTCGGCGGCTAGCCCCAAACGACAGAGAGCCCCCTGCGCGGCCATCGCAGGGGGCTTTTGCTTGCGCGCGGATTATGATCACGCGATTGCACAATCGAATGATTGTAAAGCCCGCTTACGCTTTGGCGCCTGATGCGGTAGGCAGGGAGCCGGCGATTGTGTCGCCATCATTTCAGTTCGCTGAAGGCCTTTCGTCATGACCGACCGACGTCCCCTGCTCCGCGCGCTCTACGACGCCGCCGTTGCCGCCGCCCATCCCAGCACGATTCTGGCGCCGCATCTGCGGCCCGCGCCGAAAGGGCGCGTGATCTGCCTCGCCGCCGGCAAGGGCGCGGGTGCGATGGCCGCGGCCGCCGAACGGCATTATCTCGACACGCTCAAGCTCGCGCCGGAGCGCCTCGTCGGCATCGCCACCACGCGCCACGGCTACGGCGTGCCGACGCGCCGCATCCGCGTGGTCGAGGCCGGCCATCCCGTGCCCGATGAAGCCGGGTTGAAGGGCGCCGCCGATACGCTTGCGCTCGCGAGCGAGGCCGGACCCGACGATTTGCTGCTGGTGCTGCTCACCGGCGGCGGCTCGGCGAACTGGATCGCGCCGGTGGACGGCATCAGCTTCGCGCAGAAGCAGGCGGTCAACAAGGCGCTGCTCCGGTCGGGCGCGCCGATCGGCGAGATGAACACGGTCAGGAAACATTTGTCGCGGATCAAGGGCGGCCGGCTGGCGCGCGCCGGCAGGAATGCCGCCGAGATCGTGACGCTCGCGATTTCCGACGTGCCGCACGACGATCCGTCCGCCATTGCTTCCGGCCCCACCGTGCCCGATCCGACCACGCTGGCCGATGCGCGCGCGATCGTCGCAAAATACAAGCTCGCCATCGACGACGCCGTCCGCCGCGCACTCGACGATCCCGCCAACGAAAGCGCCAAACCTGATGATGCCGCCTTCGCGCGCGCGCATTTCGAGCTGATCGCGCGGCCCAAGCAATCGCTCGACGCCGCGGTGAAGCTCGCCAAGGAAGCGGGCTACGAGACCATCGATCTCGGCGCCGATCTCGAAGGCGAGGCCCGCGAGGTCGCCGCCGATCACGCCAGGCTCGCGCTTCAGGCCCGCGCGCAAGGCAAGCGCCTCGCGATCCTCTCCGGCGGCGAGCTCACGGTGACCGTGCGCGGCAACGGGCGCGGCGGCCCGAACCAGGAATACGCGCTGGCGCTCGCGGGCCTGCTGAAGGACACGCCTGACATTTCTGCTCTCGCCGGCGACACCGACGGCGCCGATGGCGGCGCCGGCCACCCCACCGACCCCGCCGGCGCGCTGATTGATGCTGCGACCTTCGCGAAGATGAAGGCCCTGGCGCTTCAGCCGCAGGCGTACCTGGACAACAACGACGCGACGACGTTCTTCGAGGCGACCGGCGATCTGCTGATGCCGGGACCAACGCTGACGAACGTGAACGATATCAGGGTGATTTTGGTGGATTGAGGCGCCTCGTACTCCGCTGCGTTCCCTCCCCCCTTGCGGGGGAGGGCTAGGGAGAGGGGTGTCACACGACGCGCGCTCTCGATGGAGTGCGCACCAAGAGTCCGCTGTTGTCTGCAGCGCGCAATACGTCGCGCACCTTTTGCTAGGCTACCCCCCTCCCCTACCCTCCCCCGCAAGGGGGGAGGGAGCGGAAAGAGCGCGGCCCCCTCAAAACTCGTTCGCGATCTTCGACAGCATCCCGATCAGGGCTTCGCGGTTGGCCTGCCCGAGCAGCTGGTTCAGCCGGGATTCGTGCTTGGTGGCGACGAGCTTTTTCGCCCGGGTCAGCACGGCCTTGCCCTTGTCGGTCAGCACCAGGATGTGCGAGCGGCGGTCGTTGGTGGAGCGGATCCGCGCGCAGAGGTCGCGGCTCTCCAGATTGTCGAGCATCGCCACGAAGTTCGGGCGCAGGATACCCAGGGTCGAGGCGATCTCGGTCTGGTTACGGCCCGGATTCTTCTCGACCAGCAGCAGCACGGAGAACTGCGCGGGCGTGAGCTGGAGCGAGGCCATGCAGCGCAAAAAGTTCTCGAACACCTTGAGCTGCGCCCGCTTCAGCACGTAGCCGAGCTGCTCGGAGAGCTCGCCAAGCTGGAGGGCTTCAGGGTGGGCCTCGGCCGCGTCCTTGCGGCCCTTGGCCGCGTCACCGGGCTTTTCAGAAGACTTTTCAGCGGTTTTGGAAACGGTCATCGCCTCGTGCTCGTGATCCCGCTAAATTCGGGGCGGGTCGTCCGCCCCACCCTTGAAGTTATATTTGATAATTGTTATGGATCATATCAATTATCGTCAGCGTTTCAATGGCTGTGAGCGGACCGTCCACCGCAATTGCGGAGCCCGGTCCCGATCTTTGAGGGGGAGCGTCCGGTCTTGAATACCACCATCATGCTGTTCCTGGTACAGGACGGCATCACCAATGGCGCGATCTATGCGCTGCTCGGCCTGGCGCTGGTGCTGGTGTTCGCCGTCACGCGCGTCATCCTGATTCCCCAGGGCGAATTCGTCACCTACGGCGCGCTGACCTATGCCTCGCTGGCCGCGGGGCAGATGCCGGGCACGGCAAAGCTCGCGCTGGCGCTGGGCATCGGCGCCTTCGTGTTCGACCTGTTCGTGGCGCGCAAGGCGCTGCACGGCCGCCTGGTCGTGCGCAGCCTCGTCACCAACATCGTGCTGCCGGCCATCGTGCTGGCGCTGACCATCTACTTCGCCGCCCAGAAGCCGCCGGTGGCGGTCTGCATCGCGCTGTCGCTGGTGATCGTCGCGATGATCGGCCTCTACCTCTACCGCATCGCGTTCCAGCCGCTGGCGCACACCTCCGTGCTGGTGCTGCTGATCGCATCGGTGGGCGTCCACCTCGCGCTGCAGGGCCTCGGCCTGCTGTTCTTCGGCGCCGAAGGCCAGCGCGGACCTGCCGTGCTGTCCGGCTCCTTCACCGCCGGCGCACTGCGCTTCACCGGCCAGAGCATCACCGTCTACGGCATCACCATCGCCTTCATCATCGGGCTCTGGCTGTTCTTCGGGCTGACGCTCTACGGCAAGGCGCTGCGCGCGACCGCCGTGAACCGGCTCGGCGCCCGCCTTGCCGGCATCCGCACCACGCTGTCAGGCCAGATCGCCTTCCTGCTGGCCTCCGTCATCGGCGCGCTGTCGGGCATCATGATCGTGCCGATCACGACGCTCTATTACGACTCCGGCTTCCTGATCGGCCTGAAGGGCTTCGTTGCCGCGATCATCGGCGGCCTGGTCAGCTATCCGCTCACCGCCGTCGCGGCGCTGGTCGTCGGCATCGTCGAGGCGTTCTCGTCCTTCTACGCCTCCAACTACAAGGAAGTGATCGTCTTCATGCTGCTGATCCCCGTGCTGCTGCTGCGCTCGCTCGCCGCGCCCGCGGTCGAGGAAGAGAAGGACTGACGCGCATGCAGAGCCGGCTTCCCATCCTCGTCTTCGCGCTTCTCATGGCGGCGATCCCGCATCTCCCGGGCATGCCGCCGTTCTGGATCGTGCTGCTCGACAATATCGGCCTTGCCGCCCTCGTCGCGATGGGCCTCGTGCTGCTCACCGGCGTCGGCGGCCTGACCTCGTTTGGCCAGGCAGCCTTCGTCGGCTTCGGCGCCTACACCACCGCGGTGCTGTCGACGGCCTACGGCCTGTCGCCGTGGCTGACCTTGCCGCTGTCGCTGCTGGTCAGCGGATCGTTGGCGGTGCTGCTCGGCCTCGTCACCGTCCGTCTCTCCGGGCACTATCTGCCGCTCGGCACGCTCGCCTGGGGGCTGGGGCTGTTCTATCTCTTCAGCAAGCTGGAATTCCTGGGAAGAAACGACGGCATCTCGGCGATCCCGCCGCTGTCGATCGGCTCGTTCAAGATGCTCTCGCCCGGCTCGATCTATTACGCGATCTGGGTTGCCGTGATCCTCTCGGCCCTGCTCACGATGAACCTGCTGGATTCCCGCACCGGCCGCGCCATCCGCGCGCTGCGGCGCGGACACGTCGCAGCCGAAGCGTTCGGCGTGCACACGCCGCGGGCAAAGCTCCTGGTGTTCATCCACGCCGCGGTGCTCGCCGGCCTCTCCGGCTGGCTCTACGCGCATCTCCAGCGCGCGGTGAATCCGACGCCGTTCGGCGCGCAGGCCGGCATCGAATATCTCTTCATCGCGGTGGTCGGCGGCGCCGGCTATGTCTGGGGCGGCGTGCTGGGCGCGGCGATCGTCGTGGTCCTGAAGGAGGTGCTGCAAAGCTATTTGCCGCTGATCCTGCCCGGCTCCGGGCAGGTCGAGACCATCGTGTTCGGCATCATGCTGGTGGCGCTGCTCCAGCTTGCGCCCGGCGGCGTCTGGCCCTGGCTGATGTCGTTCCTGCCCGAGCGAACCAGCGGCAAGAAGCCGGACACCTCGCTGAAACTGGAGCAGCGCACCCGCGCGGCCGGCCAGTCCGGCGTCCTGCTCCAGGTCGAGAAGGCGCGAAAGCAGTTCGGCGGCGTGATCGCGGTCAACAACGTCTCCTTCGACGTGCAGGCCCGCGAGATCGTCGCGCTGATCGGACCGAACGGCGCGGGCAAGAGCACGACGTTCAACCTGATCACCGGTGTGCTGTCGGCGACATCAGGCTCGATCTCGGTGCTCGGCAAGAAGGTCGACAGGGCGCCTCCGCAGGAGATCGTCAAGCTCGGCATCTCCCGCACCTTCCAGCATGTGAAGCTGGTCCCTGATATGACCGTGCTGGAGAATGTCGCGATCGGCGCGCATCTGCGCGGCCATTCGGGACCGATCTCCTCGATGCTGCGGCTCGACCGCGCCGATGAAGCGAGGCTGCTCGCGGAGGCCGCCCGCCAGATCGAGCGCGTGGGCCTTGCCGAGCAGATGCATCAGCTCGCAGGCTCGCTCTCGCTCGGCCAGCAGCGCATCGTCGAGATCGCGCGTGCGCTGTGCGTCGATCCGATGCTGCTGCTGCTCGACGAGCCGGCCGCCGGCCTGCGCCACATGGAGAAGCAGCGCCTTGCTGCGCTGCTGCGCGAATTGCGCGACGGCGGCATGAGCGTGCTTCTTGTCGAGCACGACATGGGCTTCGTGATGAACCTCGCCGACCGCATCGTGGTGCTCGATTTCGGCACCAAGATCGCGGAAGGCACGCCCGCCACGATCAAGACCAATCCCGAAGTGATCAAGGCCTATCTCGGAGTGGCGGCATGAGCGCGCTGTTGTCCGTCGCCGACGCACATGTCGCCTATGGCAAGGTCGAGGCCGTGCGCTCGGTCTCGCTCGAGGTCGGCGCCAACCAGATCGTCACCATCGTCGGCGCCAACGGCGCCGGCAAGACCACGCTGCTCTCCGCCATCATGGGCATTTTGCCGCTGAAAGGCCGTGTCGCCTTCGCCGGGCAGGATCTGTCACGGCTCGACATCGAGGACCGCGTCGCGATGGGGCTCGGCCTCGTCCCCGAGCACCGCGAATTGTTCGTGACCATGAATGTCGAGGACAATCTCGAACTCGGCGCCTTCCGCATCGAGCGCAGCAAGGCGAAAGCCTCGATGGAACGCGTCTACACGCTGTTTCCGCGGTTGAAGGAGCGGCGCAAGCAGCTCGCCGGCACCCTCTCCGGCGGCGAGCAGCAGATGCTCGCGATGGGCCGCGCGCTGATGGGCGAGCCGAAGCTCTTGATGCTGGACGAGCCGAGCCTCGGCCTCGCCCCGATCATCGTCGCCGACATCTTCCGCATCGTCACCGAGCTGCGCGCCAGCGGCGTCTCGGTGCTGCTGGTCGAGCAGAACGCGCAGGCCGCGCTGAAGATTGCGGACCAGGCCTATGTGATGGAGCTCGGCGAGTTCGTGCTCAGCGGCAAGGCCAGCGATATCGCCGCGAACGAGCGGGTGGCGGCCAGCTATCTCGGCTTCCAGCACGAAGGCGCGAGTGTGATCTGATTTCGCGGCTGGCTCCTCTTCCCTTCTCCCTTGTTGGAGAAGGTGGCGCGCGTAAGCGCGCCGGATGAGGGGTTCTCTCCGCGAATGACGACGTGGGACCATCGCCTGCGGAGAGACACCCCCCACCCGTCTCGCGGCTGCGCCGCGAGCCACCCCCTCTCTCAGGGGGAGAGGGTGTACCGTGCGAGCTGCACTAGCTTTCGCCTGAAGGCAGACTCGCTTTTCCCTTCAACGCCGCGACCTCTGCTTCCAGCTCCGCGATCCGCTGGTCCCTCGCCGCCAGCGCTGCCGCGACATCCGGCGCATCGAACTTCTGCGGAATGTGCTGGGGGCAGTTGGTGTCCCATGCTGCGATCTTGAACAGGATCACCTGCTCCGGCCGCGCGCGGTACCCCTTGGGCATCAGCGACGTCGTCAGCGCCTCATCGTCTTCGACGACGCGCGCCTCGCCCCAGATCTTGACGCGGCGGCGATGGGCGTAGTCCATCACGAAGATATAGGCCTTGGGATTCTCGGTCAGGTTTCCCTGCGTGATGTATTGCCGGTTGCCGGCGTAGTCCGTGAAAGCCAGCGTCTGCTTGTCCAGCACCTTCAAAAACCCCTTCGGGCCGCCGCGGTGCTGGATGTAGGGCTGGCCATCGGCCGAGGCGGTGGCGAAATAAAAGCTGTTGGCGTCAGCCAGGAACGCCGCGAGGTTCTCGTCGACCTCGGTGCGCCAGCCGCGCTGCTCGGCATGGGCATACCCCTCGCGTGATCCCTTTCGGGTCTGGATCGATTTCACCGCCGGCGTGAACGCCACGTCGCTGGCGTAGGTGTGAGTTGCCGTCATCGGAACATCTCCTGAAATCCCGGCGCATCCCTGCGTCTTTCGCGTTCTAAAATGGACCTTCCAGCGGGCAAAACAATCTGGCCACTTGACACTTCATCATTGCAATATATGCAATAATTCCATGGACCGCCTCGAAGCCATGCACGTCTTCGTCACCGTCGCCGATCTGCGCGGCTTTGCGCCGGCGGCGCGCAAGCTGCAGCTGTCGCCCTCGGCCGTGACGCGGCTGATCGCGGCGCTGGAGGAGCATCTCGGCGCGCGCCTGCTGCAGCGCACTACCCGGCAGGTGAGATTGACCGATGTCGGCACGCGCTATCTGGAGCGCGCGCGGCGCATCCTCGCCGATGTCGAGGAGGCCGACGGCTCCGCGCGGGAGGAACGCAACCGGCCGAGCGGGCGTCTGGTGGTGTCGGCGCCCCTCGGCTTCGGGCGGCTGCATGTGGCGCCGGTCATGACCGATTATCTCAAGCGCTATCCGGAGGTCACGGCCGAGCTCAGACTTTCGGACAACCTCGTCAATCTCGTCGAGGACGCGGTCGATGCCGCGGTGCGGATCGGCCATCTCGCCGATTCTTCGCTGGTCGCACGCCAGGTCGGCGAGATGCGGCGGATCACGGTGGCGACGCCGGGCTACCTGAAGCGCAACGGCGAGCCGAAGACGCCACAGGAATTGCACGCGCACCAGACCATCGCGTTCGGCCCCTACGCCAATTGGCACTTCGTCCAGGACGGCCGCGATATCGAGTGGACGCCGACGCCACGTTTTACCAGCAACAGCGCCGACGCCGCCTTGCAATATGCAGAAGCCGGCGGGGGCATCACGCGGGTGCTGGCCTATCAGGCCGCAGAGGGGTTGAAGCGCGGGCGGCTGAAAATCGTGCTGGCGAAATACGAGCAGCCGGCGCTGCCGATCCACATCGTCTATCCGACCTCACGCCTGCTCTCGGCCAAGGTGCGCGCATTCATCGATCTCGTGGTAGAGACGGCGGAGTGGAGGTTTGGGTAGGTTTCGGCACCACCCGGAACGTCCCGCTCGCCCGTGCGATCACAGTGCCGTCGGCCTTGATCAGACATTGCGCGAAGCAGATCGTCTTGCCGGTCTTGATCACGTCGCTCTCGATCGAACACCACTGCCCGATCTCGGCGGAGCCGACGAAATCGACCGAGAGTGAGACCGTCACGAACGAAGTGGTCCAGTTCGTCACCAGCGCGCAGCTATAGCCCATGGCGTTGTCGGCAAGCGCGGCGATCAGGCCGCCGTGGATCAAGCCACGGCCGTTGGTGTGCGGCCTTGCCAGCCGGAGGCCAATAATGACGGCCTTGTCGGTGTTCTTCGAGTAAAGCGGCTCCCAGGGTTCGGTGAGCGGACTCTTGCGGGAAAGCGGCTCGAAGCCGTCGGGGATGTCGGTGTCGGTCATGACTATCTCGCATCGAGGTGGGGTTGCCGCCATTGAACGCGATGTGGATGACAGTTTCACCGCCTACAAAGTTTTAAACGGGATTTGCGCGGGTGTTTGAAACGACCTCCGGCGTTGCCTCACGAAGACTGTCATCACCCGCGAAAGCGGGTGATCCAGTATTCCAGAGACGGTGACGTGATACGGAGAGGCCGCGGCGTACTGGATGCCCCGCCTTCGCGGGGCATGACAGTGACCCTCCTAAAACGGCAGCCCCACATAGTTCTCCGACAACGACGTCATCGCGGCCTGCGACTGCGTGACGTAGTCGAGCTCGGCGAGCTGGATGCGCCCGCCGATGGTGCCGGTGTCGGGGAATTTGTGCAGCATCGAGGTCATCCACCAGGAGAAGCGCACCGCTTTCCAGACCCGCGCCAGCGCCGTGGCGGAATAGGCGTCGATGCCGGCGTTGGATTTCTCGTCGTAGAATTCGCGGAGTGCGTTCGACAGATAATGCGCATCGCTGGCAGCCAGGTTCAGCCCCTTCGCGCCGGTCGGCGGCACGATATGGGCGGCGTCGCCGCACAGGAACATCTTGCCGAACCGCATCGGCTCGGCGACGAAGCTGCGCAGCGGCGCAATGCTCTTCTCGATCGAGGGGCCGGTGACGAGACTGTCGGCCGCCTCCTGGTCGAGCCGGCGCTTCAATTCGTCCCAGAAACGGTCGTCCGGCCATTGGTCGACATGGTCGTCGAGCGCGCACTGCACATAGTAGCGGCTGCGCTTGGTCGAGCGCATGGTGCAGAGCGCGAAGCCGCGGGCGTGGTTGGAATAGATCAGCTCGTGGCTGACAGGCGGCGTCTCCGAGAGGATGCCGAGCCAGCCGAACGGGTAGATCCGCTCGAACTCCTCGATCGCCGTGGCCGGGACGCTGGCGCGGCTGACGCCGTGAAAGCCATCGCAGCCGGCGATGAAGTCGCAATCGATCGTGTGGGTGACCCCGTCCTTGACATAGGTGACGCGCGGCCGACTGCCGTCGAAATCATGCGGCTGCACGTCCCTGGCCTCGTAAACCGAGGTGAGGCCCGCAGCCTTGCGCGCATTCATCAGGTCGAGCGTGACCTCGGTCTGGCCATAGATCATGACCGTCTTGCCGGTCGCGGCCTTCATGTCGATGCGGTGACGGCTCCCGGAAAAGGCGAGCTCGATGCCTTCATGCACCAGGCCCTCGGCATGCGCCCGCCCGCTGGCGCCGATCTGGTCGAGCAGCGCGACGGTTCCCTCCTCGAGGAGGCCGGCACGGATGCGGCCCAGCACGTAGTCCGGGCTCTGCCGCTCCAGAATCACATTGTCGATGCCGTATTGGTGCAGCAGTTGCCCAAGCAACAATCCGGCCGGCCCGGCCCCGATGATTGCGACTTTTGTCCGCAATACTTGCTCCTCCCGATCCTGTAGGTTTTCGCCGCGGCTCGCTTGTCGCGTCGGTCCGCGCAAGATAATTATAACATATAATCGTTGGGCAAAAGGGGAGTGCGCCCGGGCAGCGACAAATCCATGCAACATGGCTGACGTAGATGACGCGGCGGCACGCCGCGCCAGTTCCGGCTTGAACGCGCCGGCCAATTAGATAACATGTTAATTAACGAGACCGGGCCATCGAAGCCCGCCGTCGAAACAGGGAGAGACGACCAATGAGGAAAGCCTGTCTGGCTTTGCTGCTGGCAGCAAGCGTGAGCCCCGCGTTCGCGCAGGACAAGACCTTCGACCTGAAAGTCTCGCACTGGGTGCCGGCGTCGCACCCGCTGCAGAAGTCGCTGGAAGACTGGGTGGCCGCAGTGAACAAGGATTCCGGCGGCACCATCACCGGCAAGGTGTTTCCCGCCCAGCAGCTCGGCAAGGCGTTCGACCATTACGACATGGCACGCGACGGCATCGCCGACGTCACCTACGTCAATCCCGGCTATCAGCCCGGCCGCTTCCCGATCGTCGGCGCCGGCGAATTGCCGTTCCTGATCTCGGACGCCAAGGGCGGCTCGATGGGGCTGGACGCCTGGTACCGCAAATATGCCGAGAAGGAGATGAAGGACGTCAAATACTGCCTCGCCTTCGTCCACTCGCCCTCCTCCTTCCATTCCAAGACCAAAAAGATCGTGGCGCCGGAGGACGTGAAGGGCCTGAAGATCCGTCCCGCGCACGCCACCATGGCAAACTTCGTCACCTCGCTCGGCGGCACCAATGTGCAGTCCTCCGCGCCTGAGGTCCGCGACATCATTGAGCGCGGCGTCGCCGACGGCGTCACCTTCCCCTGGGGCTCCCTGGTGCTGTTCGGCATCGACAAGGTGACCAAGTACGACATGGAGGCGCCGCTCTACACCACGACCTTCGTATTCGTGATCAACAAGGACAAGTACGGCGCGATGTCCGACAAGCAGAAGGCCGCGATCGACAAGAACTGCTCGACCGAGATGGCCGGCGTGGTCGGCGAGCACTGGGGCAAGTTCGAGGACGCCGGCATCGACAAGGTCAAGGCGGAAGCCGGCCACGAGGTCTACAAGCTGACACCGGAACAGACCGCCGCCTGGAAGAAGGCCGCCGATCCCTTGGTCAAGACCTGGGGCGAAGGCGCCAAGAAGGCCGGCGCCGATCCCGACGCCGCGTTGGCGGATCTCAAGGCCTCGCTGAAGAAGTACAACGCGCTGGCGGAGTGACGCTGCGACCGGTCCGTCCTCCCCCTCTCCCCGTCCTTACGGGGAGAGGGTTGGGGTGAGGGGCTGCTTCCGCAGAGACGGTGACACTCGGACTCGCGGAGAGTCCCCCTCACCCCCATCGCATCTACGATGCGATGCGACCTCTCCCCCGCAAGCGGGGCGAGGTGAAGTCCGAGGCGAGACCGAGATCAAGAAATGACAGCACACGACGGGACACCTCCCATGAAGCGCTCCTGGATGGACCGCATCATCGACACGATCGAATGGATCGCGGCCGGCTTCGTCGGCATCGTCGCGCTCGACATCTTCCTGTCGGTGCTGCTGCGCAATACGCTGAACTACTCGATCCCCGACTCGTTCGATATCGGCCGCATGCTGCTCGGCATCCTCATCTTCTGGGGCATCGCGGCGACGTCCTATCGCGGCACCCACATCACGGTCGACCTGGTCTGGGGCAATGTCGGGCCGCGCTACCAGCGCTGGATCGACGTGTTCGCGACGCTGGTGCTGCTGTTCGTCGTCACCGTGCAGACCTGGACGCTGTTCGACAAGGTGCGCGGCACCTACAACGACAACGTCCAGACCTTCGACATGCACATGCCGACCTGGCCGTTCTTCGCGGTCGCGTGGATCGGTGATGCCGCGGCCGTGCTGCTGATCGCGATCCGCACCTACCGTCTGATCTTCCATCCCGAAGACATGCACGATCCAAAATTGAAGGCGACGGAGTAATCATGAGCACCGATGCCGTCGCCTTAATCGGCTTCGTTTCCCTGTTCGTCCTGATGCTGCTGCGCGTGCCGGTCGGCATGGCCATGGGCCTCGTCGGCGTGTCCGGCTTCGCCTATCTCGTCAACGGGACGGCGGCGCTGAAGCTGGTCGGCCAGACCTCGATGCGCACGGTCACCGACTACACCTTCGGCGTCATCCCGATGTTCCTGCTGATGGGCTCCTTCGTCAGCAATTCAGGCATGAGCCGCGAGCTGTTCCGCGCCGCCAACGGCTTTGTCGGACACCTGCGCGGCGGGCTCGGCATCGCCACCGTCGGCGCCTGCGGCGGCTTTGCCGCGATCTGCGGCTCCTCCGTCGCGACCGCCGCGACCTTCTCCGCCGTCGCCTACCCCGAGATGCGCCGCTTCGGCTATCCGCAGTCGTTCGCCACCGGCGTGATCGCCGCCGGCGGCACGCTGGGCGCGATGCTGCCGCCGTCCACCGTGCTCGCGGTCTACGGCATCATCACCGAGCAGGACATCGGGAAGCTCTTCATCGCCGGCATCATCCCGGGGCTGCTGGCGATGACCATGTACATGATCACGATCTTCCTGATCGGCCATTTCCGCCCGGACTTCCTGCCCAAGGGCAAGGTGCTGCCGTGGCGCGAGCGCTTCGCGGGCCTGAAGGACATCTGGGCGCCGGTCCTGCTGTTCGTGTTCGTGATCGGCGGCCTCTACGGCCTGCCCTTCCTGCCGCGTTTCACGCCGACGGAAGCCGGCGGCGTCGGCGCCGCGGGCGCCTTCATCATCGGCGTTGTCACCGGGCGGCTCGACCGCGAGAAGATTCTGGCGTCGCTGCTGCAGGCAACGCGCACCGCGGCCGCCGTGTTCACCGTGCTGATCGGCGCGCTGATCTTCGGCTATTTCCTCACGGTGACGCAGACGCCGCAGAAGGTCACCGAGTTCCTCACCGGTCTCGGCCTCGGCCCCTACGGCGTGCTGGCGCTGATCATGGTGATGTATCTCGTGCTCGGCTGCCTGATGGACGCCATGGCGATGATCATCCTCACCGTGCCGATCATCTTTCCCGTGATCACGCATCTCGGGTTTGATCCGATCTGGTTCGGCGTCATCATCGTGATGACGGTCGAGCTCGGCCTGATCCACCCGCCGGTCGGGATGAACGTCTTCGTCATCAAAAGCGTGGTGAAGGACGTCTCCTTCTCCACGATCTTCAAGGGCGTGATCCCGTTCGTGGCGACGGATCTGGTGCGGCTGGTGATTTTGATCGCCTTCCCGATGCTGGCGACCTGGCTGCCGACGCGGATGATGGCGCATTAGTGAACGCCTGCTGCGCGACGCGCGGTTGTCCCCTCTCCCCTTGTGGGAGAGGGTGGCTCGCCGCGATAGCGGCGAGACGGGTGAGGGGTATCTCTCCGCCCGCACATCTGCGTTTGCGGAGACAACCCCTCATCCGGCGCTTCGCGCCACCTTCTCCCACAGGGGGAGAAGGAAGAGCAGCACGTCGCTGACATAGGAAGTGATAGATGAATCCCATCCTCGAAACCAAATACGTCTTCACGATCACCGCAAAAATCGGCGACGTCGTCACCGCCGGCGAGACCGGCATTGGGGTCCGCCGCATCATCCCGATTATCGGCGGCGAGGTGACGGGTGCGATTACCGGCAAGGTGCTGCCGTTCGGCGCCGACTTCCAGACCATTCGTCCCAACGAGCTGATCGATCTCGAAGCGAAATACGCCTTCGAGACGGATGACGGCGCTATCGTCTACGTCGAGAACAAGGGCATGCGCTTTGGCCCGGTCGAGCTGCTGCAAAAGCTGAAGCGCGGCGAGCCGGTCGATCCGAAGCTGATTTACTTTCGCACGGTCCCGAAATTCGAGACGGGGCACGAAAAATATCGCTGGCTGATGGAGCACATCTTTGTCGGCTCAGCCGCACGCCATGCGGACCGCGTCGTGATCGACGTGCATCAGGTGGTGTGACCCTCGTATTGACAAATCCACACCAGTGTGTATAAATACACATGATGAATAGCCGGGAAATTATCTCGGCCCTTCAGAGGGATGGCTGGGTCCAAGTGGCTCAAAAAGGCAGCCACGTCCAATTCAAGCACCCGGCGAAAAAGGGCCGCGTCACGGTGCCTCATCCAAAGCGGGACGTCCCGCTGGGGACCCTGAAGAGCATTGAGCAGCAGCCCGGCCTGAAGCTGAGGTAAGCGCCATGCGTCATTACATTGGATTGATCCACAAGGACGCCGACAGCGATTTTGGCGTGTCGTTTCCCGACCTGCCGGGCGTCGTGACCGCGGGGACCACGCTCGACGAAGCGCGCGACATGGCCGAGGAAGCGCTGGCGTTTCATCTCGAAGGCATGGCGGAAGACGGAGAAGCGATCCCGGAGCCTTCCTCGCTCGAAGAGATCATGTCGGATCCCGAGAACCGCACGGGTGTCGCCATTTTGGTATCGGTGAAAAACGAGCAACCGAAGATCGTGCGCGTCAATGTCACTCTACCCGGTGACGTGCTGGAGCAGATCGACAAATATGCCGAAGCCCACGGCTACACGCGATCCGGTCTGCTTGCCCAGGCTGCGAAGAAGCTGATGACCGACGCCGCCTGAGGCATTTCCGGAGATTGCGCCCAATGCAGAAGGCGTCCTCCCCCAACCTACGACCGCGCCGCCCCCTCCTTGACTCCCCCAGAATTCGTTATATAACATAACTATTCTGACAAGGACGCAAATGACACAGGGAAACGCCGAGACCGCTGACGCGGGCGCCTCCGGGCTTTTGAGGATCGAGCGGGCGGACCGGGTTCTGACCGTGGGCCTGAACCGGCCGGCCAAGCGCAATGCGCTCAATGACGGCATCATCCTCGAAATCGGCGAGTGCTTTGCCTCCCTGCCCGAGGATATCGGCGCGGTCGTCATCCACGGCATCGGCGATCATTTCTCCAGCGGTCTCGACCTCTCCGAGCTTCAGGACCACGACGCGACCGGCGGCCTCCTCCATTCCCAGATGTGGCACCGGGTGTTCGACCGCATCCAGTACAGCCGCGTGCCCGTGATCGCTGCGCTCCGGGGCGCGGTGATCGGCGGCGGGCTGGAGCTTGCCTGCGCCGCCCATATCCGCGTCGCCGAGCCCTCGACCTATTTCGCCCTGCCGGAAGGCCAGCGCGGCATCTTCGTCGGCGGTGGCGGCTCGGTGCGGCTGCCGCGACTGATCGGCGTTGCCAGGATGATGGACATGATGCTGACCGGCCGCGTCTATAGCGCGACCGAAGGCGCCTCCTACGGCTTTACGCAATATGTGACGGAGGCCGGCAACGGGCTCGGCAAGGCGCTGGAGCTTGCGACCAAGGTCGCCTCCAACGCGCCGCTGACGAACTTCGCCGTGCTCCAGGCGCTGCCGATGATCGCGGAGGCCAATCCGCAGGCCGGCCTGCTGATGGAATCGCTGATGGCAACGGTTGCGCAGAGCGACAAAGAGGCGAAACGCAGGATCCGCGAATTCCTCGAACACAAGACCGCAAAGGTGAAGCCGAAGTCATGAGCGGGCAGCCGTCCTCTTCCAGCATGGAGCGCGGCGCGAGCACTTCCCCGCTGCGGCCCATTTCGTTCGGCGATCCCGCCGTCAACATCGAGCGGCGCGACGACGGCACCATTTACCTGCGGCCCAAGCAGCCGCTCGGCGACTATCCGGTCCGCCTCACCGACCGCCTGCATCATTGGGCGACGACGACGCCGGACCGAATCTTCATGGCCGAGCGTGAAGGCGGCCGCGGCTGGCGCAAGATCACTTACGCCGAGCTGCTCGCCGCCAGCCGGCACATTGCCTCCGGCCTGATTGCGCGCGGCCTGTCGGCGGAGCGGCCGGTCGTCATCCTCTCAGGCAATTCGATCGACCACGCGCTGCTCGCGTTCGGCGCGTTCTATGCGGGAATTCCGTTCTGCCCGGTGTCGCCGGCTTATTCGCTGGTGTCGAAGGATTACGGCAAGCTCTCTTACCTGATGAAGCTGCTGACGCCCGGTCTCGTCTTCGCCGAGGACGCCGGCAAGTTCGCGGACGCGCTCGCCGCCAATGTCTCTGATGGCACCGAGATCGCCGCGTCCTGGGGCAGCGTGCCGGGCCGCGACGTCACCCTGCTCGCCGACCTCATGGCGACGCCGCTGCGCAGCGATCTCGACGCGATACACGACAGGATCGGCCCCGACACGATCGCAAAGTTCTTGCTGACCTCGGGCTCGACCGGCAATCCCAAGGCCGTCATCAACACCCAGCGCATGATCTGCGCCAACCAGGTGATGCTGCGCGAGACGCTCGCCTTCCTCAAGGACGAGCCGCCGGTCATCATCGACTGGCTGCCCTGGAATCACACCTTTGGCGGCAACCACAATATCGGGCTGACGCTCTACAATGGCGGCTCGATGTATCTCGACGCCGGCAAGCCGGTGCCTGGAGGCATCGAGGAGACCGTGCGCAATCTCCAGGAGATTTCGCCGACGGTCTATTTCAACGTCCCCAAGGGCTATGAATCGCTGCTGCCCTATTTGCGCGACGACCAGGGCCTGCGCGCAAAGTTCTTCGACCGCCTGCACGCGATGTTCTTCTCGGGCGCGGCGTTGTCGCCGTTCGTCTGGAACAGCCTCGACGAGCTCGCGGTGAAGGAGAAGGGCTACCGCGTGCCGATGCTGACCGGCCTGGGCGCCACCGAAACCGCGCCATTCTTCATGTCGGTCAATCCGCGCACCAGCCGCTCCGGCCATGTCGGGCTGCCCGTGTCGGGCAATGACGCCAAGCTGGTGCCGAACAACGGCAAGATGGAAGTGCGCGCCAAGGGGCCGAACGTGATGCCCGGCTATTGGCGCCAGGGCGACATCACCGCAAAATCCTTCGACGAGGAAGGATTTTACAAGATGGGCGACGCGCTCAAGCCCGTCGATCCCGACGATCTCAGCGCGGGCTTCGATTTCGACGGCCGCGTCAGCGAAGACTTCAAGCTCGGCAGCGGCACCTGGGTCAGCGTCGGCCCGCTGCGTGCGCGCTTCGTCGCGGCCTGCGCGCCGCTGGTGCGCGACGTCGTCATCGCCGGCATCAACCGCGACGAAATCTCCGCGTTGGTGCTACTCGATCTCGACGGCTGCCGGCTGATCAACCCGACGCTGCCGGCCGACGATCTCACCGTCACCGCCCGGGACCGGCTGGTGCGCGAAGCCTTCCGCGAGCGCCTGACGCGCTTTCTGGCTTCCGCCACCGGTTCCTCGACGCGGATCACGCGCGCGATCCTGCTCGATACGCCGCTCTCGATCGACAAGGGCGAGGTCACCGACAAGGGCTCGATCAACCAGCGCGCGGTGCTCGAGCATCGCGACGCGCTAATCGAGGAGCTCTACGCTGCCAATCCATCGGACCGTGTGATATCGGTCGGGTAAGAAACCATCGCCAAAGGAGAACGCCATGTTGTTGAAGGATCAGGCAGTCATCGTTACCGGCGGTGCATCGGGACTGGGCGCTGCGACCGCGCGAAAGCTGGCGGCGCAGGGCGCCAAGGTCGCGGTGTTCGACCTCAATGCCAAGCTTGCGGAGACCGTCGCCGCCGAGCTCAAGGGCGTGGCCGTGACCTGCGACGTCTCCGATGCCGCCTCGGCCGAAGCCGCGATCACGCAGGCGACCAAGGCGCATGGACCCGCGCGCGTGCTGGTGAACTGCGCCGGCATCGGCGTCGCCAAGCGCGTGGTCGGCCGCGACGGACCGATGGCCCTTGCCGATTTCGACAAGGTGATCAAGGTCAACCTGATCGGCACCTTCAACATGCTGCGCCTCGCCGCAACCGAGATGTCCAAGCTCGAGCCGCAGGCGACCGGCGAGCGCGGCGTCATCATCAATACCGCGTCCGTTGCCGCCTATGACGGCCAGATCGGCCAGTCGGCCTATTCGGCCTCCAAGGGCGGCATCGTCGGCATGACACTGCCGATCGCGCGCGAGCTCGCGCAGTTCGGCGTCCGCGTGCTGACGATTGCGCCCGGCCTGTTCCTGACGCCGCTGCTCGCCAACCTGCCGCAGGAAGCCCAGGACTCGCTCGCCGCCGCGATCCCGTTCCCGCGCCGGCTCGGCCACGCCGACGAGTTCGCCGCGCTCGCGCTGCACATGGTCGAGAATTCGTACCTGAACGGTGAAGTGGTGCGCCTCGACGGCTCGCTGCGCATGGCGCCGAAGTAAGGCGCAACGAAAGCAGGGCCACCGCATGTTCGTGAACCGGCGCGACGTCCAGATCCAGTGGGGCGACTGCGACCCCGCCAACATCGTCTATTACCCGCGCTATTTCGCGATGTTCGACGATTCGACGTCGACCCTGTTCGAGGTCGCCGGATTCTCCAAGCAGGATTTGGTCCGCAAATACGGCCTGGTGGGCATCCCCATGGTCGACACGCGGTCCAAGTTCTACATCCCGTCGACCTATGGCGACTGGATCACCATCGAGACGAAGATCGAGAGCATCAAGCGCTCGAGCTTCGAGGTGAAGCACAACGTCTACAAGGGCGAGGCGCTGGCGATCGAGGGTTTTGAGACCCGCGTCCTGGTCGGCCGCGATCCCGTTAACCCCGACAAGCTGAAATCGGCACCGTTTCCGGCGGAAATGGTAGCCAAATTCACGGGGAATTAGGTCTGGAGCTAAATCGCCGCATCGCCAAAAGAGGGGGCTGAATTACCCCCCGATTTCTGCTTTCAAAGAAACACGTCAAGGGAGGAATAGATGAAACGCTTTTACCTGACCGCCGCCATCACTGCTGCGACGCTTGCCCTGCCGGCTCTGCCTGCGCTGGCCCAGACCAGCGAAATCACCATCGGCATCACCACCACCACGACCGGCCCGGGCGCGGCGCTCGGCATTCCCGAGCGCAACGCGCTGGAATTCGTGCCGAAGGAGATCGGCGGCGTGCCGCTGAAGGTGATCGTGCTCGACGATGGCGGCGATCCCACCACGGCGACCACCAACGCCCGCCGCTTCGTGACCGAATCCAAGGCCGACATCATCATGGGCTCGGCGCTGACGCCGCCGACCATCGCGGTCTCCAACGTCGCCAACGAGGCCGGCATTCCGCATTTCGGCCTGGCGCCGTTCCCGATCACGCCTGAGCGCATGAAGTGGTCGGTGGCGATGCCGCAGCCGATCCCGATCGTGGGCAAGGTGCTGTACGACCACATGAAGGCGAAGGGCGTGAAGACCGTCGGCTATATCGGCTATTCCGACTCCTATGGCGACCTCTGGTTCAACGACCTGAAGGCGCAGGCGGTGCCGATGGGCATCACCATCGCCGATGAGGAGCGCTTCGCCCGCCCTGATACGTCGGTGACCGGACAGGTGCTGAAGCTCGTCGCCGCCAACCCCGACGCGATCCTGGTCGGCGCTTCCGGGACCGCGGCCGCGCTGCCGCAGACCGAGCTGCGCGAGCGCGGCTATCAGGGCCTGATCTACCAGACCCATGGCGCCGCCAGCATGGACTTCATCCGCATCGCCGGCAAAGCAGCGGAAGGCGTGCTGATGGCCTCCGGTCCCGTCATGGACCCCGAGGACCAGCCCGACGAGGCCGCCACCAAGAAGCCGGGCCTCGCGCTCAACACCGCCTATGAGGCCAAGTACGGCCCGAACAGCCGCAGCCAGTTCGCCGGTCATTCCTATGATGCGTTCGAGATCCTCAAGCGCATCATTCCGACGGCACTGAAGACCGCAAAGCCCGGCACGCCGGAATTCCGCGAAGCGATCCGCCAGGCGCTGCTGTCGGAGAAGGAGCTGGCAGCGAGCCAGGGCGTCTACAACTTCACCGAAAAGGACCGCTACGGCCTCGACGAGCGCTCGCGCATCCTGCTCACCGTGAAGAACGGCAAGTACACGCTGGTGAGGTAAGGCGCGGCGCGAAAGTTTCGAGACGACGAGAGCCGGCCTGATGGGCCGGCTCTTTTGTTTTGGCTTTGAGATTGACAAGCGTGAAGTCGAATCGAGTTCAGCCAACAGCAGCGCTCTCTCCGTTCCCTCCCCCCTCTTGTCCGCCGTAGCCTTGGCGAAGGCGGATGCGGGGGAGGGGCAGGGAGAGGGGTGCCGCACGGGGATTCTTTCCGTCACGCACCCGCCCTCGATGCATCAACAACAACCGGCACCTTTTGCTGGGCTACCCCTCTCCCTAGCCCTCCCCCGCAAGGGGGGAGGGAACGCACCTCCTTCGGGGCGCGAGAGGAGTCTCATTCCATTCGGCCTCAGGCCGCCTGCCGCAGCGGGGTCCAGGCGAACTCCGGATAATAATCGTCCATCATGCGGTCGACATAGGCGGTGAGGTTCGCAAATCCCTCGGCACGCTGACGCAGGCCGGATTCGAAGAAGGGCGTCAGGATTCCGGCGAGCGCGCCGAAGGCGGTGGCATCGACACCGCAGGGCTTGTTGCCCATCAGGTAGGCCTTGTCGCCGAGCTGGACCGAGAGCGCGAACAGCGAACGCACCGCGAGATCGACATCGTCATCGGGCGCGTGGCGGCCGAGGCCGGAGAGCAGATAGTTCTCGGCGACACGGAATTGCGCATCCTCGCGCAATTTTTCGCGATTGTGCTCCGGCGCGCCGTCGAAGAAATGCGCGGGCCCCTTGGCGAAGTTGACCGAATCGACCCAGCGCGCCCCGACCAGCGCCCAGTAGACGTGATGCTCGATCATGCGCTCGAACGCCCAGGCCTGCGCCCGCTCGGCCAGCGACAGCCCGGCGTCGAAATCGAAGCCATAGCGGCGCTCGATATGGGCGCGAATGAAGGTGGAATCGGCCACCGCCTCGCCGCCATCGTCGATGAACGGCAGCTGCCCCTTGGGCGAGGCCGGCGGCATCGCCCGCTCCTTCCGGTAGGGCAGTCCCGCCATCTTGAGCTGGACCTCGGTCTTGGTGACAAAGGGGCTGATTTCCGGCAGGCCGAAGCCGGCGCCAAAGCCATAAAGCGTGATCATGCGAACTCTCTCCTGGACCTGCGAAATTTGGAGCTGCGAAATTTGGACTTGCGAAACTTTGAGGGAACCTAGTGACCGGCTGCTGCCACCATGGTGGCAGCAGCCGTGATATCTTCTGCGAAACGGGCCCCCCGCCAGGCACGGGCCATGACATGACGGGCCAGCGCGTCCGCAGCCCGGGTCAGCGAGCGTGCCATCACGCTTGCGAGTGCAAATCGGAGGTCGACGGCCATGAGATCGAACGAAACGAGGCGGCCGAGCGCCCAGGCGGACCAGACCTGTGCCCGCAACATCGGAATCGCCGGGCCAAAATGGGTTGGAATGATCATGGACAAATCCTCTTCAGTCGATGTGTTGTCCCGGTATAGACACCCCCTGCTGCCAACATCCTGTCAGCAGCAGCGCGCCATTTTCTGATCCGTCCCCCGATAAGAGAATTGTCATGAGACGCGCCGACCGGCTGTTTCAGATCATCCAGGTGCTGAGGCGCACGCGTAAGCCGCTGACCGCGGACGCGATCGCGGCCGAGCTCGAGACCTCGAAGCGCACTATCTATCGCGACATCGCAACCTTGATCGGCCAGCGCGTGCCGATCCGCGGCGAAGCCGGCATGGGCTACATCCTGGAGAAGGGTTTCGACCTGCCGCCCTTGATGCTGACACCCGACGAGATCGAGGCGGCGGTGCTGGGCGCGCAATGGGTCGCGGGCCATGCCGATTCCGCGCTGGCACGCGCCGCCGAAGATTTGATGGCCAAGATCGCCGACACTGTGCCTGAGCGCTTGCGTCCCTTCGTGCTGGAGCCGGCAAGCCGCGCGCGGCCGAGCTGGAACAGGGAGCCGGATCGCCTAGACATGGCGCGCACGCGCACTCAGATCCACGAAGGCAAGAAGATCATGCTGCGTTATCGCGACGAGCAGGGCCGCCCCAGCGAGCGCATGATCTGGCCGATCTCGGTCGGCTATCTCGAAGCCGTGCGCCTGCTTGCGGCCTGGTGCGAGCTGCGCGGCGACTTCCGCAGCTTCCGCACCGACCGCGTCGTGGATGCGAGCTATCTCGACGATAGATATCCGGAGCGGCGCGACGTGCTGCGCGCAAGATGGCGGCAGAGCCTGGTCTGGGGCCCGCCAAAGGACACGTGAGCGCGATGGAAGAGATCTCCCCCGTCGATCTGTCGAGCTTTTGCCAGAGCTGCGGCGCCTGCTGTGGTTATTCGGAGAACTGGCCGCGCTTCTCGATCGAGAGCGACGAGGAGCTTGCCGCAATCCCCGAGACGCTCGTCAACGCGCGCCAATCCGGCATGCGCTGCGAGGGCGATCGTTGTTCGGCGTTGCGGGGGGAGATCGGAAAGCAGACGGCCTGCGGCATTTACGAGGTCCGGCCGGAGGTGTGCCGCACCTGCATGCCGGGAGACGCCGAATGCGCGATGGCGCGGCGGAAATTCGGACTGCCGGTAATCGAGGTCGCTTAAGCTGGAACGGCTACAGCTGGAACGGCTTCGCTGACCTCGTCGTCGAACCCGTCCTCAAGCGGTGCAAGCACCGAGAGCGGCTTGGTCGACAGCGTGATCGGCTTGCGGCCCCCCGACAGCGACGGCGACGATTTGACCGTGCTTTCGCGCGACAGCGCGTACAGCGTCGAGCCGACGCGGCCGCCGTTGTCGATCAGGTCACGCTCGTTGCAGCTGGCTGCGATCGCGACCGCCAGCGAGTGCAGATGGCTGCGGCGATAGCAGAACAGTGCCAGCCTGGCGCGCGCGTCAGGGGAAACACTCTCAACCAGCCTCGGCAGGCCACTCTCGCTAGCGCGATACATCTCGCCAAGGAGCTCGTCGCGGACCGGGCAGAAATCGCTTTCATATGCGTCGCGGCTTGAAAACATTGCGGTTCTCCTCGTTGCCGAAGATGCAGCGCAATTCTCTAATGAAAGGTTAACCACGCCGCCCGGTAGTCACCCGGGGTCCTTGCGCCCTGGTCGCGAATCGGAGGCGCCCTGGTGGGTTGAAAGCGGGGGTAGCGACCGCCTGCGGCCATCCTTCGAGACGCCCGCCATTGGCGGGCTCCTCAGGATGAGGTCGGTTTCTGCTGAAAGATCCTACCCCCTCATGGTGAGGAGGCGCGCAGCGCCGTCTCGAACCATGCAGGCCCGGCAGCCACTCCAGAGAGCCGCCGGCCTCAGTTCGCCGCCATGAAGATGGAAAGGCCGAAACCGGTCAGGTGATGCAGGGCCTGGTCGACGCCGATCAGGGTCCAGAACCAGGGATGCGCCAGGTCGACACCGAAATTGGCGGAGACGAACCCTTTGGCGCGGTCGATGGTGATGTGGATCGCGAAGTCGATGAAGGCGACGAACCAGAATCGCGGCGCCACCAACAGGATCAGCGGCAGCGCAACCGCGAGGTGAACCAGGCAATGCACCAGAAGCGGCAAAGCCCAGCCGTGCTTCTGGTCCTTGCCGTGCGCCATCCAGGCGGTCTGGAGGACGAAATCGGCGATGATGTGCTTGAAGGTGAGCAGCAACATCCAGCCAATGAGCGCTTCGACCGGAACCGCCGATGACATGGGTGGAAACGACAAGCTGACGCCCTCATTGACGTGACAAGAAAGACCGGAGCGTTCAGCGCAACTTCTTTTTGGACCGGTCAAATCGCCGGGACGTGTGATTTATGACATCTCCCGCGACGGAATGCAGCCGGGGGGAACTGGAAAATCGCCAACTGTGGCTAACTGGTGATAGGATGACCAATCGCCGCGGCCGGCTCGAGTAAGGTTACCTCCGGCTCGAATTTTGCATTCCGGTATCGGCGCGCTATCATTGTCGGCGGAGAATATCGTTCTTTTTTCAGACGTTTAGGAATTGCAGGGCGCCCGCCGCGATCGTATCCGCGAGCCGTCCGCCACTCAGGAATAGGGCCGGAGTGCTGCCATGAGTACCGAAGGCCCGACCTCGTCACCGACCGAACCGCCGCCGCGGCGCCCCAAGGTAATCAAGACCAATCAGCAGCAGGTCTTTCTCTACGTCGTGCTGACCCTGCTGCTGTCGCTCGCCACCGTCTGGGGCGGCCGCGCCATGTTGCACAATTCGGAGACGCTGACCTTTGCCGTCGGCCCCCCCAACAGCGACGAAGCGCTGTTCGCCGCCAAGCTTGCCACGCTGCTGAAGAACAACGCCTCGCGCTTCCGGATCAAGATCGTCAACAACCCAGACAACGCCAGGGCGCTCGCACAGTTCGACCGCAAGCAGGCCGACCTCGCCGTCCTTCGCACCGACACCAAGGTGCCGCTGCGGGCGCGCACGCTCGCGATCCTCGAGCACGATCTGGTGCTGCTGCTCGGTCCCGGCAGCAAGAAGATCAAGTCGCTCGCCGAACTCAAGAAGAAGAAAGTCGCCGTCCTCGCCGAGAACGAATCCTCGCTCGCCTTCGTCCGCAGCATCCTCGACATCCCCGACGGTCCGGACGCCGCCAGGATCCAGATGGCGCCGCAGGGTGCAACGCTCGACAAGCTGTTTGCGCCGGCGAGCGGGTTTGGCGCGGTGATCGCCATCGTCCATGCCTCCAGGGCGGTGCGGGACAAGGCCTATGAGCAGGTCGCCAAGCGCGGCGGCTTCACGCTGAACGCGATCGACGAGGCCAAGGCGCTGGCGCGCAAGATTCCCGGCATTTCCAGCGAGACGCTAACCGCGGGCACGCTGTCCGCATCGCCGGAAATTCCCGACGACGACCTCGACACGATCGGGCTCGAATGGCTGCTGGTCACGCAATCCAGGATGTCGGCGAGCACGGCGGGCGAGCTCGCGCGCGTCGTCTATGAGAACAAATCCGCGCTCGGGCTCGACAACGGCTTCGCCAGCCGGATCGAGCCGGCCTCCGTCGAGAAGGATGCCTACGTGATGGCGCATCAGGGGGCGGCCGACTACATCAACGACGACACCAAGTCGTTCATGGATAAGTACAGCGACCTGATGTATCTGGGCGCCGCCGCGCTCAGCGTGATCGGCTCGATCTTCGCCGCGATCTACGCCAAGATCACCCGCATCGCGCCTGAGAAGGCTGGCGAGCTTTCAACCGCCGTCCTCGACATCGGCGAACGCATCGAGCACGCGCATTCGCTGGACCAGCTCGAATGTCTCCAGGATGAGTTGGAGGGCATTCTGCGCGGCGCCGTCATAGGTCTCAGAGACGGCACGATCAGTACCGACGGGCTCGACACCTTCAAGCTCGGCTACGAGTTCGTCCGCGACGAGATCGGCATGCGCCGTGACTATCTCAAACGCCACTGCGGCGAGGCCGACAAGATCGCGCAGGATACGGCCCCTCCCCAGCAGGACGAGAGCAATATCGTCGTGGTGAAGACAGCTCAGAGTGCCTGACCTATCGATTTGACGGTCTTGCAGTGGCGCCTTGCCGACATTTCCCGCGAATCCCCGGGCCGGATTCGGGAACCGTCCCCATTCACAACCGTTTGTTCCCGGATACAACCGGAGCACGCGTGATGCGTACACTCCTCATCATAATCCTTCTGGGCATGCTGGTGGCGGCTGGATATTTCGCCTATTCCGCAATGGCGATCGAGGGCGAGCCGATCCCGACGGAAGGCTATGTGGCATTGGCGCTGGGGGCAGGCTTCTCCCTCGTCGTCGGCATCGGCCTGATGGTGTTGCTTTTCTTCAGCAGCCGCCGCGGCTACGACGAGCCACCACATTTCAGGTAGTCCCCGGATCCACCACGGCACCGGGCTTCCGCGCCCCTATCCGACGATGCTGCGGGCAAGCCCTGCCCGTCGTTGACGGCTCCTGCCCGGGCGGGCACTTTGGCGGTGGCGTCCCAGCCGGGACCTCAAGAGACACGACCGAGCCCGCCTTCCCGCATGTCCAAGCCGCTGATCCCCGCACTGGCCCAGTTCGTGGCCGCCACGGCCGGCCGCAACATGACCAAGGCGGCCTATGCGGCGGTTGGCCTCGGCGTGCTCAGCATGGTGCTGCTGACGGTCAACCCGGCCTATGAGACGGCGCCCCGCTGGGTCGACGCCCTGCTCTGGGCCTGCCTCGTCTATTTCGTGTTCGAATGGGTGGTCCGGCTGCGCCACATGGCACAAACGGGGCGCCTGTCGCTCTACATGACCTCCTCTGCCGGAGTGGTCGATGCTCTGGGCGCGCTGGCCGTGCCGGTCGCGCTCCTGATCGGCATCGAGCCGAAGACGGCGTGGCTGCTCAGCGTGCTCTGGGTCCTCAAGGTGGTGCCGGGCATTCCCGGCCTGCGGCAGCTCCGCCGGGTGCTGGTGCTGGAATCGGGACCGCTGGTCAGCGTGCTCGTGATCTTCCTGATGGTGGTGTTCCTCGCTTCCGTCGCCGAATATTTCCTGGAGCGGGACGTGCAGCCGCAGACTTTCGGCAGCGTCCCCGCCGCGCTGTGGTGGGCTGTCGTCACGCTGACGACGACGGGCTATGGCGACGTCGTGCCGGTGACGCCGCTCGGGCGCGTGGTGGCGGCGATGGTGATGATCTCAGGCCTCGGCGTGTTCGGGCTCTGGACCGGCATCCTGGCCACCGGCTTTGCCGCTGAGACCCGCCGCGACAATTTCCTCAAGACCTGGGAATCCGTCAGCAAGGTGCCGTTCTTCGCAGCGCTCGGGCCTGCCGCCATCGCCGACGTCACCCACATGCTGCGCACCATGGAGCTGCCGGCCCGCACCATGATCATCCGGAAGGGGGCGCAGGGCGACTGCATGTATTTCATCGCCGCCGGCGAGGTCGAGGTCGACCTGCCCGGCAAGAAGGTCCAGCTCGGCGATGGCGCCTTCTTCGGCGAGATGGCCCTGCTCGGCAACAATATGCGCGGCGCCAATGTCTCGACCACGAAGGTGTCGCGGCTGCTGGTGCTCGACCTCGTCGACTTCCGCGTGCTGATGGCGCGGCATCCCGATCTCGCCGAGACCATCGACGCGGAAGCCAAACGCCGCACGCTCGAAAACAAATAAATATAAATGGAGACAAGAATGTCGGACACAGCCGACGCGGCCTCAAGCCCCGTGCTCGAACGTGACGGCGCACGCGCCACCATCCGCCTCAACCGGCCCAAACATCTCAACCGGCTCCAGGCCGAGGATCTCGGCGAGCTGGTCAGGCTTTTCGACCGGATCGAGGCCGATCCTGATATCCGCGTGCTGGTGCTGACCGGCACGGGGCGGGCCTTCTCGGCGGGCTACGACCTCAACTCGGTTGCCGAGCGCGCGGTCAGCGCCAACGAGCAGCAGAGCGCGGGCTCGGCGTTCGAGGTCGTCGTCAACCGGCTGGAGGATCTCGGCGTGCCGACGATCTGCCGGCTCAATGGCGGCGTCTATGGCGGCTCGACCGACCTCGCGCTCGCCTGCGATTTCCGCATCGGCGTCGACACCGCCGAGATGTTCATGCCGGCGGCGCGGCTCGGACTGCACTACTACAGAAGCGGCATCAAGCGTTACGTGACGCGGCTCGGCGTCGACAACGCGAAGAAGCTGTTCCTCACCGCGCAGAAGATCAGCGCGCCGGAGATGCTGCGGATCGGCTATCTCACCGCCATGGTGCCGGTGGAACTCCTCGACGAGGAGGTCGACAAGCTCGCCACGGTTCTCGCCGGCAACGCGCCGCAGGCAATGGCCGGCATGAAGCGCGCCATCAACGAATTCGCCCGCGGCGAATTGGACGAAGCGGCCGCCGATCAGCGCCACCGCGACAGCATGCGCGGCGCCGAGATCAAGGAAGGTATCAAGGCGTTCGCGGAAAAACGGCCGCCAAAATACTGATCACGCCCGCTGCGACCGCATCGCGCGCACCTGCGTGAGCTTGGGATCGCGGACGAGAGCCTGGTAGCGTTTGCTGTCGACGGCGTAAATCGCGATCCGGCCCTCGCTGTCGGCATGAACGCCCCAGCCGAAGCGCTTGCCCAGGCTCGACGCCCTCATGCACGCCTGCCCCCGGGAGAAGAACGCTTCACGGGCCGCACGCTTCTCCGTCTTCGTCGCCTTCACATCGAGCTCGCGTCCCGGCGCGGACGTCGCGAAGATCACGTCGTCGGACGTGTGCTTGTAGGGTGCCTTGGCGATCATCTCGTATTGCAGGCACGCCACCGTCGGCTTTCCCGCGCGCAGCGGCGGCTCCTCGCCGGTATGCGCGGGACAGTCGTCAGCGACCCGGATGAAGGTGTTGACGCAGTTGGTCGTGTGGATCGACTTTGTCATCTGCAACCCTGGATCATTCAACCACCTGCGGCCGCGGCGTGCTGCGCCGCCATCTCATCGTCGGCGGCATTGATCCGCTGGAACGCAGGCCGGGAGGTCATGCGTTCGGCATAGCGAACGAATACATCTTTCTTCGGCACGATGCCAAACATCATCGTCCAGCTGAACGCGAGACCCCACAAGATATCGGCAGCCGTCATGCGCTCGCCGAGCAGATACTGCCCCTTCGACAATTGCGTCTCGAGGGCGCCCAGCATGGTGTCGTAATCGGCATAGGGCGACTGCATGATCGGCGCCGGCTCGCGCTGCATGAACTTGTCGATCAAGGCCGGCTCGAACGATGCGCCGTAACAGGCGATCCAGCGCAGGTTAGGACCGCGCAGCGGATCATTCAGCGCGGGCGTCAGCCCCGCCTGCGGAAACAGGTCGGCGAGATAGATGGTGATCGCGACCTGCTCGGTCACCAGCGCCTCGCCGTGGCGGACCGCCGGCACCTTGCCGAGCGGATTGATGGCGAGATAGGCGCCCTGGCGCTGCTCGCCGGCCTTCATGTTGAGGACGTGGAGATCGTAGGGCGCGCCCAGCTCCTCCAGCAGCACCCGCGCGCCGGTGGCGCGGGTTTGCGGCGAATAATACAGGGTGATGCGGTTCTGATCGGTCATAGCAGGTCTCCATCTGGCCGGCTGGCGATGGCGCTTGTAGCGGACCATACCTGACATCTTGTGTCAGGTATGGTTTAAGGGACCATGCGCGCGAGCAGAATGCTGTCGATCCTCACCACCCTCCAGGCCAGGGGGCAGGTCACTGCGCCCGAGCTTGCGGAGGCCTGCGAGGTCTCCGTGCGCACGATCTATCGCGACATCGACGCGCTCGCGGCGTCCGGCGTCCCCGTTTATGCCGACCGCGGCGCGGAGGGCGGCTATCGCCTGCTCGACGGTTATCGCGTGCGTTTGAACGGCCTGTCGCAGAACGAGGCGGAGGCCCTGTTCCTTGCGGGACTGCCGGGACCGGCCGCGGCGCTCGGGCTGGACGCGGCGATGATCGCCGCGCAGAACAAGCTGATGGCGGCACTCCCGGCCAACCTTCGCGAAGACGCCGGGCGGATGCAGGAGCGTTTTCACCTGGATGCACCCGGCTGGTTCGGCGAGACGGAAGAACCCAAACATCTGCGCACCATTGCCGGCGCCGCTCTGCGCGGGACGCTGATCAAGATCCGCTACCAGAGCTGGCGCGCGGAGAAGCAGCGCCGCGTCGCGCCGCTCGGTCTCGTGCTGAAGGGCGGCAGCTGGTATCTCGCAGGCCAAGTCGACGGCAGTGTGCGCACCTATCGTGTCGCGCGCGTGCTGGACTGCACCGCGCTCGACGACCGCTTCGATCGTCCCGCCGCGTTCGATCTCGCCGCCTATTGGCAGGCTGCGACGCTTCGCCTCGAAGCCGAGATGCATCCCAATGTCGCGATCGTGCGGCTGTCGCCATTAGGCGTCAAACTGCTCGACGCGCTGAGCCAGCCTTATGTCAGGGCACGCACGCAACTTGAAGAGACCATCGATGCGGACGGCTGGCGCATCGCGCGCGTGCCGACCGGCAAGACGTCATGGCACGCGGCATCCGAATTGTTGCGGCTGGGGTCCGAGGCCGAAGTGCTGGAGCCCGCCGATCTCCGCGAGAAGATGGCGGAGATGACGCAGGCGATGGCTGCGTGCTATCGCGCAGCGGCGCGAAAAGCCTGACGGCGGCGCATTTCGCCGAAACCCGCGAAACATTCCTGAAACACGATTCCTGCCTCGCGCCCTGAACGCGTTCGCGTCTCGGCCCGACGGAGATGCAGGGACACAACAACGGCCTTAGCGCCACACTGGAGAATGAAAATGTTTCGTAAGCTTGCTCTTGGTCTGATCGCCGCTGGTTCGCTCGGTGCTGCCGGTCTCGCGCCCACCGCGGCTTCGGCCCACGGCTTCCATCATCACTGGGGTCCCGGCTGGGGTTTTGGCGGCGTCTACGTCAACACCGGCGTCAGCAACTGCTACCAGGAGCGCGTCGTCCAGACCCGCCACGGCCTGCGCGTCCGCGTCGTGAATGTCTGCGCCTACGGGATCTACTGATATCTGACGCCCTCGACAAAACTCCGGCCGCGCTGCGGCCGGAGTTTTGCATTGGGTTAACCTATCTGCCGCTGCCGGCGAAACCAGGCCCAGGTCTCGCGCGTCGTCGCGATATAGCCGCGGCCGCGATAGACGATCTCGCCGTCCACGATCTCGTTCAGCTTCGGCAGGGCGTGGAAGGGGATCGAAGGATAGGCGTGATGCTCGACGTGGTAGGGCATATTCCACGCGAACCATTTGACGATCGCGCTGGTGTAGGTGGTGCGCGTGTTCTGGAAGGCGCTGCGGGTGCGGTCGCAGCCGGTGTGCTCGGCATAGAGATAGGGCCGCAGGAAGGACTGCCCGATCATGAGCGGGACAATCCAGACCCAGAGCAGCAACGCCGAGGAGAACCATAGCGAGAGCGCGAGCAGCAGCGCATAGAGCCCGGCATAGGCGCGCGCCTCGCGCACGATGATGGCGCGCTTGTTTTCGGGAATCCAGGGCACGGTGACCTTGCCGGTGACGGCGTGGCCGAGCATCAACCGGAGGCGGCCGGCGACCTGAAGCAGGCCGCTATAGGCGAGCGCGAGCTGCGTGTCGGATTTCGGCTTCACGCCGACGATCAGCTCCGGGTCCTTGTCCGGATCCTGGGTGTAGCGGTGATGGTCCCAGTGAAACAGGCAGTAATATTCGTAAGGTTGTCCGATGACGAAGGCCGAGGGATAGCCGACCGCAAGGTTGAGGGCACGGCTCCTGAACGCGGTCTTGTGCGCGGTCTCGTGCAGCGCCATGAACAGGAAGGCGACGAAATAGCCCTGCACCGCCATCAGCGGCAGCGCCCATAACACGCCCCAGGCTGAAGAGACCTTCCAGACCAGCGCGCCGACCAGCACGATCAGGCCGTAATGGCTCAGACTTTTCGCGGCCCCCCTGAGATTGGAGCGCACCGACAATTCACGCAGCATCGCCGGGCTCAGCGGCTTCAGGCGATGGCCGGGCTCTGAAACGGTCGCGTCAGTCATCATCGAAGGCTCGCCCTACTTGCTGAGAAGCTCTGCGACCTCGGCCTTGAGGAAGGCCTGGTCGCGCGGATTGTTGACGGGGTTGCCGGCGCGATGGCCGTGCAGCGACGGGATCGGATGCAGCACCGCCGATTTTGCGTTGATCAGCCTGCCGAGCTCGTCCTCGTTATCGCGGACGTCGAAATAGCGGTCGGTCGCACCCGGCATCAGCAGCACATGCGCCTTGATCGCGGCCAGCGCCCGATCGAGATCGCCGCCGAATGAAACGCAACGACTGATGTCACCGCGCTGCCAGATCCCGGCTTGCGCGAGGAGATCGTTGGCGTCGCGCCGGGCAAAGGTCGCGTCCCAGTTCCGGACCAGGTAATCCTCGAGCGAGGTAAATCCCGCCTCCCGCCACAGCTCGTCGCGGTAAAAGCCGTGCGACATCGCCCAGCCGGCATAGACGCGTCCCATGGCGCGATAGCCGGCAACGGGCTTCTCGACGAAGCGGCCGTCGCGGAAGGCGGGATCACCGGTCAGCGCGGCCTTCACGCTTTCGAGGAAGACGTAATTATAGGGCGCGCAGCGCGCACTGCCGCAGACCACCGCGGCCCGCGCGACCATGTCGGGATGCAGCGCCGCCCAATGATAGGTCTGCATGCCGCCCATCGACCAGCCATAGACCAGCGCGAGCTTTGTGATACCGAAACGCTCGGTCAGCAGACGGTGCTGGATCGCGATGGCGTCGTGATAGGTGATTTGCGGGAAAGGCGCCTCGCCGGAATTCGACGGCGAGGACGACAGGCCGTTGCCGAACAGGTTCGGGATGATGATGAAGTAGCGCGTAGGGTCGAGCACGCCATCGGGCCCGATCAGCCACTCCGTGTCGTAGTGTTGGGCGCTGAACGAGGTCGGGTAGAGGATAACGTTGTCCCTGGCGGGGCTGAGGGTGCCGTAAGTCTTGTAGGCGAGCTTCATCGCGGGGAAGACGGCGCCGGACTGAAGCGTGACGTCGCCGGCCTCAAAGATCTCGTAGTCGCGCTGCCCGGTCATGCGTCCAACTCCCGCTCACGCGGCCGCAGCATGCGCCCGCCGCAACCACGATGCATCGTTCGTGCCGGACCAGCAAACGCATCGTTGCGCTGCGCTTAATATCTGTACTTATAGTACAGTTATTAGATCAGGACAAGGGGGTTTTGGTCGTCGCGCGTCAGGCGATGGCCGCGATGTATCGCTGCACGGACGCTGCGAATGCGGCCTTGGCGCCGGAGGCGATGTTGCGGCCCCACCAGGCGCCGTAGATGCGGTCAAAGGCGAGCGGCTCCACAGCAGCCGCGATCCGCCGCACCGCGGAGGCGTTGAGCGGCATGTAGTTCGGATAGGAGTACATGAAGCTGACGAAGCGGCGGTCCATCGTCACCTGCGCAATGTCGCCGGTGAGCAGCGCGCCCTTGCCCTCCGCACCGCGCGCATGGTGCAGCATGGTCGCGCCCGCGAAATGACCGCCGGTGCGGAGCAGCAGCACATCGTCGGAGATGCGCTGTTGATCACCGGTCCAGTGCACGATGGCGGGATGCGGACGCGTCACCCATTGGCGATCATCGGCATGCAGATAGACCGGCACACCGCCGAACGCCTCGCTCCAGTCGGCAAGCGCGCCATAGTAATGCGGATGCGAGATCGCGATCGCCTTCAATCCGCCGAGCGACCGCACATGCGCGATCGCTTCCGACGTCGCTAGCGGAATGCAATCCCACATCACGCATCCGCCGCCGTCGGGGACCAGCAGCGCGCGCTGCCCGATGGCAAAGCTCGACTCGAGCGCAAGGCCGGTGAGGCCGAGATCATCGCGCCAGACCAGGCGGTGGCCGCCAGCCAGCTCCGCGCGTGTGAGGAAGGTTTGGCCCTTCCAGTTCACGAACTGCCGCTCGTCCTCGCAGATCGGACAGGATGCGGGCGGATTTCCGCTGTCCGAAAATTGCGCGCCGCAGGTTTCGCAGGTCCAGAGAGGCATGGCCATGATCCAGAAGAAGGAGGGGACACCCACGAGATGACGCCGTAGCCCTCCCATCGCAAGTGCGGAGGAACCAACCCGGCTAGCACATGTTACTTTCCGGTCCGCCCCGGCGCCAGTTGGCCGGTCATGTCAGCCCGTCTTGTCAGCCCTGCTTGTGCAAGACCATTTCCGCCGGCAGTCGCTCAACGTCCCGATGGCATCGCGCTCCCCTCCCCGCCTCTGGCCCCTCTACGCAGTCAACTTCTTCATGGCCGACATGCAGTCGGGCATCGGACCGTTCGTCGGCGTGTTCCTCCAGGAGCGCGGCTGGGCGACCGGATTGATCGGCACCGCGCTGACGATCGGCAATGTCGCGGGCATGCTGGCCACGACGCCGATCGGCGGTTTCATCGATTCCAGCCGCAACAAGCGCCTGTGGGTCGTCATCCCCGGCATCTGCGTGGTGCTTGCGTCCGCAATCATCCTGATCTCGCAGAATTTCTGGGCGGTCACGTTGTCGCAAGTCGCGCAATCGCTGGCGAGCGCCGCGATCGTGCCGGCGGTCACAGGCATCACCCTCGGCATCGCCAAACAAAAAGGCTTCAATGCGCTGAACGGCCGCAACCAGGCCTTCAACCATGCCGGCAACATGGTCGGCGCAGCGTTGTCGGGTTATCTCGGCTACAAGTTCGGCTATGTCTTCGTGTTCGTGCTGGCGGCCGTGTTCGGCGCCATCGCGATTGCCTGCGTGCTGATGATCCCCGCAAAGGCGATCGACGATCGCGCCTCGCGCGGCAGCAAGGAGGATGACCCTGACAGCGCGCCGGATGCGTTCACCATACTGCTCAAGCACCGGGCGCTGCTCGTGCTGGCGCTGGCGCTCGCGCTGTTTCATCTCGGCAACGCCGCGATCGTACCGCTCTATGGACTTGCGGCGGTGGCCGAAGGCCAGGCCAACGGCCCGACCTTCGTCGCGACCACCGTCGTGATCGCGCAGGGCGTGATGGTCGTGACGTCGCTGATCGCGATGAAGGCCGCGAGCAAGCGCAACTACTGGCCGGTGATCCTGGTCTCTTTCATGTTCCTGCCCATCCGCGGCGTGCTCGCCTTCTTCGTCACGGGATGGTGGGGCGTCGTGCCGATGCAGGTGCTCGACGGCATCGGCACCGGGCTGCAGACGGTGGCCGTCCCCGGCATGGTCGCGCGCTCACTCAACGGCACCGGCCGCATCAATCTCGGCCAGGGCGCCGTCATCACCGTGCAAGGCATCGGCGCGAGTCTCAGCCCCGCGCTCGGCGGCTGGATCGCGCAATGGATCGGCTACGGCCCGACCTTCCTGCTGCTCGGCGGCTTCGGGCTCGCATCGATGGTGTTGTGGCTGGCCTTCGGTGCCGCGGTGAAGAAGTATTGAGCCAAGCGGCCGCCCGGACATCACGGCGCGAATTGCTTTTACGATCCGGGCACACCGGGCTGCGGCACCAGGTCGCGGTCACAGCGCGTCACCGCGAGTGGCTTATCACGCAATCCAGCGCTTTTGCGGTTGCGGCGCACCGGCCTGACGATACAACCTGCCGTAAATCGCCAACCAACCTGCCCTTCCCGATCGATGATCCAGCCTCAACTCTCATTCGATGGCGACCCGAATGGCCAGGCCTATGAAAGATGGCGCGAGCAGTTCTGCCGCCAGGTCGCGGACGTCGATTTCGTTCCGATCGGGGAAGGACGTGTTCACCGGACCATTTCGCCGGCCATTCTTCCGCGCCTCCGACTCTCGGCCTCGTTCGGCACGCCGATCTCCTTCGTGTCGCTGGGGACGAACGACGAATTGGTGATCACGGTGTCGCCGAATTCGGCGCTGAGCGGGGCCATGGGACGACGTCCGCTGGAGGTCGCCGCCGGCGACGTCACGATCGGCGACCCCTCGATCAAGGGCGCCCATATCACCCAGACGACGCACGGCGACTTCCGGACGACGCTACTGCCGCGCAAGGCGCTGCTGCGCGCGTGCCCGAATGCCGAGGACCTGATTGCGCAGTCGATTCCCGGCGCCAATCCGATCACGGCGATGTACCTGCGATATTATGACCTTGCGCACACCTATGCCGACAAGCTCGCGCCCGCGGAGCTCGATGCAGTCTCGCAGCATCTGTTCGACCTCTCCGTGCTGATGATCGGCGCGCGCGGCGATGTCGCCGAGCAAGCTCGCATGCGCGGCCTTGCGGCGGCGCGTCTCGAAACGCTCAAATCCGACATCCTGGCCCAGCTCGACAGCCCCGCGCTGTCGCTCACCGTCCTTTCAGCCGCGCACCGGATCAGCCCGCGCACGATCCAGTTGATGTTCGAGCAGGCCGGCATCACCTATAGCGGCTTCGTTCTGGAGCAGCGGCTGCTTCGGAATCCAAACCTGCGAACGCGCAAGATCATCGAGATCGCGCACCTCGCCGGCTTTCACGACGTCTCCTACTTCCACCGCGCATTCCGCCGCCGCTTCGGACGGACGCCCGACGACGTCAGGATGCTTTCCGGCGAGATGGACTAGGCAAACTCAACCACGATCTTGCCGAATTGACCGCCCTGCTGCATCAGCCGCAACGCGTCCGGCACGGCGTCAAAGCCGAACGCACGGTCAATCACTGGCCTCATGCCGTTGCGCCCGATCGCGGCTGTCATCGCCTCGAACATCCGCCGGCTGCCGACCGACAGGCCGATGACGTGCAGGTTCTTGGAGAACAGGCTTGGAATCGCGATCTGCTGCGAAAAGCCGGTGAGCACGCCGATCACCAGAATGTTGCCACCGATCCTGACAGCCTCGAGCGACTGCGCAAAGGTATCCTTGCCGCCGACCTCGACGATGTGATCGACACCGCCGCCAGTCCAATCGGCCGCGGCCTTGCCCCACTCCGGCACCGAACGATAATTGATGGTGTGGTCGGCGCCGAGCGCCTTGGCACGTTCGAGCTTCTCGTCGCTCGACGACGTCACGATCACGCTCGCGCCGGTGAGCTTTGCGAATTGCAGCGCGAAGATCGAGACACCGCCGGTGCCCTGCACCAGCACGGTGTCACCGGGTTTCACCCTGGCCTCCTCGAACAGCGCGCGCCACGCCGTGAGGCCAGCACAGGGCAGCGTCGCCGCCTCCAGGAACGAAAGGTGCGATGGAATGCGGCTGACGCCCTCGGCATCGAGCAGCATCACCTCCTGCAACACGCCCGGCCGCGTGCCGCCGAGCGCATAGCGGCGGCTGGACGCCGACACCTTCCCGTCGATCCAGGACTGGAAGAACATCGGACAGACGCGATCGCCAACCGCAACGCGGGCAACACCGTCGCCGACCGCGATGACTTCGCCGGCACCGTCCGAGAACGGGATCAGCGGCAATCGGGAGACGCCGCCCTTACCCTGCACCGTGAGCAGATCACGGTAGTTGAGCGATGCCGCTTTCATCCGTACCGCGACCTGGCCGGGGCCAGGCGTCGGTTTCGGCAGATCGACCAGCTCCATCCCCTCGATCGACCAGTCGCGCGCGACTTGCCAGGCTTTCATGGCGACCGCTCCGTGCTTACGTCCCAAAATTCTTCTGGATCGCCTTGTCGAGTGTCTCGCCGCCGACGAAGCGCTGGCGGAGCTCGCGCTTGAGCAGCTTGCCGCTCGGGTTCTTCGGCAGGCTGTCGACGAAGATGACGCGCTTGGGCACCTTGAAATGCGCCATCTGGCCGGCGCAGTGCTTGATGACGGTGTCCTCGTCGAGCTTCTCGCCGGTCTTGACCACGACGATCGCCGTGACCGCCTCGATCCAGCGCGGATCGGGCAGGCCGACCACGGCAACCTCGGAGACCGCGGGGATGCGGTAGACCATCTCCTCGACCTCGCGGCTCGCGACATTCTCGCCGCCGGTCTTGATCATGTCCTTGACGCGGTCGACCACGGTGATGTGGCCGTCCTCATCGATGGTGGCGAGATCGCCGGAGTGAAACCAGCCGCCGCTGAATGCCGCCGCGGTCTTCACGGGATCGTTGTAGTAGCCGGAGAGAAGATGCGGCGAGCGGTGAACGATCTCCCCGACCTCGCCGACTTTCACATCTTCCATCGCCGTGTTGACCACGCGCGTCTCGACATTGAGCACGGGCTTGCCGGCCGAGCCGGCCTTGCGCAGCTGGTCCTCGGGCCGCAGCACGGTCGCGAGCGGCGCGATCTCGGTCTGGCCGTAGAAATTCCAGAACTTGACGTTGGGCAGGCGGCGCTGCAGCTCGAGCAGCACCTCCACGGGCATGATCGAGGCGCCGTAATAACCCTTCTGAAGTGTCGACAGATCGGTCTTGTCGAAATTCGGCGAGCGCAGCATCGCGATCCAGATCGTCGGCGGCGCGAAGAACGAGGTGATCTTGTGCGCCTGGACCAGCGCCAGGATGTTGTCGGCGGTCGGCTTGCCCGTGATCACGCCCGAGGCGCCGAGATAGATCTGCGGTCCCAGGAAGACGTCGAGCTGGGCGCAATGATAGAGCGGCAGCGCGTGCAGGAACTTGTCGTCCGCGCTCATGCCGCCGTCGATGATGCAGCTGACGTACTGCCACATCACGGCTTCATGGGTCAGCATCGCGCCCTTGGGCAGCGATTCCGTGCCGCTGGTATAGACAATCTGTGCGAGATCGCGGCTGTCGACCGAGGCCTCCAGGAACGCGCCGTCGGGGTTGAGGAGATCGTCGAAAGTGGTGAGGCCCGCGGGCGCCGTGGCCGGATCCTCGCCCGGCAGCCAGACCATCTTTTCGACCGCGCAGCCTTTGGCCGAAGCCGCGCGCGCGGGCTCGACGAAATCGGGACCGGTCGCGAGCAGTTTTGCGCCGGAGCTCTTCAGGATGAAATTGATCTCGTCCGGATTGAGCATGAAGTTGATCGGCACCAGCACCGCGCCGATGCGGGCCACCGCAAAACGCAGCGCGGCAAAGGCATGCGAGTTGCGCGAGAGCACGGCGAGACGGTCGCCCTTTTTCACGCCAAGACCGAGCAGGCCGCGGCCGAGCCGGTTGCAGATCGCGTCCATCTCGGCGAACGTCCAGCTGACATGGCCGCAGCTCACCGCGAGCTTGTCCGGCTCGCGGCCTGCCGAGCGGCGCAGAAGATCACCAATGGAATGCTCGCGCGCTTTCGAGATGGTGGCCGCGGTGTCGCTCGACATTTCTACTCCCCGGGATTTGCAATTTGCGCGAAGCGTAGTCGGCGCTGTCGGCCGGGTCAAATTGCCTGCATGCTGGCGTCATGACGCAAGAATTGCCGCTTCACCGAGGCAAACTTGGGCTGGTGCACCCACTAAAAATGTCGGGGGAAATGCCATGTATCGGATCGCGCTCGCCGCCTTCGCGGCCGGCCTGCTGTCTGCGTTTTTCATCAATCCATCGTCCGCCCAGCAGGCCCCGCTCAAGATCGGCGTGCTCTCCGACTTCTCCTCGGTCTATTCCGACATCGGCGGCCAGGGGAATGTCGAGGCCACCAAGATGGCGATCGAGGATTTTGGCGGCCAGACGTTCGGCAAGCCGATCGAGATGGTCGCAGCCGACGTGCTCAACAAGCCCGACGTCGCCTCCACCATCGCGCGAAAGTGGTGGGAGACCGAGGGTGTCGACATGATCATCGACCTGCCGACCTCGGCCACCGCGCTCGCGGTGATGGAGCTGTCGAAGCAGTACGAGAAGGTGATGATCGTGGCCGACGCGGCAAGCTCCGACATCACCGGAAAATCCTGCTCGCCCTACACCGCGCACTGGACTTATGACACCTATGCCAACGCCCACACCGTCGGTAGCGCCATCGTCAAGAACGGCGGCGACAGCTGGTTCTTCCTCACCGCCGACTACGTGTTCGGCCATTCGGTCGAGCGCGACACCTCCGACGTGGTCAAGGCTGCCGGCGGCAAGGTGCTCGGCAGCGTCAAGCATCCGCTCAACACGGCCGATTTCTCGTCATTCCTGCTGCAGGCCCAGGCCTCCAAGGCCAAGATCATCGGGCTCGCCAATGGCGGCGGTGACACCATCAACGCGATCAAGCAGGCCGGCGAGTTCGGCATCGTCGCCGGCGGCCAGAACCTGGCTGCGATCGTGATGTTCATCTCCGACGTGCACAGCCTGGGCTTGAAGCTCGCGCAAGGCCTGATCATCACCGAGGCCTATTACTGGGACCTCAACGACAAGACCCGCGCCTTCGGCAAGCGTTTCCAGGAGCGCGTCAAGCGCATGCCGACCATGAACCAGGCCGCGACCTACAGCGCGACGCTGCACTATCTGAAGGCCGTCCAGGCCGCCGGTACCCGGGACACCAAGACGGTGATGGCGAAGATGCGCGAGCTGCCGGTGAAGGACGCGTTCACCGACAACGGCACACTCCGCGAGGACGGCCGCATGGTGCACAGCATGTACCTGTTCCAGGTGAAGAAGCCCGAGGAATCGAAGGGCCCGTGGGACTATTACAAGCTGCTCGCGGAAGTGCCGGCCGACCAGGCGTTCCGGCCGCTAAAGGACGGCGGCTGTCCCCTGGTGAAGTGAGGCAACCGGTACGCAAGGCCTAGCCTCGCGTACCCTGCCGGTCCAAGCTCAGGGCTTGTGCCCCTTCTGGCGCAGCGCCTCGATGAGGCGCTGCTTCAGTTCGTCGGCGGCCTTCTGGTTGACGTCCTGGCCGATCTGCGCGCTCGCCTGCGCCAGCACATCCGACTTTTCCAGAAACTTCTTCCCGGCAGGCTGGGCATAGAACGCCTCGATCTGGCGCAGCTCGTCGACGGTGAAGTTTTGGGCATAAAGAGCGGCGATCTGGTCGATCATCGAGGCAAAGAACGGCGCGTAGATGTTGGAGCCCGGCGCCGTCATTGCGTCATAATCGTGCTCGATCTCAGGCCGGTCCTGTGCGACCACGGGTCTCAGCTTGAGCAGGAGCTGCGGGAGCGCCGCGCGATACTGATCTGCGATCTTCAGCGTGGCGACGAGTTTTCGCGCAGCATCCATCGCCTCGGGCGACGGCCCTTGCGCCGACGCGTTGCAGACGAGGAGCAGGAGGGCGCCGGCAATCGTCAACAAAAATCTCGACATGCATCTCTCCCGAAAAATCGTCCCGGCGACGCGATGTGTTCTCAGCGGCGAGCCTGAGCCGCGCCGATGACCGTTACCGGCACGCCATCGGCGGCGGCCTCGGTCTCGTCGTCGACATCCGTCACCTTGACGAAGAGGCTGGGCACCCGCTCGGCGCGGTCGAGCAGCCACGCCGCCCCGAACATGATGACGAAGCCGGCGAACGAGACGGCGAGTTGCTCCCAGACGCCCCTGGTGAATTGCATCAGGATCCAATGCGCCGAGAACGACAGGAAAACGCTGAGGCAAAAGATCGGCAGCGAATGCTGGCCGCAGAGGATGACCGGGTGTACCCATTTCAAATGCAACGCTTTCCAGTGGCGCGGGATGAAATAGGTCATCCAGATCGCCAGCGCCAGAAAGTGCGTGAAGCGCAGCATGTCGAGGTCGGTCTTGTCGATCGGGTAGATCGCCTTGATCATCCATTTCGGGATCAGCGCCTCGAGCGCAGGGATGTGCCAGGTCATCACGATCAGGAATGCGAAGGCGAGCCAGGCCGCCGCCAGCGTCATCGCCGCCTTCGACCACACCCATTTTGCGATCTTGTCGATCTGGCCGACGCCGCACCAGGCGGCGAACACGAACATCAGCTGCCAGCAGAACGGGTTGAAGTACCAGGTCGTGCCCGGCGGATAGGAGGCGATGTTCCAGTCGAACCGGCGCGCCAACACGTACAACACTACGGAGGCAGCCAGCGTCAGGTTTGGCCGGCGCACCAGGCCCCACACGATGAAGGGCGCGGCGAGCACCAGCGTGATGTAGAGCGGCAGCACGTCGAGATTGACCGGCTTGTAGCGCAGCGAGAGCGCCTGACCTATCAGGATGTCCGGATGGTCGAGAAATTTGTGAACGTTGAACTCGTCCGCATACATCGGGTTGTCGAACCTCCTGACCGTGCGCGCGATCTGCGCAGTGAACAGCAGGAACAGCATGATGTGGGCAACATACATCTCGCCCGCGCGCCGCCACAGCCGCTTCAGCGCGGCGAGAAACCAGCCGCCGGCGACGATCGGCCCGTAGATCCAGCCGACGAGGTAGCCGGAGATGAAGACGAAGAACTCGGCGGCGTCGCTGAAGCCGTAATTGCGCAAGGTCAGCCAGGCCACGACGTCGTGCGGGATGTGATCGAGGAAGATCATCCACAACCCGATGCCGCGGAAGAGATCGAGCCGCAAATCGCGCTCGACCGGCGCCAACAAAGCCGACTGGTCCCGTGTGATCATGACCCCGCCTCGTCCGGTAGGCGTCGCGCCGTCGCGGCGCCGAAAGATCGAATGCTAAAAAATGTAAATCAAAAGTCACCTGGCCCTGCGGCTAGTAGCAACGGTAGCCGACCTTGGCGTCCGTGCAAGGGGCTTCGTCATCGGAGCGGGCGGGGCTGCCTCTACAGCCGTCTGGCGGTGGCGCCCCATCAAAAAATGTCGAAAACAACCCCATGCACAGTAGAGACGGTCTCTTAAGTCCTTGCTTTGCCTGCGAAACTCAAATGACCCGTCGGGCAAAAAAACAGCCCGACGGTACGATCGCACGCCAGGGAGCAGGGTCAGGTCAGCTCGCCGCCCCGGGCGAGCATCCCGGTCAGCATCGCCTCGGCCTTGTGCTGCAGCGGCAGCGCGCCGCTCTCGGAGGCGATCGCGATGGTCGCGCGCAGGGCGGCGAGGATGGCCACCTTGTTCTCCTCGCCGGAGGATGGCGTCACCACGGCCTCGCCGAACAGGGCCTCGGCCTCGAGGCCGGAGAACCCCTGCTGGCGGGCGGTGTTGCGCGCCTCGCGCAGCATGTTCTGCGCGGCCTGGACGTCGCCGAGGCGGAAGGTTGCGAGCGCAAGGTAGATCGAGCTGCGCAGCACCGCCGAGGTATAGCCGACCGCCTTCGCCTCCTCGCGCGCCTCGGCCAGCATGCCGCGCGCCCGGTCGAACAGCCCCTGCTCCAGATAGGCGATGCCGAGATGACAGGCGAGCACCGGCACGAACAGCCGGATGCCGTGCTTCTGCGCCAGCACAAAACCGTCTTCGAGAATGGCGGCGGCCGCGGCGGGCTCGTTGCGGCCGAGCATCAGCCAGCCGCCGCTATAGGCGGCGGCGACGCGATCGTAGGGGCGGCCCGTCTCCTCCGCGATCGCGGCGGCCTGCTGCTGGAGCTGGCCGGCGATATCGAGCTCTCCCATGACCGTGTGGGTGAAGCTCTTCATCATGCAGCAAAGGAGGAGCGTGTATTTTGGGGGAGTTCCGAAGGGCGCGCTTGCTTCCGGCCCCATGAGGTTAGCGCGGCCTTGCGCCAACGTCTGCTCCGCTTCGCGATATCGACCGGCGAGAAAATAGGCCTGTCCCAGATTGTATTGTGCAAGGTTGCGCCAACCCGGGTTGCCTGACTTCTCAGCGAGGCCAACGACCTCCTGGCCGAGCGCAACCGCTTCAATTGGCGTTCCGTAGAAATTCTGTCCACCCGCCATGACGGTCATGGCGGCGACCTTTCTTCCGATGTCGTCAATTCCACTAGCCCGGCGTTCGGCCTCTTTTCCGAGATCGATCCACTCGGCAACCTGACCGGACCAGATGAATGCCATTCGCGCCTCCATCCGGAGGTCGATTGCATCTGCCTCCCGCGAGAGAGTCATCGGCATCTTGTCGAGCGAACTCATCGCGATCCCGAAATAGTCGACCGCATCGGCATACGCCGAGCGCACAAGACATTTCTGCGCGGCACCTCTCCCGTACCCGAACGCTTTCAGCCAATCCTTCGCGCGCATTGCGTGGTAGCAAAGCGTGTCAGGACCGTCGCTCCATGTCTCGTCGCTTTCGAAGGCCGCAAGAATTCGCCCATGTATATTTTCGCGCACCTTTTCGACCATCGACTCGTAGGTCACTTGGCGAACCATCTCGTGCTGGAACTCGATCGAGTCCTCAAGTTCACTATCGATCCTGACGAGGATCTCGGCTCGGTCGAGCGCTCCGAGGCAATCCTGGAGAATGTCTTCGGGCAGCGCGGCGACGTTCCGCAGCATCATCACGCTTGAGCGCGGCCCCAGCGCCGCCGCTATTTGGAGAACCGAGCGTTCCTGCCTTGAGACACGATCGAGCCGCGCCGCAATCACCCCCTGAATGCTGGTGGGGATGCCGAGCTCGTCAATAGGTCGAACGAGCGCAAGGTCACCCCACTGACCGCGAAGCGTGCCACTATCTTTCAGTCCACGGCAGACTTCCTCGAGAAACAGGGGAACGTTGGCAGTATGAGAGATGATCCGGTTCTTCAAATCGGTGTTCATCGCCGACGGTCCGAGCATATCGGCCAACATGGCCAATCCCGAATCGTCGTCCAGGGGGCGCATTGCGATCACTTCCGCGTGGCAGCGCGCGATCCACTCAGGCATGCCGTTCGGCCTGCTCGTTAGAAAAACTATCAGGTTGGGGCTCTGCAACGACGCGATTGCAGCAACAACCGTATCGCTGGCTCGGTCGATCCAGTGCAGGTCCTCGATGAGAAGAACGGTGCGCTGCTGGAGGGCCAAGCTTTGAACGATGGCGCAACTTGCATCGGAAATGGCACGCGCGCGCGCGTAAGGCTCCAACTCACTCCAGCGAGGATCCTCGACCTGAATATCCAATATGGAATCGATCGCGAGCTGATCGATTGCCCGCAACTCCTTTTTGATGTCGACCAGACCATCCGAATCTCTTGCGATAACTTCGAAGATTGAAAGTATAGTGCGCTTGAGCGCGCTGAAGGGTACGCCCTGAAGGTTCGGGCTGCACTCAGCGTCGATCAACCGCCAGCCATCGGCCTTGAGCACCTGGGCGAACTCATGTGCGAGCCGCGATTTTCCGATGCCTGCATCGCCGATCAGAAGGACCGTCTGCCGGCTTGCACTAGACCTCTCCGCGGCACGTCCCAACAGGGCCCGCTCGGTCGTGCGATCGACAAACCGCGAAACGCTCCGGGCTCGTCGCACCCGCCAGCTTGAAAGGTCGCTCGCTCCGACGACACGGTAGACCGGCAGCGGCTCGTTGAATCCGCGCAGCACCTTGAGACCCAAGGATTCGAACCGGACATGTCCATCCGCGAGTTTCTGGCAGGCTTCCGACACGTAGATCTGATTGGCCTCGGCCGCTGCCTCCAGCCGCGCGGCAAGATGCTGAGCGGCTCCTCCGATCTCGTAGACCTTGGAAAACTCGCTGGCGACCATATAGGCGACGACGTGCCCCGAATGGAGGCCGACCCGAACCTGAAGTCCGGGATCGCCAAGACTGCCAACACGCCGGACAAGCTCGATGGCCGCATGGCAGGCGAGCGGCGCATGGTTGTCGTCAGCGATCGGGGCACCAAAGACAGCGGCCAAGCCGTCCCCCAATTCCTTGCTGACGATGCCGCCAAACTGGCGTACCGCGCCCCTCATGGCCGCCAGCGCGGGCTCCAGGCGTGAGACGGCCTCCTCCGGCTCCAGTTCGGCAACAAGCCCTGTGGAGTCGATGACGTCGGCTCGGAGAATTGTCACAAACCGCCGCTCGCTGTCGGGATCAGCACGCCGACGTACCGCCGCCCCACACTTGGAGCACCAGCTATCGCCCGGATCAATCGCCGACTGACACGCGAAGCAATGCATTCCTGCGCCTTCAAGGATCGCGGCATCGCTGTCGTCCAGCGCCCGCGAGCAACTCTGGTAAGAATACCTATCAAGAACCGCTTAGCAATCGGACTTGCCCATCGCCGTTTAGCGGGGCACGGTGCGGTTGGCGATCTGGACGAAACACAGTCCTGAGTGGTAGCGTACGCAAATCCCAGCAAAGATGGGGCATATTCCGGCGGAGCCAGGTTGGCAAACTAACCGGCGTCGCGGAGCTATGTATTTCGCAAAGCCAAGGACATATTGAGGGAAAAGACGATGGGGTCGAGAACCTACACCGGGGCTTCATTCAAAGATTTGATGAACGACAATTATTTCCCTCTGGAAAACATGCAGAGGAGCGTGGACATCCTCAAGGCGTCGCCCGACATCCACGTGCCGACCCTGGAGTACGGCCAGTACCATCTGATCCTGACGCAGGCGGACAAATGGCCGGACGGGAGCGCGGCGTACTGGCACAAGGAGAAGGGACGGGCTCGCGTCGACCTCACCACGCAGTTGAATACGGTCCCGCTGTCCAAGGACGAGCCCGGCGTGATCCCGCTGACACGATGCGCGCTGCTCGATGCCTGCGTGCGGAAGTGCTTCAATTCCGAGCCGCCGATCCCGATGAAGACGAACATCATCACCCACGCGGCGAGCGAGGCCTATGCCGACCGGCACGAAATCCGGCTGGAGTGGGAATACGACAACGGCGAGGACCAGGCGCCGACGCTGCTCCACCTGACGATGGTCTGTCCGTACCGACCCTGATTCCGAGCGGGAGCAGCGCGGAGGCTTCCGCACCAATCTAGGATGGTCCGTCGTCGCCACAGCATGCGTTGCACGACGGACCAATCATGCCCCGCCCGCTCCGCTCGAAGGCCGCGTTGCACTGTCTCGCGGCCGCGCACCGTCATGGGCCTGTCGCACGAAGATGATCCGCTACCTGCCAGCGCGTGCGCGAGTCGCCTCGATGAGGCGACCGCCGCGTTCGTTTGACAGGAGCGCCCGATGCCCGTTGGACTGCTGGAGGTCGTAGGCACCATCGATGTCGGCCAGTTCTGGCCGGAGGGCCGGTCGGACGCCGACACCACCAAGGTCGTGGTGAATGTCGCCCCCGATGCGATCCGCTTCCGCAAGAACGACTCGGTGCCGTTTCAGCCGACCCATGTCTTCGAGGGCGCCAAGGTCAAGGGCCGGACCGCGACGGCGCCGATCAAGAACGGCAAGCTCACCATTCGCCTCCAGGGCATCGACGCGCCGGAGCTGCATTATCAGCCCTCGCCGCTCTCGGCCGCCGAGAAGAAGGGCCTGAGCGACGCCAAGCGCCAAGCCTATCACGAGGTCACACACCCCTACCGGCAGTTTCTTGGCGCGACGACGAGCAAGGCGCTGCATGACTTCCTCAGCAGCGCCGGCGGGCCGACGCTCGCCTGCCGCGTGTTCACCCATGTCGATGCGCCGAACGAGGTGTTCGACACCTATGGCCGGCTGGTCGGCGACATCGAGATCACGGTCGCCGGCAAGACCATCGACATCAACCACTGGCTGGTCGAGCAGGGCTTTGCCTATCCGACGTTCTACTCTTCGATGAACGACGACGAGATCAAGGCCTTCCTCGCGCTCGCGAAGCCCGCACGCGCGCAGAAGCTGCCGGTCTGGAAGCATCTCACCAAGACGATTCCCGCCTTCGACTTCGACCTGCGCGAACCCAGGAAGAACGAGACCGACGTGCTCGCGACCGACAAGGGCCCGGTGATCCTGCCAAAGCTCTATCGCCGCTACACCAATTGGTCGGCGCGCAAGAAGGCGAAGGTGACGAGCCAGACCTTCCAGAAATTTCTGGGCGAAGGCTCCGGCGGCAAGCCCGACACCTGCTACGAGATCGACGACTTCCTGAGCAACGGCGTGCACTCGGCCACGCCGCACAATTTCGCCGACTTCGTCGAGGGCGGCAAGACGATCAAGTTTCAGCCGGAGGGGCTGGTGTTCGGCGAGGCGCCGTCGAGCCTCGTGGGGGCGGACGGCAAGCCGATCACGACGTTCTGAGGAGGCGCGCGCGGCCGACCAGGATCGACGGCCGGCAGCGGATTCGCGCAGGTGACCGGGCAAACTTTGCCGGCGACGCCGCCGCACCGGCAATTTTTTCAAGCCGCCGATGAGCACGAGCCCGGAAACATCGGGAAATCCAGCGAGAGGATTTGGCACGCACGTTGCTTGCCCTACGCGATCGTCTCGGGGGACCGAACATGCAAGTCACGCCAGGAGCTTCAATCTTCGGCTACCAGCCTGCAAAAGCGGGCTCATCGACCACTGCATCGAAGCCGTCGGTGACCGACAATGGCGGGCTCTCGCAAGCAAGCGAAGACGGCGCATCGGGCGACAGCAGCGTCGTGCAGGAGTTCCTGAAATACGCGAAGATGAATCCCCTCGACCGTATGCGGGCTGGCATTCTGAAGAGCATGAATCTCAGCGAGGCCGACCTCGCCAACATGAGCCCGGACCAGAGAGCGGCGGTGGAGCAGAAGATCCGGGACGCCATCGAAAAGCAGCTGGAGAAGAAGGGCCAGCAGCCCGGCAGTCTGGTCGACCAGTCCGCGTAACGACCGAGCAAACACCAGTGGAATGTGGCGCCTTGTCCGGTCTCCACCGTGAAATGGATCGTTGTAAAAGCGATCGTTCCTAGCCGGCTCCCGAACCGAACTTCACCGCCTCATGATTGATGACGACCTCTCGAACGACCAGGGCATGCAGCTTCCGGGTAAAATCCGGATCGAGCCCGCTCTGTGCGGCGAGGAAGCGAAGCCGCTTCAATTGCGCCGCTTCACGTCTGGGATCCCGGGACTCCAGTCCATGCCTGGCCTTGAGCTCTCCGATCGCATCAGTGCAGCGAAAGCGTTCCGCGAGCAGGTGCACCATCGCCGCATCCAGATTGTCGATGCTGCGGCGCAGCCTGGCGAGATCGCCGACAAACTCCCGGTCATCATCCGTCATCGATCGGCACCTCCGGACAGCGTCGCGGCGGACAACCCGCCCTTCTGCAGAATGAAGCCCGCGATCTCTTCGACACCCTGGCCACTCTTCAGATTGGAGAAGATGAACGGTCGCGCGCCTCGCATCCGCCGCGCGTCCGCTTCCATGATCTCCAGATTCGCGCCCACCATGGGAGCCAGATCGATCTTGTTGATCACCAGCAGATCGGATCGCATGATCCCCGGCCCTCCCTTGCGCGGGATCTTCTCTCCTGCGGCGACGTCGATCACGTAGACGGTCAGATCCGCAAGCTCCGGGCTGAAGGTGGCGGCGAGATTGTCGCCGCCCGACTCGACGAAGCAAAGCTCCGCGTCCGGAAACTTCCGGTTCATGTCGTGGATCGCCGCCAGGTTCATCGAGGCGTCCTCCCGTATGGCCGTATGCGGACAGCCGCCCGTCTCCACCCCCATGATGCGCTCTGCTGCCAACGCCTGCGCACGGGTCAGAATGAGCTGATCCTCCTTGGTGTAGATATCGTTGGTGATGACGTAGATCTCGTAGAAATCGCGCAGGTGCTTGCACAACGCCTCGACCAGCGCCGTCTTTCCGGAACCGACCGGGCCGCCGATGCCGACGCGTAGCGGCCCGTTGGTTGCCGCAATGCCAGGTGTGCGAAGAGACCTGCTCTCGCGTTCAATCGTCTTCATGACCGAAACAACCTCGTATATTGGAGCTCGTGTGCGATCGACGCGAGCTCAACCATCAGGCCCGCCGAACCGAGATCGTCGACCGTCTCACGCCTTGCGATGTCACTGCGCGACAGGATCGGCAGCTCGAGCGCCGCGATGGCAAGCTGACCATCGGTCTGACCGAGAGGCACCAATCGCACCCCCGCGCTCACCAGATTGGCGATGTAGCTGTGCAGGAACGCCGGCAGCGCGATGTCGACGGCAATCCGCTCGCGCGCCGCTCGCGCTCCGAGCAGGACGGCCAACACGGGCGGGCATTTCGGGTCGGAGAACATGTCCAGAATTCGATCCGGCCAAACGCTGCGAAGGGTCGTCAGGCACGCGGACGATTGCTGGGCGGATTCGAGCACGAATTCGGATGTGCCGCGGGACGCGGCTGCGAGTTCGGCCAGATCCGGGAGCTGGTCCTCGGCGCCCTCGGCCACGCATCGGTAGGCTTCGCTGAAGAAGATGGCTTCGTTTCGGCCGGAGCCGTAACAAAGGTCGGCCTCGAGCCAATCGATCAGGCTGCGCCGATCGGAGACATAGCCGGCCTCCACGGCCCACTCCAGTCCGTGCGAGTAGCTGTAGGCCCCGTTCGGGAACGACGGCGAGAGCCAGCTCTGCAGCCTCAGGAACGCCAGCGCCGTATGTCCATAACTCTGGTCTGTCATCGCACCACCATGCCGGCAACGCGTCAGTACATGAAATAGCGCTGCGCCATCGGGACCACATTCACCGGCGGACACGTGAGCAGCCGTCCGTCGGCCCGAACTTCGTAGGTTTCGGGATCGACCTCCATGAGGGGCAGCGCGTCGTTGAGGATCATGGAATGCTTGCCGATCGATCGCGTGTTCGAGACCGGCAGGAGTTGCTTGGCCAGGCCCAGCTGTCTCGTCGTCTCGAGCGAGGCCTGACTGACGAAGGTCACGGAATTTCGGCCGGGAGAACGGCCAAAGGCGCCGAACATCGGCCGGTAATATTCCGGCTGAGGCGTCGGTATCGATGCATTGGGGTCACCCATGATCGCGGCGACGATCATGCCCGACTTCAAGACCATGTCGGGCTTGATGCCGAAGAATGCGGGATCCCAGACGACAATGTCCGCGAGCTTTCCGACCTCGACCGAACCGACATGGCGTGACATTCCCTGCACGATGGCCGGATTGATGGTGTATTTCGCGACGTAGCGCCGAGCCCTGAAATTGTCGTTCTGCCCGGTCTCTTCCGGCAGCCGCCCGAACTGCTTTTTCATCTTGTCGGCGGTCTGCCACGTCCGCGTGATCACCTCGCCGACGCGCCCCATCGCCTGGCTATCCGACGACACGATCGAGAACGCGCCGAGATCGTGCAGGATGTCCTCGGCGGCGATCGTCTCCTTTCGTATGCGGCTCTCCGCGAAGGCGACGTCCTCCGGAATGCGACGGTCCAGATGGTGGGTCACCATCAGCATGTCGAGTGCTTCGTCGAGCGTGTTCGCGGTGTAGGGACGCGTCGGATTCGTCGAGGCCGGAATGACGTTGCTCTCGCCGCAGACCTTGATGATATCAGGCGCATGCCCGCCGCCGGCCCCTTCTGTATGAGCCGCATGGATCGTCCTGCCCTTGAATGCGGCGATCGTGCGCTCGACGAACCCGCCTTCGTTGAGGGAATCGGTGTGGATCATGACCTGCACGTCCAGGTCGTCGGCGACAGAGAGACAGCAGTCGATCGATGCGGGCGTCGCGCCCCAGTCTTCGTGCAGCTTCAGGCCGCACGCGCCGGCTTCGATCTGCTCGACCAGGCCTGCGGGCAGGCTCGCATTGCCCTTGCCGAAAATGCCGAAGTTCATCGGGAACCCATCCAGCGCCTCGAGCATCCGATGGATGTGCCACGGCCCCGGCGTACAGGTCGTCGCCGTCGTCCCTGCGGCCGGTCCGGTGCCGCCCCCCATCATGGTCGTCACGCCCGAGAAAAGCGCCTCGTCGATCTGCTGCGGGCAGATGAAATGAATGTGCGTATCCATTCCGCCGGCGGTGATGATCTTGCCCTCGCCCGCGATGATTTCCGTCCCCGGCCCAATGATGATCGAGACACCCGGCTGAATGTCGGGGTTTCCCGCCTTGCCGATGGCGGCAATGAGCCCGTCCCTGATCGCGATGTCGGCCTTGACGATTCCCCAGTGATCGAGGATCAGCGCGTTGGTAATGACCGTATCGACCGCCCCCTGCGCGCGCGTGAGCTGCGATTGTCCCATGCCGTCGCGAATGACCTTGCCGCCGCCGAACTTGACCTCCTCGCCATAGATCGTGAGGTCCCTCTCGGGCTCGATGAACAGGTCGGTATCCGCCAGGCGCACCCTGTCGCCGACCGTGGGGCCGAACATCTGCGCATAGGCCGCGCGGCTCATCGTGTGGGACATGTCTTCCTCACCTTATTCGTTGGCGCCGGGAGCATCGGTCCCCGATTCCAGAGGCCCCATCACGCCGCCGCTGAAGCCATAGATGCGCCGCGCTCCGGCAAACGGAATCAATGAGACCTCGCGCGACTGACCCGGCTCGAACCGCACGGCCGTCCCGGCCGGGATATCGAGGCGGCAGCCACGGGCAAGGGATCGATCGAACGCGAGTGCGGCGTTCACTTCGGCGAAATGATAATGGCTGCCCACCTGGACCGGCCGGTCGCCGGTGTTGGCGACGGCAATCGATAGTCCGGTCCTGTCCCCGTTCAGGACGATGTCGCCGTCAGCCGGAATGACCTCCCCGGGAATCATGCCACGCCTCCAAGCAGCAGCAGCCCGACAAGCCCGGCGCATACGCCCGCCGCGCGAAGCAGACTTTTTCTGGCGGCGTGTCCTCCAGAGAACCCGATGACCATGCCGGTCAACAGAAGAGCGGCGGTCGCCGTCGTGAAGCCAATCACGTAGGGAACAAGCATCGACGCGGCTTCAGTTCCGTGGGCGTGACCATGGAAGAACGCGAACAGGCCGACGGCCGCCGCGCCCAGCATGACGGGCATCCTGAATTCGAACGCAACGAACGCTCCCAGCGCCACCACCGAGAGGCTGATCGCCGCCTCCACGAAGCCCAGCTGAAGTCCGGCACTTGCCGCGGCGAAGCCGCCCAGCATCGCGATCAGAAAAGTCAGCGGCCACACGGCTCTCGCGGATCCGCCCACGAGCGCGCTCCATGTTCCCACCAACGTGATCGCAATCAGATGATCGGCGCCGCTGAACGGATGGACGAGACCGGCGTCGAACGAACTGCCCGCGCTAAGGATGGGATGAGCGAAGGCCGGCGAGGCAAGCAGGCTCAACGCGGCGACGCAGATCGGGACGATACGCATCATCAGCTCCTATCGGATCGGGTTGTGCACCGGGACAAGCTTGGTCCCGTCCGGAAACGTTGCCTCCACCTGGATCTCGCGAATCATTTCCGGGATGCCCTCCATGACCTGGTCGCGGCGCAGCAGCCGGCCGCCTTCGGACATCAGATCCGCGACCGAGCGTCCGTCGCGAGCGCCTTCCATGATGGCATCCGAAATCAATGCGATGCTTTCGAGATAATTCAGCTTGACGCCTCGCGCGAGCCGGCCGCGCGCAACGATCGCGGCGAGGGCGATCATCAGCTTGTCCCGTTCCCGTGGCGTCAGATTCAAGATGCGCCTCCCACTTGGCCGCGCTGCTAACAGGACCACATCTTCGGCACTCCGAAGGGACCGGATCCGAGCTCATCATCGAGTTGATCGAGGAAGCGGCGCAGACCTCGCCTGAGATCCACGCTTGCGATCGCGGCGACCCGGACCACGATGATCGCGCCCACGATCGTGACGCCGCACGCGCATTCCAGGGACGCACCGATCTCGCGCAATCTCTCGAGTCGGGCCTCGAGACCCGGACCGAAATAGATCATGGTCGCGATCGCCTTCCAGTTCGAGAGCAGCGCCGTCTTCCGAAGCTGCAGGAGCGCTTGGTCTGACGCGAGGAAGCCATCCGCCCACACCAGTCGGCCGTCGACCCTGACGCGCCAACTGTCCAGGATATGTCCGGCAAGAACCTCCTCGCCGCTCTCGATGCGGCCGAGAACCAGCCACTCGAGAGCGATCAATTCGGTGCCCGAGCTCACATCGATCTCGGTCTGCCGCGCGATGCGCGCCTGGTTGAAGACGATCGTCTCTTGCGGAAGCCACGCAAGCCGGGCATTTCCCTCAGCCCTTAACCGCGTCCGGATTCGCGCAGGCCGATCCAGCGCCCGATAGACCTTCTCCGCGGCCTGCGTGGTCACCGCGACCGACGCATTGCCTTGAGCGACCACCTCGATCCTGATCTCGTCGCCGCCCGCGACACCACCCGAAGTATTGATGAGGACCGCCTCCTTGCGCCGACGATCGTCGACATTCGGGAAGGCAATGGCCATCGGAAACTTCTGATAGACGTCGATGATCTCCGTGCCGTTTGCGGCGCCGCAGAACACCACGCGAGCTTCCCCGACAGCGCGCTGCAGATCGAATTTTTCCGTGGCGCCCTGCGCTTCGTCCGGATGGCCGGGATGAGCCGCGGACGTCCCGCGAGAGCGCTCGTGAATTGCTTCAAACATCCGTCTCGGGGCTCATGATTGACTGTGTGTGTCTCGCACGCCGGCGAGGGAGGGGCCGGGCGCGGAACGGCAATGCCGGCCACGCCCGGACTCGTCGCGAAACCGGGATCAGAAGCCCGCAAGACCCTGGGAGCCGTTGTACGGGATCTTGACGCTGCCGATCTCCTTCAGCGAACCGTCCGGCTGGGTGCTGTAGCTGACCAGCTTCGAGGCGTTGCCATAGATCTGATAGAGATAGGCGCCGTCCGGCGAGATCCAGCTATCGCTGGGACCGCTCGTCACGGTTCCGTTCAATCCCCTCGCGGTGCCGTCGCCGGGGACCTTCGGACAGGCCGGATCGCACGCAATCTCCAGGCCGCTACCGTTGATCCGGTAGCTGCTGATGTTGCTGTAGCCGAAGTTCGTCGCGTAGATCGTGCGATCATCGGGAGCGACGGCGAGCCAGCATAGCTCGGACGGAAGGCCCGCGCTGGTGTCGATCTTGACGAGCGAGCCGATCTTGATCGAGCCGTTCTTCTCGATGGTGCAGATGGAGCATCCGTCGCCGACGGCATAGCCGATCACGAACGTATTCGGACGCTGATTCAGGAACGCGATGTAGAACGGAGAACCGCCCTTCGCGTCGTAGAACCTGGCCGTGCCGAGCGAGCCGTCCTTTTGCAAGGCGAATACGGCGAGGCCGTCCGGATCCGGTGCATTCGACGCGATCGAGTGCAACGCGCCGCCGGCGCGCTGGACCCAGAGAATCGGCGAGCCGTCGGGATACAGGCCGGTGAGCGCGATCGGCTCATCGAAAGTGGTGCCGACAATCACAAGCTCCTCGTTGGGCGAGACCACGACCATGGTGGAGACACGGTTCCGCTTGCTGTACGTGTTCACCGTGTACCCCTCGGGCCGCGTCTTGAGCATGCCTTCGGCATCGACCGACATCAGCCGAAGATGATCCGGTCCGAACGCATGCAGCACGAAGAGCGTGCGCGTCGACGGAGCGAAAGCCAGCGATTTGGCCGTGCCGCTCCTGCCCTCGACCGGGTTGCCGGTCGACTTCACGTCGAGCAGCGTGAGACGACCGTCGCTCTCCAGGCGGAAGCTCGAAACGGAGTTGTCTCCACCATTGGTCGCAAACAAGAAGCGCCGATCGGACGTAATGATGACGCTTCCCGCACCCTCGTAGGAGTTGGGCGCGCTGTCCTGGCCGCTGATCGGCTTGAATTCACCGGAGCCGGCGCCGCCCGTCTTGATACGCGCGACCTCGGCCAGCTTGCCGTCCGCCTGCCGCGTGTAATGAATAATGGCGTTGTCGATCTCGTTGGTCTGGATATAGAGATGGCCAGTCTGCCCCTTCGACATGCCCATCTCGCTCGTCGTCGCCTCTTTAGCCATCTCTCGCTCCTTTGATGATTGGCTTTGGTAAATCGAATGACTTTCGGTGACCTGCACCATCGCTATGGCTTCAACGGAGGGTATCCATCGATGTAAACCCAGTCGGACGCCCGCACGGGCACATGGCACGCCTGGCATCGGGCCCTGTAATTCGTCGTCGTCGTTTTTGAGCGATCGCCCGCGTCGAACCAGGACCATCCCCAGCCGTCGCCCCACAGCGCGCTCTCCGGGTGACGGTTCGCGGAGTCCTTCACCATGACGAACCACCCCTTCAAAGCATCGGCGCGGCTGACAGTCCCGGTCGTCATTTCTGAGGTTGCCGCCTTGAACACTTCCTTGACCAGCACCGCACCATCCGGGAAGCGCTTGTCCTTCCGATAGGCGTCGATCACTCCAGGCGAGGCGTACACGACGTGAAGCTCCTTCGAGCCGTGTCCGTCGTCTGCCGCAATCGCCCAGCTTCCGAGGATTTGATAGGTCGTCCGATAGTCATCGGGCACGTGCAGATGCCCGTCGCGGTCGGAGACACTCGCATCGATCGAAACACCATCCGCCGCGTTCGCCCGCAGCTGTGACTGCCTGACCGCGGCCGCGATCCCAACGATCACGACGGCGGCGACACAGGCGGCTTTGAGGATTTTCATGCCGATCTTCCGCTCATTGCGCGGTCACCGCGCGTCCTTGTTGTCCAGCAGCGGATAGAACTGGGTCCAGACCTCGTCCTTCTTGGCGTTGGCGATATGGCAGTAGGCGCACTCGTCCTTCGACTTCACTTTGGCCATCGACGCCTTCGGTTCGTGGTGATTGAAGTTGAAATAGCCCCACCCGTTGGTGTCGGCGAAGCGCTTCGAGTCCTTGACGGTCACGTCGGCGCCGTTCCACTTGCCCGGGAAGTAGCCACGTCCCGACGCTTCCGTTCGCGAGCCGTCGGCGTTCTCCTGCGGCAACGTCAGCTGCAGCTCCTTGAACAGGATCGTCCCTTCGGGGAATTCGCCGGTCTTCTTGTAGATCGCGTATGAGCCCGGCTCGATATAGACGTTGTGGAATTCCGGGAAGTTCGCCTGCCCGCCGTTGAGGGCATTCGGCGTCAGCGGCGACCCGACATAGACCCACTCATGGAAATTCTTCGGCAGGAGCAACTGCCCGTCTGCGGTGTATTCCGGCAGATAGCGCGTATTGCTCTGGGCGTTGCTATCCCTAAGCGATCCGAAGAACAGGATCGTTGCGACCGCACTGCCTACGATGACTGCCGCTGCTGCCTGGACTCTCACGCGCATTGTCTTCTCCCGCGACTAGGGCCGAACGCGCGAGGCGCCGGCACGATTGACCTGTCGAGAGATGACTTAGCCAGTCGCGGAAGATCTTGCGCGCTGGGGATTGCTTCCGCTTTGGCCATCTTGATGCATTCCGTGCCGATCTTGCGATCGGTGAAGGGATTCATGCTCGAAGCAAGACACGCAGCCCTATCGGCACCGCGATCGCGGCGCGGACGGCCATGGAAACGACCGAGAGGGTGCAAGGTCAGCGGGGGAGGTCTGAAAGCGGGGTTGCTCTCAGCGGGCGCTCGCGGCAGATCCGGTAATTGTCCTGCCAGGGACGAAGCCGCTCGAAAGCCGCGCTCGCGGCCAGCACGTCGAAGTCGGCGTTTCGCCGACCTATGATTTGCATCCCGACCGGGAGACCGTCGGACAAACCCGCGGGGATCGAGGCTGCCGGATGGCCGGTGAAGTTGACGAAGTAGGTCAGGGCCCATCCGATCAGAGGATCTATCTCGACGCCGTTGATCGACTTCGGTCCAGCCGTGTTGCCGTCGCTGGCGTTGTCGACCGGCGGGCACGCGACGGTCGGCGTGACCAACAGATCGAATCTTTCAAGGACGTTCTGGAAGGCATCGTAGACCTCCGACCGGACGGCCTGGTCGCGGAAGAAATCGAGCCCCGACATGCGATTGGTCTTCTCGACCCAATCCATGTATTCAGGCGGAAAGTCGTCGCGATGCTTGCCGAACAGATCGATGCCGTCGCGCTTCATGTTCTCGATCGCCTGCAGGTTCAGAAGCATGTAGAGCCGCGACCAGACGTCGCTCAGCTCCCGTTGCGAGCGAACGATGCCGAGCTTCACCTCCTCCACGTGAGCGCCGGCTTCCTCGAACGCCAGTACCGCGCGGCGGACCGTCGCCGCGACTTTTCCGTCGACCGGAAAGACGTCCAGATTCGGACTATAGGCAATCTTGAGGCCACGGATCGAACGACGGGTCGCCGCGGTGAAGTCGACGGGCGGCTCTATCAGGCTGAAGGGATCTCGCGGATCAGGGCCGGCGAGTACGTTCAGCGCGATGGCGGCATCTTCGACCGTCCGCGTGATGGGCCCTTCGAACAGGAACGGAGAGTCGGCCACGCCGAACGCGTTGGGACGCACGAGGAACGGCACGCGTCCGAACGACGCCTTGTAGCCATACACTCCACACCAGGCGGAGGGGATTCGTATCGAGCCGCCGGCATCCGTACCTTCTGCAATGGGTAGCAGTCCATCGGCGACGGCAGCGGCGCTTCCTCCGGATGAGCCGCCCGTGTTCTTGGCAAGATTGAACGGGTTGCGCGTGGGACCAAACAGGTAGTTGTCGCAGGTGCCTCGGAATCCCATGAGGGGGCTGTTGGTCTTGCCGAGGAACACGGCGCCGCCACGCTTCTCCATGCGTTCGCAGAACACGCAGTAACCGTTCACGACGTGATGCTTGAGCGCGCGGATGCCGCCCAGGCTCGCGGGCCAGCCCGGCTTGAAGTCGAACAGATCCTTGAGCGCCGACGGGATGCCGTGCAGTGGCCCCCACTGCTCGCCGGCGACCAATGCGCGCTCGGCCTCTTTCGCTCTCGTGCGGGCGCCGTCGAAATCGAGATAGACCAGCGCATTCAGGCTCGGGTTGCGGGCTTCGATGCGCCGGATGAACGCATCGACCACGTCAACCGGCGACAGATCACGTCGCCGGATGCGAGCTGCCAGCTCGTGCGCGGTGAGGTAAGCGAGTTCGTCGGAATGCAAGGGCAGGCTCACGCTCGACATCGTTTCCTCCTTCTGAACCACTTCAGAACGAAGCCGCATTTGACATTGAAACAGTTCTTGCCTGCGCAGCCGCGATTGCCTCGTCTTTCGCAATCTTGATGCATTCACCGCGACGGCCATCGACAAGGCATCGATCAGGGTTCATGTGCGCTGACGTGGGCTGCAGGTTAAGCCGACGCGCGTCGGGACATCCTGCGCGTCACCGCACAAGGGCACGCTTCCATGGACCGACCTCCCGTTTCTCGCGGCTTCAAATCCAAGCGACAGGCACCCGAAGCCGTACGGCTGCCGCCGGGCCAGTATCTGACGACCGACTTCCCGGTGCTGTCCGCCGGCCCCACGCCGGATATCCGTGTCGCCGACTGGAAGATTGCGCTTCAACTCGGCGGGTCGTTGCTGGGGAAATGGACCTGGGACGAATTCGAGGCACTGCCCCAGACCACGATCACGGTCGACATTCACTGCGTCACGAAATGGACGAAGCTCAGCACGGTCTGGCAGGGCGTCAGCTTCGACGATCTTCTCAAGGTGGTCGGGCTGAGCGAGCCGCCGGACGCCTATGTCATGGCGCATTGCGACGGCGGATACACGACGAACCTTCCGGTGGCCGACCTGGTCGCGGGAAAGGCGATGATCGCGACCCGCTATGAGGGTCTGCCGCTCGCCCCGGCGCACGGCGGCCCCGCGCGACTCCTGGTGCCGCATCTTTACTTCTGGAAGAGCGCAAAATGGCTGCGAAGGCTCCGCTTCATGCCCAAGGACGAGCCTGGGTTCTGGGAATCGCGTGGTTATCACAACTATGGCGATCCCTGGCGGGAGCAACGTTATGACGGAGACTGATGCGCCTCTGCAGCAGCCCAGGATCGCGTGGCAGACCGGTCGCGTGCAGGCCATCGTGGCCGAGACAAGCCGGGTGAAGAGCATCATCCTGCAGCCGGCCAACTGGTCCGGGCACTGGCCCGGCCAGCACGTCGACATCCGTCTCACCGCCGATGACGGCTATCAGGCCGAACGAAGCTACTCGATCGCGTCGCCTCCGGAAGAGAAACTGCTCACGCTCACCGTGGAACGGGTCGAGGACGGTGAGGTGTCCTCCTATCTCCTCGACGAATTGCGGGTTGGTGACGCTCTTGAATTTCGTGGACCCATTGGGCGGCATTTCATCTGGAGCCAAACGCGCGGTGGACCGATTTGCCTGGTCGCGGGTGGCACCGGGATTACGCCGCTGATGGCTATGCTACGCCACCGCAGGAGGTCGCCCGCACCCATACCGGCATCATTGATCTATTCGGCACGCAGCCTTGCCGAAATCGTGTACCGGGATGAACTCGATACGATGGCTCGCGGCGATCGCGACCTGCGCTTGGTCTATGCGCTCACCCGCGAGCATCCGAGCGACTGGAACGGACATCGGGGGCGGGTCAACGAGGCTCTGCTCGCAGAGAGCAGCTTTAGGCGCGAGCAAAATCCCATTTTCTTCATTTGCGGTCCCACGGGGTTTGTCGAAGGCGTCTCGAGCATGCTCGTGAAGCTCGGCTTCGACCCTCTCGCCATAAGAACCGAGCGTTTCGGACCAACAGGAGCATGATCGCCATGGCAGACAACATCGCCGACCTCATCCTTGGCGGTGATCCCGGCACACATTTGCTTCAAGAAGCCTTTGCCTTTGACATCACCCTGACGAAGATTCGGTGTGCGGCATGCAACACGGTGTCCTGCCTTGGCTCTCTGGCCGTCGACGGCGGGCCGCTGGAGGCGCTCGTCAAGTGCGCCGATTGCGGAAGCGATCTGATGAAGGCGACGCGCACTCAGAGGGGATGTGTCCTTGAAATGCACGGTGCCCGGCACCTGTACTTCTGAAGGCCACGCCCGATCGCCCGCCAAACTCCGAAATCAAAGACCCCCATGCACGGTGAAGACATCCACCTCGCTGAAATCGAGCGCCAGATTGCCGCCACGGCGACGAAGCTTCGCGAGTTGATCGAACAGGCCGCCTCATATTCTATCGCGATGAGCGAAGAGCTCGTCGGCCAGCGAATTGACGATCAGGCCGCGCGGCTCGAGATTCTGATCAGGCGCCGCGACGAGCTCCTCAGAGCTAGAGCTCGGGAAGACTAAAAAGGCCGGCCGGCGCGAGCGCGGCGAACAGGTCCCGGAAGCGTCAGCCGTGAAATTTCAACCCGTCGACGATCTTGTCGATCACCTTGCGCTCAGCGCGCATCGAAATCCCAACCAGATTCAGGTCCGTGCGGGAAACTGCCTTCACGACTTCGCGGTTGGCGGCGTCGTGAGCAGTCCTGAACATGTCCTCGGTATAGAGCCCCGGCGTCACTCCGCGCGTCAGTGCGCGATCGAGCGCGCGTGATAGTGCCGCGCCGTCGGCGCCATAGATCAGGATGGGCTGGCCGATCAGCGGCAGATATTTCGTCCCGGAGCCGTCTTCGTAGGGATCGCCGATGCAAGCCGGAAAGGCCGCCGCGATCCCGCTGGCGAGGAAGGAGGCCACGTTCAGCTTCTGCCACGGCTCAAGGTCGGTGCGGACCACGACCGCGATCTTGGTGTCAAATTGCATGACGGCTTTGTCGCTATTCCTCAACGCTGGCGAAGAGCGAAAGGGCCCTTCCCAAGCTTGCGCGCATCGAACGCTGTTGCAGGCGGCCCATTTCCGCGGACGCCCTTCGGGTGCAGACCGATTATATCGACTTCACCTCGCCGCCGTCCATCCGCAACGCCGAGCCGGTCATCCAGCGCGCGCCGGGCGATACCAGGAACGCCATCAACTCGGCAATCTCTTCCGGCTCGCCGTAACGCGCGATCCCGGCGTCCTTGGGAAACTTCGCCGTGGCTTCCTCGACGGTCATGTTGTGCAGGGGCGCCCAGTGCTCGAGGTAGGAGCGGCGGCGGCCCGTCATCACCGGCCCCGGCAGGACGCTGTTGACCTGGACGCCATCGCTGATTCCCTTGTCGGAGAACGCCTTTGCCAAGGCAACGATTGCAGCGTTGATGGTGCCGACCGCGGCATAGGGCGCCTTGGGGAAGGAGGCCGAGTTTCCCGACATCAACACCACCGCCCCCTTCGCAGCCATGAGCGACGGCCAGGCGGCGATCGTGAGCCGCCGGGCGCCGTGCAGCTTCAACGCCAGTCCGGCCTCCCACTGCGCCTCCGTCGTCTCGAACAGATCGACCTGAGGTACCGCGCCTGCGATATTGAGCAGGGCATCGATCCGGCCGAACGCCGCCAAGGTCTGGTCGACGACAGATTGAGCAGCGCGAGGTTCGGCCAGATCGGCATCGATCACCAGCACCCCGGCGCCGGCGGCCCTGACCGCCTTTGCGGTGTCCTCGAGATTGGCGCGGTTTCGCGCGACCAGGGCAACCGCCGAGAAATCGCGCGCCAGGCGCACCGCGGTCGCCCGGCCGATCCCCTGGCTCGCCCCCGTCACGATCGCGACTGATTTAGACATATGACCCCTCCCGAATGCCAAGCTTGTAAATATCAGTCGCGAACGACGACCATCTTTCCGACTGCCTCGTTCGCCTCCATGACGCGATGCGCCTCGCGAATCTCGTCGAAGCGAAAGACTCGCGCCGGCTTGACGTCCAGCCGGCCGGCCGCTGCGTCGGCGGCGATTTCCCGCAACGGCACGTCGGAGAGCGGAAACCCGGGCGTGCCGAACACGAAGCTGCCGAAGAAGGTCAGATAGACGCCACTCGGCATCTGCAGCAGCGGATTGAAATCCGGAATCGGATCAAGCCCGCCGAGCCAGCCGGCGAGACAGGAGCGGCCGCCGCGGCGAAGTATGGCGAGGGAGTCGAGCGCGACACTGTTGCCGACAAGGTCCAGGACTGCGTCGACCTGCTTCGCCTCGGGCAGATGCTTTGACAGATCGCGCCGTTCGATTTCGCACCGCGCGGCTCCGAGCTTCTCCAGCATGGCAAAGCGCTCCCGGCTGCGCGTCGTCGCGATAACGCGCGCGCCGGCATTGACCGCGAGCTTGAGTGCGGCCTGACCGAACGAGGAGGTCGCTCCGCGAATCACGAGAACCTGACCTTTCGCGAGATCGAGATTTCGGAACAGACCGGTCCATGCCGTCGCGAAGGTTTCGGGGATCGCTGCGAGCTCGGCCCAGGGCAAGTCCGCATCGATCGATGCGACGTTCGAGACGGGCGCACGCGTATATTCGGCATAGCTGCCGTTGATGGTCCGGCCGAGACCGCCCATCAGTGCGGCCACCTTGGCGCCCACCGGAAATTCTCCGCCCGGACACGACTTCACGAGACCGACGCATTCGATGCCGCTGATCGGCGCCGCTTCGGCCCATTCACCCCGGCGCATGTGCATTTCCGCATGATTGATGCCGAATCCCTTGACCTCGATGACGACATGACCGAGCTGCGGCTCCGGTTCCGGAACGTCCCGATAGACGAGGCTGTCCAAGCCACCGAATTTATCAAGAACGATAGCGCGCATGATGGTTCTCCTGACATCTGCCGCGGCGAGGGAAGCGGCGGCTACCCATTTGAATTTGGCTAGGCAAGAAAATCACCGATCGCCGCCGCGATCTCCCGAGCATGAGTCTCGAGCGCAAAGTGCCCCGTGTCGAAGAAGCGCACTTCGGCAGCCGGCATGTCGCGCTGAAACGCCGTCGCGCCCGCCGGCAGGAAAAAGGGATCGTTCTTGCCCCAGACCGCCATGAAAGGCGGCTTGCGCTTGCGGAAGTAGGCCTGGAATTCCGGATACATGGCGACGTTGGTCCTGTAGTCGCCGAACAGATCGAGCTGGATCTCGTCCGCGCCTGGGCGCTCGAGATAATGGTTGTCCAGCGTGAAGCCATCAGGGGAGATCAGGGAGGCGTCAGGCACCCCGTGGGTGTATTGCCAGACCGTCGTCTCTGGCGAAAGGAATGATCGCAGCACCGCGCGATTCGCTTGCGATGCATCTTGCCAGTAAGCCCGGATCGGGCTCCAGCCTTCGCTCAATCCCTCCTCATAGGCGTTGCCATTCTGCGAGATGATGGAAACGATGCGCTCGGGATGTCGAAGAGCCATCCGAAAGCCCGTCGGCGCGCCATAGTCGAAAACGTAGAGCGAGAAACGGGCGAGTCCGATGACTTCCGTGAATCGTTCGATCACCTGCGCCAACGCGGCGAACGTATAGGCAAAGCTTTCGCGAGCCGGCATGTCGGACTGCCCGAACCCGGGCAAATCCGGCGCCACCAGTCGGAAGCGATCCGAGAGCGCCGGGATCAGCTCGCGGAACATGTGGCCGGCGGTCGGAAATCCGTGCAGCAGCAGCAAGGCGGGCGCGTCAGCCCGGCCAGCCTCCCGATAGAATACGTTCAGTCCGTCCACGTCCGCCTTGCGGTATCGAATGCTCGTCATCTGAGGTCCTTCCCTCGACGCCTGTTGCGCCCGGTGAAATCGATGATCTGATGGCAGCCGATTCGAGGGGGTCTCACCTGAACATTTCGTGGCTCGGGGCGATCCGGTTACAGACTCCCCGGGGATTTCTGCCCGTACGAGACTGCCTGTCCCCTGCTCTGCCCGATCTATCGCGCCTCGGAACTCTTCATTCGAACCCCCTGCGATAGTCCGTAGGAGTCCAACCCGTCGCTTTGCGAAAGGCGGAGCTGAAGGAGCTCGTTTGCGCGTAGCCCAGGCTGAGTGCGATGTCGGTAATCGATACTGCCCGATCCGCCAGCCGCAGCTTGGCGAACTCCATGCGTCGCTGCACCTGATACTGGTAGGCCGGGATCCCGAACGACTTCTTGAAAGCACGGCAGAAGTGGTGAACGCTGAGCCTGGCGAGCTCGGCGAGCTTCAGGAGGCAGACTTGTTCTCCCAGATGCGCCTCGACGTACTCGACCACGACACGCTTTTGCCAACCCGCGAGACCTCCACGACTGACCGCTGCCGGCTCGCGAACAACATCGTGATCGGACCTGGAAAGCTCGTGGGCGAGCACGCCGCAGAGCGCCTCGAGGTAGGGCGCGCAATTCGTCTCGGCGCTCTCGATCGCCTTCTTCAATTTGGAGGCGGTCTCCCAGACCAGCGGATCCTCGAAATATATTCTTGGCGCGAGCCCGGCCGCGCCGTCGTCGGACTTGTGAAGCGCGGCCGGATCGAAATAGAGGAAGGTCACCTGCGCAGACGAGGCGGCCTCATGCCATTCCTGATAAGCGCGTCCCGCCGGGACAAAGGTCAGCCTGTGCTCGGAGCCTCGCAGCTTCGACGAGCAGAGGCCATCGATGGAGGTCTCACCGCTTTTCCGCGCTCCCTCGTTGTACAACGCCAGGAGATGTCTCGATCCCTGAAAGCGAAATTCAATCCTGTTGCCGACCGGCAGGTGAACGCTCTCCGAAAACCACCAGCGCCAGCCGATCCCAAGGCGCTTCACCGGCTCGGACGGCGTTATGCTGACCGTCGGATGAAGCGCGGCGTCGGACGGCCTGGACGACAGCGTCTCGTCCACCGGCCGGATTGGCGAAGCGGAGACCGCCATCCTTGGCGTGCTCTCACTCGAATTTGATACGTACATCCCCATCGTCGTCGCCCTGTTCTGTGCTCCGGATGGCCGCGTCCAATCGTCAACGAATTTCTGCACGGAGGAGATGCCCTGATCGCCCGGATACGGGCCTTGAAGCCGCAAGCTGCACGTGGCGTTACCTCTCCGGTCAAGGCGCGCTGCCAACGCCGGCTGACAGCACCGCACAGGGGCAACATGCTTTTCATCGCGCTCGCGGACAATCTCACGCTTGTGCTGTTCCGGCCCATACTTAGGTATGGGTCGCGTGCAGGGACGGCGCCGAGATGATTCGGCACGAGATGCCAGTCCCGGAGGCGAAGCCTCAGCCCTGGAGTTGGAGCGCTTCGGCCATTCGAACGAGCATCGCCGCGGTTTTTGCCCCGAGCTTCCGCATCACGCTGCCACGATGCATCTTGACCGTCGCTTCGCTGATCGAGAGCTCGCTGGCGACCTGCTTGTTCATCAGACCGGATGCCACCAGCGTCATCACTTGCCGCTCGCGCGTGGTCAGGAGTGAAAACTTCTCCTGCAACTGCGCAAGGTGCGCGTTGTCGTCGCGCCGATCGATGTCCTTTCGGATCGCGGCAGTGATCGCGTCGAGCAGATCCTGATCCCGTATCGGCTTGGTGAGAAAATCGACCGCCCCCAGCTTCATGCCTCTTACCGACATGGGAATGTCGCCAAAGGCGGTCATCAGGATCACCGGGATTCCGACGTTGATTTTCGTCAGGTACTCCTGCAGCTCCAGGCCACTCGTGCCGGGCAATCTGACATCGAGCACCAGACACGCAGGGGCATCCGACAGTTCAACCTCCAGGAAATCCGAGGCAGATCCGTACAAGGCGACTTTGTAGTGCAGGGACTCGAGCAGATCGCCAAGGGACTCGCGAACCGCGCGGTCGTCGTCGACGATATGAACGACACCGGAAGGAGGCATGTCTACCGGCTTTCCGACGACTGAACCGCCTGGCGAAGCGGGAGAGCGAAGGTGAACTTCGCTCCGCACCTCCCGTTTTCTTCCACCCATAGCTGTCCTCCGTGGAGTTTCACTATCTTGCGGCAGATCGACAGTCCCAGACCGAGTCCCGCTCCCTTCGTCGTATAGAGCGTCTCGAAGACCCGCTCTCTATCGGCCGGGCTGATGCCGCCCCCCGTATCCGCGATTGCCACGGAAATCATACCATCGACGACCCCCGAAGAGAGGGCCAAAATGCGGTTCCCGTCCTCGACCCCGGCCATGGCCTCGATCGCGTTGCGCACGAGGTTGAGGGCGATCTGCTGGACCTGAACACGGTCTGCCTCGACACGGGGCGATGATCGATCGAAGTCGGTACGGACGACGACCCCGGCGCGCTCGATTTCCCTTTTCGACAGAAGCAGAACCTCCGCAACCGCATCGTTGATATCGAACTCGGCAAAATGGACCTGCGTGCCCCGCACCAGAGAGCGGACCCCGGTCACAACCTCCGCGGCTCGACGTGCCTGCCTGATGATGCGCGCGACCGATTTCCGGGCCTCCGCCGCTTGAACGGGATCGCGGGCGAGCCACCGGAGGCAAGCTTCCGCGCTCATGATCATGCCCGTTAGCGGCTGATCGATCTCGTGAATGATCGAGCCGGCGAGCTCGCCAAGGGACGTCAGACCCGTCGCCCGCGCAAGCTCGTTTCGCGCGTCGGCGAGAGCCTGCTCCGCCGCCTTCCGTTGCGAGACGTCCGTGATGATGCCTTCCAGCTCGAGGTCTCCCGTGGGCCCCTCATCGAATTGCCCGACGGCCACGACATGCAACGTCTTGCCGTCCCGGTGGACCACGCGGTACTCGTGGGTGAAGGGTGACTTCGTGCTGATCGCTTCGGTGAGCGCCTGCTCCAGTGCGGGATAATCCTCGGGGTGGACCCGGCTCCTGAACACCTCGAAGGGCACGGGGTTCACGTCCAGGTCGATATCCAGAATGCGGTAACATTCGCGCGATCCGCGGGAGAGCAAGGTGCGCGTGTTCCAGCGATAGCTGCCCATCCCGCCGATCTGCTGACCTCTGACCATCCACATGTTGGTCTCGCGCAACGCCTCGAACAGGCGTACCGATTCGAATGAGACGGCGGCCTGATTGGCCAGCATGGATGTCACCCAGACGCATCGCGGCGTGAAGATATCCGCATCTCCATCCGCTTCCAGATAGAGAACGCCGATCGCCCAGTGCTGGTGAATCAACGGCAGGCACAGCTGGGCTATCTTTCCAGACGGCGGGTTCGCGGGATCGATCAGTGCGGAGCTCTCCGCGCCGGCTTGCCTCACGACCGTTTGCTTTCGATCGAGCACCTCTTCGGCAAGGTCGCTCGGCAAGCGGAATTCGGCGTGCGGCGGGAAGGAGGCAAGGAAGTTCGCCCTCTCGCGCGGGAAGCTCGCATCGGCCTTGGCAAGCAACTCTCTTTGCCCGCTGAGCAGGATCGCTCCCCGACTGGCCCCGGAGTAACTCCGCGCCTCCATGAGGAGAGCCTTGGCCAATCCCTGATAGCTGATTTCTCTCGAGATGATCTGAAACGCCTTCGCGACCAGATCCAGTTCGTGCGTCTCGTTATCAAGCCTCATACCGAGATGTCTCGTCGTGACAATCATTTCCAGGCGTCTCGACGCATCACCTCGCCGCTTGCGTATCGGGGGGTGGGACGAGAGCGCGTCAGTACGCCGCAACATGTAACGGGACTTGAGAACGTTGCCAAGTTTGGTCGCGAGAGCCACGGTTCACGAGCCAGCGCCATGCACGTCGTTGCGCATTGCCCCGATTTTTTTCGAAGCAGGTGTAACCGATGCGACGGTTGCTCCGAATGTCTACGAAAGTGCGGAGCGCGGGCATTGCGCCCCGCTGGCCGCCGGCATGACCCGCTTGCTGTTCAGGCCAAATCGGGGCGTCGAGACACTGCCGCGCAGGCCTGCATCGGATCGCGAGCTCAAGGCTGGCGCCGCTGCCCGTCACCGTCTATGCCGGCGTATTCGCCCTGGTGAACGCGACCTATCTGTTGCTGTGCTGGGAAGCCGTCGACCGGCCGGCGATCGAGGAGATCCCGGGCCAGGCGCGCACGATCATGCGCATGCGATCCTTGACCACCCTGCTCGGCTTCCTCGCCGCGGCGGCCGTCTCGTTGCACTATCCCGTGCTCGCGCTGGCCATGATCTGCATCTGCCTTGCAGTGTATCTCAAGCCTCAAGTCGCAGAACACGCGCCGCGTCCTGCTTCAGAAGATACAACGACACCGCAAGCAGCACGACATCCTTCATCAGGAACGGAACGTTGCCCGTCATCGCCGGAAAGCCGCCCGCAGCAGCGTCCCAACCATCCGGCATAAACGGAATGATCGTGACTGTTGCGATGAAGGTACCGGTCGATCCAAGGGCGCCCACAATGCCGAGGCGCTTGCTCCAGAACCCCGCGAATATCAGAGCACCAAAAGTCCATTCGGAGACGCCGAGGAACCAGCTGGCACCTTGATGGCCGAAAGCGGGATAGAGCCACCAGATCAGCGGGCCGTTGCTGATGAAGGGGTCCAGGCGATCCGCCTCGTACGCCCACCATTTCTGGTAACCGAAGAAGAAGAACAGGATCACCATCGACGCCCGAACGATGTGGTAATCCAGGTCTCCCGCAAGCAGCCCCGATATCGGCAGCCTGCTTGCGAACGATGTGCGCGGGGCTCTCGCCAATGTACTCATGGTGTCGATCCTCCTGATCCTAACTGACGGGCCCTTGCGTGGTCAGCGTCTGACCGAGATCGATCAGAAGCCGGCAGACAAGACCGTCCGGTGCGAAGTCGAGATCGACCTGCGCGCCCGGCAGGGCCCTTGCGATCAGTTGCGTGCCAAAGCCCTTGCGTTCCGGCTTGGTCACAATCGGTCCGCCGCGCTCGCGCCACTGGATCGCAAGACCTTGTCCGCCGAGATAGGGCGGGCTTTCCCAGATCACCTCGACGGCTCCTGCCGTCGATGTCAGCGCGCCGTACTTGGTCGCGTTGGTCGCCAGCTCGTGAATGATGACGTGCAGCGCCAAGGCGATGTGCGGCTCCAGCGTGAGGTCCGGCCCCGCGAGCAGAATGCGGCCCCTGTGAAACATCGCGTGCGGCTTGAGCGTTCGCTCCAGCATCGCCGCGAGAGACACTCGCTGATCCCCCGCGGATTCGATCATCCTGTAGGCATCGGACAGGGTCGCGATCCGTGCCGAGAGCGCCTCGCGAAAATCGGCGGTCGAATTCGCATCGGTGTTGTTCACGAAGCACAGAACGATGCTGAGGATATTGCGCATGCGATGCTGCAATTCCCTGACGACATCCTCGAGCGCGTCATCCCGGATCGGGGCGATCCGCTCGTAGTTCGCGCACCCGCTTCCGTCGCGGAATGAACCGGTGACAGTGTGCCTCATGTGCGGACCTATCGCTGTTTGTTGAAACGGATATCGATCAACACCCGCGGCAGATTTTCAGCTTCTTGTCGAGATCTGCGTCCAGACCTTCCAGTTTCCGGTTGAAGTCGGTAATGCGCTTCTGCACCGCATCCTCGGCAAGTGAATTCGGCATGAATTCATTGCCGCGCGGCTGCACCTGGACGCTCTCGGCCGGGCTCGGCGCTTTCGGCGACGGCGCCGGCAGCGGATCTGCCAGCGCGGTGAGGGGAATGGCGGCGAAGCTCAGGATGAGGGATGAACGGAGTTGCATGGTCGCGCCTCAACGCAGTTGATTGCCATGATGACGCGCACATTATGCAGCATGTGTACGGGCCTCGCTGTTCGTGGATTGCGCCGATTGAGGCGATATTGTTGGAATGTTTCCGTCTGCGCCCCGATTCAACCTAGGGTGCCGCCGGCGCGGGCCTTTGCTCCGCGAGAATGACCGAGAAGAGCCCGCTGTCGTCGGTCCAATCGGCGACGGGATTCCATCCGCCGGCCTGCAGCAGAACGAAGGCATCCCTGCGCCCGTATTTGAGGCTGTTCTCCGTGTGGATGGTCTCGCCCTTCGACAACGAGAAGACGCGACCGTCGACCTCGAAACGGACGTCGCGCGTGGCTTCCAGATGCATCTCGATACGCGCCTCCGCATCATTCCAGCGCGCCAGATGGCGAAACGCGCTCAGCGGAATCGAGCCGCCCAGCTCGCGGTTGATCCGATGCAAGAGGTTGAGATTGAATGCGGCCGTCAGCCCCTGCGTGTCGTCATATGCCGGCAGCAGAAAATCCTGATCCTTGATACGATCGATGCCGATCAGCAGCATCGATCCGGCACTCAGGGTCGCCGCCATGGCCCGCAACAGGTCGACCGCCGCAGGCACGGTCAGATTTCCGATCGTCGACCCCGGAAAGAAGCCGAGGCGCGCAGTCGAGGCAATCTCTTCCGGAAGCCCAAACGGATAGGTGAAATCGGCCTCGGTTGGATAGATCGGCAGTGCCGGGAATGCATGCGACAAGCCTGCCGCAACCTCCCGGAGGAACTCGCCCGAGATGTCGATCGGCACATAGGCGGAGGGCTCCGTCTCTGCCAGCAACAGTCGCGTCTTTGCCGACGAGCCTGAGCCGAATTCTACGACCGCGCGGCCCGGCCCCGCGAGCGCGGCGATTTCCGATACTGCGGACGCAAGAATCGATCGCTCGGTTCGTGTCGGGTAGTATTCGGGCAGCAGCGTGATGGCTTCAAACAGAGCCGATCCGCGTCGGTCATAAAGCCATCTCGCCGGAATTGCCTTTGGCGCGAGGCTCAGCCCTTCCATGATGTCATAGCGGAACGCCGCCGTCAGGTCGGCCACCGTAGATCGCATTTCGTTCTGGAGTTGAAGCAATTTCGGCTTTCCTTCGCACGACGTCTCGGTCGGCCCGGCCCGCGGCCGCAATGACGTCAGGAGACCAATGTCGACAATTTCTTCAGGCCGCGATGGATATTGATCTTGACCAGGGCCGCCGACTGTCCGGTCGCACCGGCCGCTCGCGCGATGCTCAGACCATTGAGCTTCACGAGGCGGATCACGCTCTCTTGCGCAGGCTTCAATCGGCCAAGCAGCTGGTCCAGCGCGGCAGCGCTGATCGCGGCACCTTCGTGATCCTCGATTGCGATGTCTTCGTCGAGCGCGAGCGCGCTGTAGCGAGACGCATCGCGCACGCGATCGACCCATTTATAGCGGGCAATCGCCGTGACCCAGGCGCCGAAGGGCTTCGAGGCCGCAAACGTGTGGCGTTTCGCGTGAATGGCCAGGAGCACCTCCTGCCTCGCATCGTCGGCGGCGGGATAGGGAAGCCGGCGCGCGTAGTAGGCACGGAGCCACAGATCCAGCTCCCGCAGCAATCGCTCATATGCGTCTCCGTCCCCTGCTCGCGCCGCAAGCAGGAGCCGGCCCCATCGCTCCGAACAATCGTTCCATCTCTCCCAACGGGCCATCTTCCGGCGATCATGTCGCGGCGGATCCGTACCCTCCCGGGGTCCTGCACGCCCGGGCGCGTCCCCGCCAGATGATTGCGTCGCCATAGAGGACGTGATGTCGTCACCCGAGAGCGCTTTCATCTTCGAAGGCTCCTGTCGAGACACTCCAGCAGCGCGCTCGTTTCGAACGGCTTTCTGAGAAGGCAGAATGCGCCGATCGAGGCCGCTTCGGCGTCCAGCTGCCTGTGAGGAAGCGCGGTAATGAGAATCACCGGCGCTCCGACCTTCTGCTGCTGGAGCTCGCGAACGAGGTTCAGCCCGCCCATTCCAGGCATGTGAACGTCGGCAATGATGCAGTCGAAGCTGAACCGGCCGGCGTAGCTCAGCAGCGCTTCGGCCCTGTCAAACGGCTCGGAGCGGTAGCCGATCGATCGCATCAGATCCACCAAAGACAGGCACAGGGCCTCGTCGTCATCGACGACTCCTACGAAAGGGACCTTCACCTGACTTACCCTCGCAAGACGCGATCGTCATCGAAACGCGATCGCAACACGGGCGATTGAAGCGCAAGCCGCTCCCCAGTTGACCAGGCGGCTGCTGTCGTGACGTTCGATGCTTGTTCGCGAGAGGCACATGTTCGGTCTCCCCAACTGAGGAAAATCCAGTAGCTGCGCCATGATCGGTTGCGCATGTCGGCCCCGAGGATGCGTTCGGCGGGTGGCTCCTACAATCTCGCGATTGTGATGCACAGACCCATACTTTGGTATGGGTCTGCGGTGCCAAGGGCGAGCCACCAAAGGCGACGCGATGTCAGGCCACGCCGATCCCGGTCGCCTGCGGCCGAACAGCGCAAGTTTGAGAAATGCACGATAACCCGCGCACAGCGCGCTCTTCGAAGCTTGGCTACCGTTCAGGACGCGACAGACGTCGACGCCGCCCTTGGCGCCAATCCGCGACCTCGAGGATGAGACGACATCAGATGGACCATCTCATAAAGAAGCTGTCCGAGCTCGATCTGGTCAGAGGCGATTTTGACTACCATGTCACGCGTGTGGCGATGATCGTCGTCTTCTTCGTCTTCAGCTGCCAGAAATGGTTCGACTACGAAGCGCACGCGTTGATTCCGTTCATCAGCAATGGTCCGCTGATCTTCTGGCTGTATCCGGTGTTTGGCGTGCGCGGCGCGGCCTACTTCCTGGGTTCAGCGGAACTGTTGTTTGGATTGCTCCTGCTGCTCGGCTTCTGGAGCAGAAGACTGGCGGTCCTGGGGTCGCTGGGTTCATGCGCGACCTATGTCGCCACCGTGACGATCATTCCGTTCTTCCCCGATGCCTGGGCCGCGCCGGCCGGCGGCTTTCCTGCGGCCACGTTGCCGTTCCTCTTCCTCATGAAGGATGTCGTACTGCTTGCGGCTTCCGTCTATCTGCTCAAGCGGGACCTCCTCCGGGCAGCAGCCGACGTGTCGCCGGCTCAGGACGGGATTGTTCGACAGGAAGCGATGCAATAGCGAGACGGACGCCAAGATCATTCTCCACGTGAGCGTAGGTTTGCGGCGACGGCTTGTAGATCTTACGCTGTCCACGCTGAACGACCTCTCGAAGACTCCCCGCAATTGCCCCCGCTCAAGCCAGGGAATCTGCGGCTCGCGGGAGAGTTCCCGATCCCCGGAGTTCCCGATCAAAATCAAATCTGCCTGTAACCTTTGTGGCCGCCTCTTCGAATGTTGGAGGCCAGAGGAGCGAGCAGCGTGAAGCCGGCGGGTTCGTTCTGATGAGTGCTGTTGTGGGGGACCTTTTCGGGGATTAGGCTGATGAGGGGGCGATTGGACGGTTGGCGCGCCTTGTCCACGGGGCGGCCGGTCAGTTCCGGAGTCCGGCGGATGAATGTGTCCTCGCCGATCCTCACGAACGGAGATGCCGGTCTCGAACTCCTGTGGGACGACGGGGAGCGCGTCTTTTGCCGCGAATGGCGCCGGGGCGCCAATGGCAACGTCAACAGCGTCTTGACCGTAAGAGCCGCGGCGGATCATCCGCCCGCGCTCCACGACCGGTTCGCTCACGAATATGCCTTGCGCGACGAGCTCGATCGAGCCTGGGCCGTGCGGCCGCTGCAGCTGATCCGCGATGGCGATCGTGCCTTGCTGATATTGGAAGACTCCGGCAGCGAGCCGCTCGAGCGGCTGCTCGGCGCGCCGATGAAGCTGGATCATTTCTTGCGATCGGCCCTCGCCATTTCCGGGGCGGTCGCCCAGCTCCATCATCGTGGCCTGATCCACAAGGATCTGAAACCGGCGAACATCCTGGTCGACGCAGCGGGCGCGATCAGGATCACCGGATTCGGCCTCGCCTCTCGCCTGCCACGCGAGCGACAGCAGCTCGAGCCGCCGGAGACCATCGCGGGCACGCTGGCCTATATGGCACCCGAGCAGACCGGCCGCATGAACCGGTCCGTCGATTCCCGCAGCGATCTGTACGCAATCGGCGTGACGTTCTACCGGATGCTCACGGGGGCACTGCCGTTCACCGCGGCCAGTCCGATGGAATGGGTGCACAGCCACATCGCGAGACGAGCCATTCCGCCTGCCGAACGAGTCGATGGCGTGCCTCGCGCCGTGTCGGCGATCATCATGAAGCTTCTCGCCAAGACGGCCGAGGACCGCTACCAGACCGCCGCCGGCCTCAAGAACGACCTCGGGCACTGCCTTGCCGAATGGCTGACGCAAGGCCGGATTGACGGCTTTACGCCCGGCGAGGCGGACCAACCGGACCGCCTCCGCATTCCCGAGCGGCTCTACGGCAGGGAACATGAGATCGAGGCCTTGCTCGACGCGTTCGACCGCGTCGCCCGGAGTGGAAAGCCCGAGCTCGTCTTGATCTCGGGCCATGCCGGTATCGGCAAGTCCGCCGTAGTCCACGAGTTGCACAGAGCCCTGGTCCCGCTCGGTGGCCTTTTCGCCTCGGGCAAGTTCGATCAGTACAAGCGCGACATCCCTTATGCGACGCTGGCACAGGCCTTTCAAAGCATCGTCCGTCGCCTCCTCGCCAAGAATGACGCCGAACTCGCATCGTGGCGCGACGCTATCTGCGAAGCATTGACGCCCAACGGCCAGCTCATGGTCGATCTGATTCCCGAATTGAAACTGATCATCGGCGATCAGCCGCCGGTCCCGGATGCCTCACCGCAAGACGCCCTGCGACGATTTCAACTCGTCCTGCAGCGCTTCATCGGCGTCTTCGCGCAATCGGATCGACCGCTTGTACTCTTCCTCGACGATTTGCAGTGGCTGGATGCTGCGACGCTCGATCTGCTCGAGGAGCTGCTGACCAGATCGGACCTGCAACACCTCTTGCTGATCGGCGCTTATCGCAGCAATGAGATCGATGCCAACCATCCGCTGAGGCGCAAGCTCGCCGCAATTCACGATTCGGGCGCGCGCATCCGGACGCACAGCCTGGCACCCCTCATTCGCGCCGACGTCGAGCGTTTCATCGTGGATGCGCTTCGCTCCGAGCCGATCCGCGCCGCGCCATTGGCGCAACGGATACATGAGAAGACCGGCGGCAATCCGTTCTTCCTGATCCAGTTCCTGCACGCACTCTCGGAAGAACGGTTGCTGGCCTTCGATCATGCGGCAGGCCAATGGCAGTGGGACCTCGAGCGCATCCATGCCAAAGGCTATACCGAAAACGTCGTTGACTTGATGATCCACAAGCTGAGCCGCCTGCCGGAAGAAACGCGGACGGCTTTGCAGACGCTTGCATGCCTCGGCAGCAGCGCCGAGATCGCAACGCTGTCATTGATGCTCGGCACATCGGAACAGCAGGTCGATCTGGATCTCGTCGACGCGGTGCGTCTCGAGTTGGTCGAGCGTCAGGACCGGCACCGCAGGTTCGTGCACGACCGGGTCCAGGAAGCCGCCTACGCACTGATTCCCGAGTCCGCGAGGCCTGCGTCGCACTTGCGAATCGGCCGGATCCTGGTGGCACGCACACCGCCGGAGCAGCGCGAGGTGGCGATCTTCGATATCGTCAATCAGCTCAACCGCGGCCTGTCCCTCGTCGGCTCGCCGGGCGAGCGCGAGCAACTCGCCGAGCTCAACTTGGTTGCCGGCCAGCGCGCCAAGGCATCCTCGGCCTATAGCTCGGCACTTGCCTATCTCTCCACCGGAAGCGAACTCCTGACCGCCGATTGCTGGGCGCGGCGGCACGAGCTTGCCTTCGCACTGGAAATCAATCGGGCCGCATGCGAGTTCCTGACCGGCGAACCGGCTGTCGCCGACGATCGCCTGACTGCACTGGCGACGCGCGCGACCAACCCGCTCGAACAGGCCGCCGTCGCATGCCTGCGCATGGACGTCTATACAACGCTCGGTCAATCCAGCCGCGCCGTCGAAATCGGCCTGGGGTACCTGCGGCAGCTAGGCGTGCACTGGTCTCCCAACCCGACTGAAGCGGAGGCGCGCCGCGAGTACGATCTTATCTGGACGGGCATTGGGGAGCGCAGCATCGAAGACCTCGTCAAGCTACCCTTGATGCGCGACCCAGCCTCGCTTGCGACGATGGATGTCCTGACAAAGCTGCTGCCGCCCGCCCTCTTCACGGATATGAACCTGCTTTCCCTCACGATCTGCAGGGCCGTCAATCTTGGGCTCGCGTGGGGCCACAGCGACGGGTCGTGCGTTGCTTATGTGCAGCTCGGAATGGTGGCCGGCCTGCAATTCGGCGACTACAAATCCGGCTTTCGCTTCGGAGAGCTCGGTTATGAATTGGTCGAGCAGCGTGGAATAAGCCGCTTCCAGGCTGCGACCTATCTGATATTCGGCGCCCACGTCGTGCCCTGGACCAGACACTTCAGGGTCGCGCGCGATCTCCTTCGCCGCGCCTTCGAGAGCGCGCACAGGAGCGGCGATCTTACCTATGCCGCCTACAGCTGCAGCAATCTGAATGGCAATCTTTTCCAGGCAGGCGATCCACTCGTCGAGATTCTGAACGAGGCCGAGACTGGCCTCGCCTTCGTCCGGAAGATGAGGTTCGGGTTCATCGAGGACATCATCGCCGCGCAACGCGGGCTGTTCCGGACGCTCCGCGGGTTGACCCCGACATTCGGCTCCTTCGACGACGAGCAGTTCGACGAGCTTCGGATCGAACAGCAGTTCGCCGCCAATCCGAATTTGTGGCGCGCTGAGTGCATTTACTGGATCCTCAAGCTCCGGGCGCGTTTTCTTGCCGGCGACTACGCAACGGCGGTCGGCATCCTGTCGAAGCTGCAGCGGCGGCGATGGACGCCGCTCACTCCGGCGGAGGCAGCTTCGTATCACTTCTATAGTGCGCTTTCTCTGGCTGCAGTGCCGGAAGCGATCGCCGCCGAGCAGGGGCACATCGACACGATTGTCGGGCATCATCGGCAACTCCAGGCCTGGGCGGAGAACTGCCCGGACAATTTCGCGCATTGCGCGGCGCTGGTCGGTGCCGAAATCGCCCGGCTGGAGGGCCGCGACTCCGATGCAATGCGCCTTTACGAACACGCAGTTCGCTCGGCCCGCGCAAACGGGCTCATTGCCGATGAGGGTCTCGCTTACGAACTGGCTGCGAACTTCTATGCGGCTCGCGATTATGACGCGTTCGCTAACATATACCGTCGGAACGCGCGCGACGCCTATTCGCAGTGGGGAGCCGATGGCAAGGTACGCCAGATCGACGACATGTATCCGCACCTTGCGGAGAACGCACCCATGGCCACCCCAACTGACACGATCGGTGCGCCGATCGAACATCTGGACCTCGTGGCGGCCCTGAAAGTCTCGGAGGCCGTGTCCGGCGAGATCGTCCTCGAGAAGCTGATCGACATTCTGATGCGCACGACCATCGAGCACGCCGGCGCGGAACGAGGATTGCTGATTTTGCAGCGGGACGCGGCGCTGCGGATTCGCGCGGAAGCGACGACCCGGGGGGCTTCGATCAATGTCGATCTGTGCGATCGCCCGATCTCCCAGACGGAAATCCCGGAGTCGCTCGTCCTGTACGCGGCTCGCACGCAAGGGAGCGTTATTCTCGACGAAGCTGCGGAAAGTGGAACCTTCAGAGGGGATCGGTACATTCAGCTCACGAGTGCCCGGTCGGTCCTGATCATTCCGCTCACGAAGCAAGGCGGCCTGGTCGCACTGCTGTATCTCGAGAACAATCTGGCGAAGGGCGTGTTTACGCCCGCAAAGGTCGCGCTTCTCAAATTTATCGCGTCCGAGGCCGCGACGTCGCTCGACAACGCTCGTCTGTACCGGGAGCTTCAGGAGCGCGAGCAGCGCTATCGCGAGGCTCAGATGGAGCTGGCCCACGCTAACCGCGTGGCGGTGATGGGACAGCTGACGGCGTCGATCGCCCACGAGGTCAATCAGCCGAACACCGCCGTCATCGCCAGCGCGCAAGCGGCCTTGAGCTGGCTCGATCACCAACCGCCGGCGCTGGCGCAGACGCGCAGGGCGCTGACACGCGCCATCGAAAACGGCATCCGCTCCAGCGAGGTCATCGAGCGAATTCGGGATCTCGTCAAGAAATCACCGCCCAAACGGGATTCCCTCGCGATCAACAACGTCATCGGTCAGGTGATCGAACTCACGCAAGCCGAAGCGGCGCGGCACGATGTCTCGATCCAGACGGTGTTCGCCGATCGTCTGCCCAAGGTCATCGGCGATCGCGTCGAGCTGCAGCAGGTCGCGCTCAACCTGATCCTGAACGCCATCGAGGCGATGAGCGAGACAACGGAGGGCAAGCGCGAGCTGTTGATCCAGACCGCGAGAGCAGATGCCGAGAGCATACGCGTATCGATCACGGATTCGGGACCAGGCTTGTCTGCGGAGGGCCAAGCGCGGCTGTTCGAACCTTTCTACACCACCAAGTCGGGCGGCCTCGGTGTCGGACTGTCGATATGCCACTCGATCCTCGTGGCGCATGGCGGCAGACTCTGGGCGGCTGCAAACGAGCCGCGCGGAGCCGTCTTCCAGTTCACCGTACCGATCGATGACGGCTTTGCCGTTGGTTGAACCACGCCCCGAAGTCGGAATCTGGCTCATAGCGTGGCTCCGATCCCGGCTATTGTTGGGGATTGGCGTTGGGAGTAGGTTCCCGAACGGGACAGGTGAAAACCTTTCCCTTCTTTTCAATCGACTGGCCGGCTAGTTCCGGAGTCCGGCAGATGCACGTATCCTCGCGGGTATCCACGAATGGCAATGCCGGTCTCAAGGCGTCATGGGACGACGGCGAGCGCGTCTTTTGCCGCGAATGGCGCCGGGGCGCCGATGGCGGCGTCAACAATGTCCTGACCGTAAGGGCGGCTACGGAACATCCGCCGGCCGCGGTCCTCGACCGGCTCGCCCATGAATACGCCTTGCGCAACGAGCTCGATGGGACCTGGGCCGTACGGCCGCTGGAGCTGATCCGCGACGGTGGTCGAACCTTGCTGATATTGGAAGATCCCGGCAGCGAGCCGCTCGAGCGGCTGCTCGGCGCGCCGATGAAGCTGACGCGCTTTCTGCGATTGGCTCTCGGCATCACCACCGCCGTCGACCAGCTGCATCGGCAGGGCCTGGTCCACAAGGATTTGAAGCCGGCCAATCTTCTGGTGAGCGGAGCAGACGAGGTCAGGATCACCGGATTTGGCCTTGCATCTCGCCTGCCGCGCGAGCGACAGCAGCTCGAACCACCGGAGACCATGGCGGGCACGCTGGCCTACATGGCGCCCGAGCAGACCGGCCGCATGAACCGGTCCGTCGATTCCCGCAGCGATCTGTATGCAATCGGCGTGACGTTCTACCGGATGCTGACGGGCGCACTGCCGTTCACCGCTGCCAGTCCGATGGAATGGGTGCACAGCCACATCGCCAGACAAGCCGTTGCGCCCGCCGAACGAGTCAATGGCGTGCCTCGCGCCGTGTCGGGGATCATCATGAAGCTCCTCGCCAAGACGGCAGAGGACCGCTACCAGACCGCCGCCGGTCTCAAGAGCGACCTCGAACGGTCACTCGCCGAATGGGAAGCGCGGGGACAAATCGATGATTTCGTCCTGGCCCAAACCGATATACCCGACCGCCTCCTCATTCCCGAACGGCTCTACGGCAGGGAGCACGAGATCGAGGCGTTGCTCACCTCGTTCGATCGCGTGACGCGGAGCGGCACGCCCGAGTTGATCCTGGTGTCCGGCCCCTCCGGTATCGGCAAGTCCGTTATGGTCGACGAAATGCACAAGGCCTTGGTGCCGTTGGGAGGGCTCTTCGCTTCCGGCAAGTTCGATCAGCACAAGCGCGATATGCCTTACGCGACGCTCGCGCATGCGCTTCAAGGCCTTATCCGGGGCCTCCTCGCCAAGAGCGACGCCGATCTGGCACCCTGGCGTAGCGCACTGCACGACGCGCTGGGCCCTCTCGGTCAGCTGATGGTGGATCTCGTACCGGAGCTGCGGCTGGTGATCGGGGATCAACCACCTGTCCCGGAAGCACCACCGCAAGACGCACAGCGACGCTTCCAACTCGTCGTTCGACGCTTCATTGGCATCTTCGCCAAGCCTCACCATCCCCTCGTGCTGTTCCTCGACGACCTGCAGTGGCTCGACCTGGCCACACTGCATCTGATCGAGTTTCTTCTGAACAGATCCGACCTGCAAAATCTGCTTCTCATCGTCGCCTATCGACGCAACGATGTCGACGTCAAGCATCTGCTGGCCCAACGGCTCGTCGAAATTCGGACGTCCCGCAAACGGGTGCGGGAAATCGACCTGGCACCCCTCACTTGCGATGCCGTCCTGGAATTCACCGCGGATGCACTTCATTGCGAGCCGGCATACGCCATGCCCATGGCGCAGCTGATATACGAGAAGACGAACGGGAATCCGTTCTTCCTCACGCAGTTTCTGCGGGCGCTGGCCGAAGAGGAACTACTGACCTTCAATCATGACAAGCGACAGTGGCGCTGGGATCTCGAACGCATCAAGGAAAAGAGCTACGCCGAAAACGTCGCAGATCTCATGGTCGGCAAGCTGAGCGGTTTGCGCGACGAGACACGTCAGGCCCTGCTGGAGCTGGCCTGCCTGGGCAACAGCGCCGAGATCGCAATGCTCTGCCTCGTGCACGGAGCATCGGAGCAGACGCTGCACGCGGATTTGAAAGACGCGACGCGTCTCGAGCTGGTCCGACGCCTCAAGAGCTCTTACGCGTTCGTGCACGATCGCGTGCAAGAGGCCGCTTATGCGCTTCAACCGGACCAGGACAGGCGAACGGCGCTGCACCTTCGGATCGGCCTGGTCCTGGCAGCGCAGCTGACGCCTGACGAAACCAACGAGCGCGTCTATATCGTTGCCAACCAGCTGAACCGCGGCATCGCCGCTTTGACGAACGGCGCTGAACGCGAACAGGTCATTGCCGTCAATCTCGCCGCGGGCCGGCGCGCACGAAATGCAACGGCTTACCACGCGGCAGCAACCTACCTTGAAATCGCGCGCGAACTGCTCGGGGAGGAAGGGCATCCGCGGTGCAGCCGGGACGCCTTCGCGATCGGCCTGCTCCACGCCGAGTGCAAATTCCTGCTCGGCGAGCTGAACACGGCAGAGGCGGAATTGACGGTCCTGTCGCAGAGCTGTTCGGACATTCAGGCGAGCGCCGAGGTCGCCAGACTCCAGGCGCAGCTATACACCACTGCGGGACAGCTCGAGCGGGCGGTCGCCGTTTGCCTCGCATTCTTGCGCAGAACCGGGATCGACTGGTCTCCTCATCCCAGCCGCAGCGAGGTGGATGAGGATCGGCGACGCCTGCGGAGCTTGACCGAAAAACTGTCCGACGAGCAGCTTCATGCGCTACCGCCGATGACCGATCCGGATCATCGTGCGACCATGGGCGTCCTGGCCGACCTCCTCACACCTGCGTTTCTCACCGATCGCAACCTGTCCGACACCATGCTCGTGGCGGCCACGCGACTGACGCTCGCACACGGAACCAGCCCTGAAGCGTGCTACCCGCTGACCGCCATATTCGGCGTGCTCGCGAGCAGTTCAACCGATGCCGAACTTGGATTCCGGCTATCACAATTTGGCGCAGCCCTTGCCGACAGGCAGCCGCAGACAGGGCTGAGCGGCCGGGCGCTTTTGGTATTCGGCCTCCACGTGACCCCATGGGTTCTCCCGATCCGATCGGGACGGCCGTTCATTCGGCGCGCTCTTGCAATCTGTTTGACGACTGGAGATCTGGCATTCGCGGCGTATTCGCATCGCGGGTTGATATCGGTGGATCTCTTCTGCGGCGATTCGCTCATGGACGTCTGCTCGCGTGCCGAGCGGTCCCTGGCATTCGCCGAGGGTTTGGGCGTCCGATTGGCTGCGGAGGGCCTCATAAGGCAACGAGATCTGGCGCTGAGCCTTATGGGACGCGATGGGCCGAATGACTTCGAGAGCCCCGGGGCGCTTCAGCCCCCGGACGCGAGCGAACCGATAAGCGCCTTCTTCTACTACGCGACGCAAATTCAGATCGAAGTCATTGCCGGACGTGACGAGGCCGCGATTGCCCTCGCCGCACGCGCAGAAGCACTCTCATGGTGCGTCCGCGCTTATTCGGATTTCACCGAATACCGGTTCTACACGGCACTCGCTCATGCCGGAGCTTATCACGCATCACGCCCTGAGGAACGCGAGCGGCGCCTCAGCGACCTCCGCGAACACCACCGCAAGCTGACAGTCTGGTCCGACCGCTGCCCCGCAAACTTCGCCGCCCGGCAGAAGCTCGTCACGGCGGAGCTTGCGCGCATCGAGGGTCGCGAACTCGAGGCGGAGCAGCTCTACGAAGAAACGATCCGATTGGCGCAAGAATCCGGCTTCGCGCAGATCGAGGCGATCGCTGCGGAACGTGCAGCAGGGTTCTACGAGGCGCGCGGCATTCGAACGGTCGTTCAATCCTACCTGACGAAAGCGCGCGATTGCTACGCGCGCTGGGGCGCCGAGGCGAAGGTGAGCCAGCTCGAGAAACTCCATCCGAACCTGCGGGAGCGAGGATCCGCGCTCAGCGCCGCAGGCACGATCGGAGCACCTGTCGAGCAGCTTGACCTTGCGACGGTTCTCAAGGTGTCGGAGGCTGTTTCAGGCGAGATCGTGCTGGAGAAGCTCACGGAGACCCTGCTTCGCTCGGCCATCGAGCATGCGGGTGCGGAACGTGGCGTGCTGATTTTACCGAGGGGTTCCGAGCTGAGAATTCGGGCGGACGCAGTGACCGGCGGCGGTTCTATCGCTCTCGATCTCGCCGATTCGCCGATCTCCGCCGCTGAAGTCCCGATGTCGATCGTGCTTTACACGGCTCGCACGCAGGAAAGCGTCGTGCTCGACGATGCCTCGACGAGCAGCGCGTTCGGCGGCGACGAGTACATCCAGAAGAAGCACGTCCGATCAGCCTTGTGCGTGCCGCTCGTCAAGCAAGGCAGGGCGGTGGCATTTCTGTATCTCGAGAACAATCTCGCCTCGCGCGTCTTCACACCCGCCCGGATCGCGATCCTCAAATTTCTCGCATCCGAGGCTGCGACCTCGCTCGACAACGCTCGTTTGTACCGGGAGCTTCAGGAGCGCGAACAGCGTTACCGCGAGGCTCAGATGGAGCTGGCCCACGCCAACCGCGTGGCGGTGATGGGACAGCTGACGGCGTCGATCGCCCACGAGGTCAACCAGCCGAACACCGCCGTTATCGCCAGCGCGCAAGCGGCCTTGAGCTGGCTCGATCACCAACCGCCGGCGCTGGAGCAGACGCGCAGGGCGCTGATACGCGCCATCGAGAACGGCATCCGCTCCAGCGAGGTCATCGGGCGAATCCGGGATCTGGTCAAGAAATCACCGCCCAAACGGGATTCCCTGGCGATCAACGACGTCATCGGTCAAGTCATCGAACTCACGGAAGCTGAAGCGGCGCGGCACGATGTCGCGATCCAGACGATATTCGCCGATCGTCTGCCCAAGGTCATCGGCGATCGCGTCGAGCTGCAGCAGGTCACACTCAACCTGATCCTCAACGCCATCGAGGCCATGAGCGAGACAACGGAGGGCAAGCGCGAGCTGTTGATCCAGACCGCGAGAGCGGATGCCGAGAGCATACGCGTATCGATCACGGATTCGGGGCCGGGCTTGTCTGCGGAGGGCCAAGCGCGGCTGTTCGAACCCTTCTACACCACCAAGTCGGGCGGCCTCGGTGTCGGACTGTCGATATGCCGCTCGATCATCGTTGCGCATGGCGGCAGACTGTGGGCGGCTGCAAACGAACCGCGCGGCGCCGTCTTCCAGTTCACCGTGCCGATCGATGACGGCTTTGCGGTTGGTTGAACCATCTCGGCTGGCGTCATCACACCGCAAAATTGGTGGGATGACCTGTAACCAAGGCCGGGCCACGGACGAAATATAGCCATCGGATCGCGCCGGCGAAGCCAAGCACGGGCCGGAACAGGTCCGCCATCGACCGACGGTGTACTGCAGGGAGAGATCAGTTGGGACTGTCCTGGCAACAAGGCCCGCTTTCAACGGGAGCAATCGGCCGCTTTCTCGTCCCCGAGCCGCTGCCCAAGCGACTCCTGTACGTCGAACCGTTGCGCCGCCGCATCCGCGTGCGTTTTGGGGGAAGCTGGATCGCCGACAGCGAGCGGGTGCTCCTCCTTTTCGAACCGGGCCGTTATCCTGTGGCCTATTTCCCGGAGGCCGATGTTTCCCCACATGTGCTGGAACCTACCGAGCACATCACTCAACATGCCGATCTTGGGCCGACGTCCTGGTACGGCGTTCGGGTCGACGAGCAACACATCGCGGCACGAGGAGCATGGCGGCACACCAACCTGCCCGCCCATGCAGGCGATTTGCAGGGTCTGATCGCTTTTGCCTGGCGGGCCATGGATGCCTTCTACGAGGAAGACGAACGCATCGTGGGCCATGCCGCCGATCCCTATCACCGCATCGACATCCGCGAGACCTCTCGTAACCTCGTGGTCAACCACCAGGGCCGGGTCATCGCCGATACAAAGCGGCCGCTGGTCCTTTACGAGTCCGGCTTTGCACCGCGTTGGTATGTTCCACGTGCCGACATCGATGAGTCTGCCCTCACTCCCGTAAAGCTCCAGACCTTCTGCCCGTACAAGGGCCTCTGCAGCTACTACTCCATCGGAGACGCGCGCCAGGCGGCATGGTCGTATCCCGACGCCTATCCCGAAGTCCGCCGCATCTCCAATTTTGTATCGTTCGAGCCGGACATCGTGACGGTCCATCTCGATGGCATGCAGATGCGTCTCGAACCCGGCCAAACGGTGGTTCCACACGGCCCCGATCGCAATCTCGATATCGCCGAGGTGGTCGTTGAGCCAACGCCTGGTAGCCGGCCCGCTGAAGCTGCAGCCAGTCCCCTCTATCGACGCTCGTGAGACGAACGAGCATATCTTCGAGATCGCGCGGCATTCAGCCTTTCGCGTCCACGACTATGGTGGCCGTCAACGGAGCCGCTCATCCCGAGCCTCCACTACGGGAGCGCCACAATGTCCCATCGTTCGAACCAGACACGCTCGATCCGCTCCGCCTTTGCGGGCCTTCTCCTGATCGGCTTGCTGTCGCCCGCACATGCTTCCGACCGGAACAGCTCTCTCGACGCCCTCCCCGATCTGCCGTCGCGGGCCGCCGCGCGTTTCGCCTCGGCCGAGCCGACCTCGCGCCTGCCCTGGCTCGCGCCGGTCGGCCACCGTCAGCCGAGCCGGGCCGACGCGCCTCAATCGGATGCTCTGTCGGCCTGGGAGCGTGAGCAGCAGCAGCGCGATCAGATGCTGGATCGCAAGCTCATCATCTGCCGTGGATGCTGAGCTAGCCCGGCCGCCTCACGCGCGCCGGCCTAGGCATTCTCGCCAGCCGATGCCGTCTCTGCGCTCTTCGCCAGCTCCAGCTCGTCAATCGTCGCAGGCGTCTGCGCAGCCTTTCGCCATTGCGCGGGGGTGATGCCCATGTGGCTCTTGAACGCCCGCTGGAACGCCGCCTCGGACAGATATCCGACCGCTTCGGCCACCGCTCCGGTCGAGAGCGAGGATTTCCTCAGTTCGTTCGTTGCCAGCGTCATGCGGATGTCGGTCAGCAGCTCGCTGGGCGAACGTCCGACCTTCTCCTGGAATTGACGGGCGAGTGTCGCACGCGACATGTTGGCGAGCTGCGCGAGCTCGGGCAGTGTCCATGCGCGCGCGGGCGCATTGAACATGGCCGCGACGACCGGCGCGAGGCGTGGGTGACCTGCGAGCGCAAGCAGCCCGCGTGGCGCCTCCCCGGTCTCGCTGGCGAGGCGCAGCACGAGCGCGAACATCGCCGTCGACAACGCGTTCAGCATCGCGCGGCCGCCCAGCTGATCGTCTGCGGTCTCGCCGCGCATCAAAGCAACGAGGCCTGCGAGCTGCCCCGCCGTATCCCGCTCTCCGGCCTGCGCGCCGGCCCTCACGATCAGCACCGGTGGCAGATAGTTGCGCAGCAGCCGGTCGTGCGGCGGGGCGATCGAAAAATGTCCGCACAACAGATCGAGCCGGGCGTCCGAGCCGGGATTCTCGCTGATCGTGAAGTTGAGTGACGCGCGGTTGCGGGCCTTCAGCGGCGCAGCTCCGCTGCCGTCGTGCATGACGTGCCGGGGGTTGTGCGGCAGCAGCAGAATGTCGCCGGCCTCCAGTCGCAACGGCCGGCCTCCCGCCGGATCGTCCAGCATCGCCGAGCCAGCGAGCACCGCGTGGTACGGGATTTCGTTGGCCTCGCCCGGCCCCTGCTCGATCCGCCACGGCGCGCCGTAGGAGCAGCGCAGGTCCAGACGGCCGCGCACCGGCATCATCTCGAACAGCCGGCTGAGCCAATCCATCGTATTTCCCTCTCGATACGTTATTTGAGACGATTGAGCATATATACAAGCACATCAAGCATTCAACATCTCACATCACGACCATAGTGTCACTTCGCAATCGTTCACCACCCCAACACGGAGTGCCATCATGTCCCGCCTTTCCATCCCGAACCTCGAAACTGACGCCGGCCCCTCCGGCCAGGTCTATGCCCAGATCAAGAAGGCCATCGGCAGCGTGCCGAACACCTTTGCGGCCATCGCCGCCCATGGCCCCGCTGCGCTCAAGGCCGTGCTCGCTGCCGACACTGTGCTCGCCTCCGGCGGACTGACCAAGTCCGACAAGGAGATCATCAAGCTCGTCATCAGCGAGGCCGCCGGCTGTGACTATTGTGTCGCCGCCCACAGCCATCTCGCAAAGCTCGTCGGCCTGGCGCCGGAGGTCCTGAAGCAGATCCGCGATGGCCGGCCCACCGGTGATGCCCAGCGCGATGCGCTGGTCGCCTTCGTCGACAAGCTTGCGCGCACCAGCGGCACCGTCAGCCACAAGGATTTCGTCGCGATCAAGGCCGCCGGCTACAGCGACGCGCAGCTCGTCGACATCAGCCTCGCCTTTGCCACTACCGTGTTCACCAACGTCTTCAACCGCATCAACGACACCGAGATCGACTTCCCGGCGATCGCCTAACGCGACGGCCGCCACGTCGCTCATCTCACATCAGGGATCACGACCATGACCATGCTTGCCAACACCCACACCGCCCAAAATCCTCTCGTCCGCGCCCTGCAGGGATCCGGCCTGCTCGCGGAAGATCTCGACTACCATGTCGTCCGCGCCTCGATGGTGATCATGTTCTTCTTCTTCGGTTACCAGAAGTGGTTTCCGTACGAGTTCGAACGGCTGGTCCCGTTCATCAGCAACGGCCCATTGATCTGGTGGCTCTATCCCGTGTTCGGCCATGCCGGCGCCAGCTACCTCCTCGGCGTCTCCGAATGGACCTTCGGCGCGCTGCTGCTCGCGGGCTTCTGGAGCCACCGGCTTGGCGTGCTCGGTGCCCTCGGCTCGACCGGCACCTTCATCGCGACCGTCACCATCATTCCCTTCATGCCGGAGGGTTGGGACCTCGCCGCGGGAGGCTTCCCCGCGATGACGGGCAACGTGCCCTTCCTGATGAAGGACGTCGTGCTGCTCGCAGTCTCCTTCTATCTGCTAAGGCAGGATCTGGTTCGCCTGACGCGGTAACAGGTTGCATTCTGCCCAAGGCGACGCGTCGCCGGCGAGCTTTCCAGCTCGCCGGCGATTGCACGTCGCGACGATCACGGCAGTGTGCCCGCAAGCAGCCGTTTTCGCAGAGCATCGATGAACGCTCTTACCCGGACGGGCATTTGCGCGCGAGTCAGGAAAACCGCCCATATCCCAAGCTCGACCGGCGCGGCATCCGCCAGAACGATGCGCTTCAACTCGCCGCGTTCAATCCGCTCATAGACATCCCAATAGGTCATCATGGCGACCCCCACGCCCGCAAGACAAGCCGCTCGAACAGCGTCGACTGTGCTGGCCGACAGCGGGCCGGCGATCCGGATCTGCTCCAATTCGCCTCCACGTACGAACGGCCAGGTCTCCATCGCATGAAGCTTGATGCAGGGGTGGCTCACCAGATCGCCCAGCGTTGCCGGCTCGCCAAAGCGAGCGATATAGGCTGGCGATGCGCAGAGGATGTAAGGATTGTCGGCGAGCCTTGTCGCGATCATGTCGGAAGGCTTCATCGGCGCCACGCGGATCGCAACGTCGAGACCCATCGACGCGATGTCGACGCGATCGTCGCTCAGGACAAGATTGACCCGAAGCGCCGGATTGTCCGCGATCAGCTTGGCCACGACGGGTACGATGACGGCATGGCCGATGACGTTCGGCGCGGTGACCTTGAGCACACCTGAGAGGCCCGAGCCGGCGGACGACACGGACTCGAATGCTGAATCGCGGGCGGCTATCAGGGCAGCGGCGTGAGGCAGAAAGGCCTCGCCCTCGGGGGTGAGCGATAGCGAGCGCGTGGTCCGATGAAACAGACGCGCGCCGAGCTCGGCTTCGAGCGCTGCGAGCCTTCGACTGACCAACATCGGCGTTGTGCCCATCTCTCGCGCCGCGGCTGACAGGCTACCGGCGGTCACGATGCTGCGAAACAGCGCCACATCTGCGAAATCCATTTTATAACGATAATCGATAAAGTGCTTAGCTTCCAGCCGGACTTCTGTCGGCTCACGGCAAGCTCTAGATCGATCTCCAGCAAGGGAAGCCACTCCCGAAGGTAAAACCCTGGAGAGTCAAATGATGGACCACGAAGCGAAGGCGCTTTTCACGCCGATCGATATAAACGGCCGTACCGCGAAGAACCGTCTTGCCGTTGCGCCAATGACGCGCATCACGGCGACCCAGGACGGCCGGGCCACCGAAACCATGACGCGATACTACGAGCGGTTCGCGCGAGGCGGGTTTGGAACGGTCATCACCGAGGGCATCTACACAGACCAGGCGTTCTCGCAGGGCTACGTCCATCAGCCCGGCATGACCGACGAAGTGCAGGCCAAGGCCTGGAAGCCGGTCGTCAACGGCATCAAGTCGCACGGAGCGGTGGCCATTGCCCAGATGATGCATGCCGGAGCGATCAGTCAAGGCAATCGCTTTCGCGACAGCACGGTCGGGCCGTCTGCCATTCAGCCCAAGGGCGAGCAGATGACATTCTATCACGGAAAGGACCGCTACGTGCTGCCGGCAGCCATCACGGAAGAGCAGATCGCCGACGCCATTGCCGGCTTCGCGGACTCGGCCGCGCGAGCGATCCACGTCGCCGGGTTCGACGCCATCGAGATTCACGGCGCCAACGGCTACTTGCTCGACCAGTTCCTGACCGACTACGCCAACGGCAGAACCGACCGCTGGGGCGGCGCAACGGAGAACCGCGTGCGGCTAATCGTGGAAACCTTCAAAGCGGCGCGTGCGAAGGTCGGGAGCGCGGTGCCAGTCGGGGTCCGCATCTCGCAGGGCAAGGTGAACGACTATCATCACAAATGGGCGGGGGCGGAGCGTGACGCCGAAATCATCTTCGGCAGCCTCGGCGATGCCGGCGCCGACTTCGTCCATGTGACCGAGTTTGAGGCGTGGAAGCCCGCTTTCGTCAAGGACGGCCCGTCATTGATGCGCCTCGCCAAGCGCTACGCCGCCAAAGCGGCGATTTTCGCCAATGGCAGCCTGCACAACATCGAGCAGGCGGTGGCTGCGCTCGACGATGGCGCCGATGTCGTCACGATAGGCCGCGGGGCCTTGGCGAACCCCGATCTGCCCAAGCGCCTGTTGGACCGCAGCTCTCTGGATGAATTTGACCCTGCGATCCTCGGCCCCATCGCTGACATCAAGGACACCGAACTGATGATGTGAGCCCATCCCGCGACGTCGACGCCGCCTCGAAAGGAACGATCATGACGGACGTGATCTCCGATGCCTCGGTGGCGTTGTCGCTCATGCTGGAAGCATTGCGCATGCTCGATGAGCCCGGGCATTCGAAGGCCGCGGCCCACCTTCGAGCGGCCATCGAGGAGCTATCGCCTCACACCGCGCAACAGTTGCTTCCACCTCTCGGTGAGGCTCCGAGCGGGTCCTAAGTCGTCATCGGGCGCGTGACCGCGACGACGTCATTCATCATTTCGGCACCGCGCATCTCACCGCACGACCCATGAGGACGGCCGGGCTGCGATGGTCGAGGCCACCTGTGATTTGATCAAAAGACTTCAGATATGAAGCCTATGAATTTTCAAATCCATTCTCGATCACAGATCGCAATCGAAGATATACTTCTCATAAGCATTTGAAATTGCATATTTATATTATTCACTTCGATCACGACAAAGCGAACCAATCCCACTCTCGCATGATGTATTTTTATAAAAACGCATTTCGAATAGAGACGTCCAACAGTCGGATGCAGCCGAAAGGATCAATGGCATGGCCAAGTTCGCCTTCTTCGTCGAGTTGAAAGCCAATCGTGGCAAAGAAGCGGAAGTCGAAGCTTTCCTGAAGCAGGGCGCCGTGATGGCGAAGGCAGAGGCCGGAATAGTGGCGTGGTACGGGCTCAAGGAAGAGGAGCCGGGACGCTACGGAATCATCGACACGTTCAATGACGAAGTCGGACGAGATGCGCATTTGAACGGCGAACTTGCAAAGGCGCTGTTCGCGAAGGCGGACGAGCTGTTTTCCGAAGCTCCCAGGTGCACCGGCTTCACGTCATCGCCCAGAAATAGAGCGTCTTACCGGGGCTCTTCGTTGCAAGGCAGATGATGAGCTTGGGCGGCGCGACTTAACGAGCTCTTCAGCGAAGCGACCTCCTCCCGAATTCTCCTGAAAAGGACTCACGATGAACCAGGAATCGCCCAAGCCCACTGTCGTCCTTGTGCACGGGGCCTTCGAAGACGCGTCGATCTGGAATGGAGTGATTGAGAGGCTCCAGCGCGACGGCTACCCGGTCGTCGCCTTCGGCAATCCGTTGCTGGGCCCGGCAATCGACACCGCGTACCTGCGCAGCCTGTTGGACAAGATCCAGGGGCCCGTGATCCTGGCGGCCCACTCCTACGGCGGGGCCGTCATCACGCAGGCCGGGGACGACCCCAAGGTCAAGGGCCTTGTCTACGCGGCCTCCATCATGCCCGCGGCCGGGGAGGCCGCAACCCATTTGCTCGAACGCTACCCCGGCAGCACATTCCCCACGTCCGTCGAGCCGACCACGTACACCCTGCCCGACGGGACCAGCGGCACGTATCTCCTCTACCAGCCCGACAAGTTCCACAGCAACGTTGCCGCCGACGTGCCCGCGAGCGTGGCCGCCCTGATGCTCGCCGGCCAACGCCCCATGAACCTGGCGGCCCTGACCGAACCGCTGTCATCCGCGGCATGGACGAGCAAGCCGAGCTGGCAAGTCAGGCCGCTGCAGGATCGCGCCATTCCGGTCGACGAATACAAGTTCGAAGCCGATCGCGCCCATTCCACCGTCATCGAGGTGAACGCTTCGCACGCCGTCCCCGTCTCCAACCCGGACGTCGTAGCCGACGCAATCAAGCAGGCCGCCCGCGCAGCAGCGAAATAACGGCGTCCGCAAAGCGCGGTCGCTTGGCGTCATTCAAACAGGAGGCCCATCCGATGACGCAGGACAGTGAGCAAGAAGCAACGCCGCCCTGGGATGCGGCTCGGGTGAACCTCACATCGAACGAACTGGCTCCCGGCGTTTTCGCGGTCATGCCCGACGACGTGTTCGAGAAAGACCACGTCGCCACCACGGCCGGTTTCGTGATCGGCGAACGCAGCGTACTCGTCGTCGAGTCGATGCTGAATGGCGATCTCGCCGCGCAGCTTATCGGGCTCGTACGTCAAGTGACGTCGAAGCCGATCCGCTTCCTCGTCAACACCAGCTATCACGGTGACCATGCCTACGGGAATTACCTGTTTCCCGACAGCACTGTCGTGATTCAGCATCCGGCGACCAAGCGCTACATGGAAGAAAGCTTCGAGGACGATCGCCGTTTCATGATCGGCCTCATGGGTAAGGGGAAGGGCATTGAACTCGTGCAGGCCCGCTCCGCTGACATCACCGTCCCCGACATGATCAGTGTCGATCTTGGCCGCCGCATCGTCGAGGTCCGCCACTTCGGGTTCGCGCAGACGCCAGGCGACCTGGTCATCTGGGCGCCAGACGCGAAGGTGCTTTGGGTTGGCAACATGATTCAAGCACCGTCTCCGGCGCTTCCGTGGCTCCTCGAAGGGCGGCACAAGGAGACGATCACGACCCTTGCCCGCGTGCGCGACTTCCTGCCGGAAGACGCGACCATCATTCCCGGCCACGGCCGGCCGATGCGTCCCGCGGACATCGAATTCCCGCTTCGCTATCTTCGCGAGCTCGACAGCGCCGTGCGCACGGCAATCGCAGAAGGTCGATCGATCGAGGCCACGCTCGAGGCGGTCGCCATGGCGCACTACGGTGAGTACAGCCTGTTCGATTGGGCGCACAACTCCGTCAACGTGCCCGCCGCCTTCCGCCACCTGCAAGAGCCGGGCGGCGGAGTGGCCTAGGGGAACACGCATCGGAGTCGACCGCGAGCCTGGAGCATCTCGCCGTGTTCGCAACCCTATCGATGTAGCTGATATTACGTCGATTCTCCCTTGCACCGCCACTTGCGGTGCGCGTCACCTCATTGCCGGCTCGCAAGGTGGCCCCTTTCGCTGATAGACACAGTGTCGGAGGCAGCTTTCGTCATGGAGCAGTTCGACTCGCTCCGAATCTTCCGGACCGCAGGACGGAAAGGGACTGCGGATTGGTCGGTGCAAGGAAGTCTACCCCCGTTGTGGTCTTCGCCCTTGGGCGATCAATTTGCGGGAGCAACCCTTGGCGAAAGGGTTACAGGAGGGGGAAATCAAGCAGGAGCTGCAAAATGGCGGACACCTGCGCAATGTCCTCATCATCACCAAGACGATTGAAGGTATGGCCGAGCACCTGGCCTATGTTCGGCCGAGCTGGCGACGCGAATTCCTGCCGCTGCGAACCTGGGGCGACAAGGAAGATCGTACCTACAAGGATTTGGACCGGCTGCTCGTGCTTCTCCGCGACGACTTCGGCTATCGGGGCTTCATTGGGCTCTACATGGATGGTGATCCCGATCTCGTGCGCTATCGCGCGCTTTCGGAAAGCGAAGAGGCCGACGGCAAACCGTAACGCTCTTATCTGACAGCGCCGCTGGTGACCCTACCGGCAGGGCGCTTCGGCGATCATCCGCGCCTGCTCGAGAAAGCTCCGCAGCGGCACGGTCGGCGGATGGCTTTCATCCTCGCGTGCAACGGTCTCGTAATTGTGCACGATCACCATTCCGGACTTCGGAATCGCGAGAATCCATTGGCCGAAATAGCCCCATGCGAAATACGAGCCCGCCAGCACCGAATCGTCGGGCACCTCCGGCATCCACCACAACAGCCCGTAGGACGCCCGGCGGCGAACTGCGTTGGGTGGATGCATCTCTGCCGAGCGCGTGACCGGCGTCGTGATCAGATGCGTCCAACCGGCCGGCACGATTTGACGGCCCTGCCATTGACCTTCCACCAGCATCAGTTCGCCAATACGCGCCATATCGCGCGCCGAAAGATAGAAAGGATAGGCCAAGTGGCTCGAACGCGAGGGCTTGCCGCTGCGGTGATGGCGCGCGCGATCGAAGTCTTCCAGGCCCAGCGGAGCGGCTATGTCCTGCGCGAAAGCATCGTAGAGGTTACGCCCCGTACGCTGCTCATAGACGTCGCCCGCGACGTTGAAATCCCAATTGTTGTAAAGGAAGTACTGCCCCGGCAATTGTGAGCCGCGGGGAGGCGCGCCCGCCGCGTCGTCGCCCGGATTGGCAGCCGGATGATAGACACCCGAGCGCGCGGCAAGCAGGTCGCGCACGCGGGCCTCTCGCTCGATCGGCAGCAGACCGCCGACATCGTCGATCCCGAGCTCGGCAAGCGTCGCATCGAGGTTGATGCGGCCGTCCTGCACGGCCTGACCGTACAACATCGCAAGCAGGCTCTTTCTCACGGAACGAACGAGCGACGGCCGCGCAATCGGTCCCTCGCTGAAGACAATCTGATCGCCCCGCACGGCCATGAAGGCTTTGGTGGCCTGATGGCGCAATTGCCCGCGAAGGCCAGCCAGCACGGCGCGGCATTCGGCACTTTGAGCAGCCTGAGCATCAGTGCGCCAATAGGTGGAAGCCGGAAGGTCAGAGTTCGCTCCGGCCGACTGGCCCGCCTCCTCAGCCGCGGCGTCGGCGGGCCTGCCCCATCCGGTCAGCAGGACGAGCACGAAGACAGCGAGACCTCGAGAAAAGCAATAAGGCATGATCGACGTTTGACCCGAAACGGACCGACAAAACAAGCGGCCGTTCACGCGCCGGTTTGCTGTCGCTTGGGCACCGGTCTACGGCATCCACGTCTGTTCCGCTGTGAGCCTGTCGGAGGAGGTGACCCTCTCACCCGCAAAACAAAAATGGCTCGCTTGATGCGAGCCATTTTCTCATCGGGACCGGTAAGGTCCGAACCTGGTTGCGGGATACACTACCACGACCATGCTGGGACGAACGCCGTTCAGCGATTCCGGGCCGCCAGGTCACGTCACGCGTCAGCGAAGGCCGCCGGTGACGTGAAGTGTCTCGCCCGTGACGTAGGACGCTTCGTCCGAAGCGAAGAAGGCCACCGCGGCAGCGATCTCCTCAACCTTGCCGATGCGGCCAAGCGGGGTGGTGGATTCGATCCAGTTGCGCATGTCGCCCTCGTGCAGGCCGGCGGACACGACGCCTTCGGTGGCGATCATGCCCGGATTGACGGCGTTGACGCGGATCTTGCGCGGCGCGAGCTCTTTCGACAGCACGGAGGAGATCGCATCCACCGATGCTTTCGTTGCGGTGTAGACGGCGGTGTTCGCCGGCGCGATGGTCGACACGCCGGAGCTGATGTTGATGATGCTTCCCCCCTTGGGATTGAAGTGCTGCACCGCTTCCCCCGAGATCAAGAGAAGGCCGAGCACATTGAGGTCGAAATGCTTGTGGAAATGCTCAGGCGTGATGGCCTCGAGCGCCGCGAACTCGTAAATGCCCGCGTTGTTGACGAGGATGTCGATCGCACCAAACGCCTTCACGGTCTCCGCGACGACGCTTTTCACGTCCTTGGCGTCGGCCAGGTTACCATGGACCGCGACGGCTTTGCCCCCCTTGGCGATGATGGCGGCGACCACGCGGTCGGCGGCCTCTTTGCTGGAGCTGTAATTGACGGCGACCGCCGCACCCTCAGCCGCAAGCCGGGCGGAGATTTCGGCACCAATGCCTTTGGATGCGCCAGTCACCAGCGCAACTTTGCCTTCGAGTCTCTTGGTCATCGCATGTCTTCCGTTGTTCGGCGGGATGCCGATATTCAATAGTTCAATACTAGTGAACTATTGAATGAGTTCAAGGGGCATGCTATATTTTGGGCATGGTGCAGTTCGTTCACCCATCGCGGGACGAGATTACACTCGCCGGGGTGCTTGGAGCTCTCGCGGATCCGATGCGGCTGCGCATCGTCAAAAGCCTGGCCGCGCAAAACGATTGCATGTCGTGCACCGAGGCGGCGCCCTGCCCCGAAATGGCGAAGTCGACCCTGTCGAACCATTTTCGGATCCTGCGGGAGGCCGGCCTGATCCGGACGTCAAAGCAAGGCGTCCAGCACCGCAACGTTTTGCGCGAAGAGGACATCAACGCGCGGTTTCCGAAACTACTGAAAATGATCCTGAGCTATCCGGACTGAGGGCATTCGCGCACGACAGATTTGTGGAGCGCGCAAGGGATCGGCTGATGTTGCCACCCGGCGTATCCCAAAACAAAGATGGCCCGCGCTTCCGTCCCGGCGCGGCATGCTGCCCGGCGTTTGCGCCATGATCGATTTTCTGGCCACAGCGCTGAAGGCCCAGGTCTGGCGCGCCGTCTCTGCGCCGACCTGCTAGGGCTGCAAGACATGTTGCTCCGCGCGCGTGACGGAGCCTCCAAGCAGGCAACCCACAGGACGGTTGTCGGCGAAGCCGAGCCGCACCCGGATCTCGGACAACGACCCCATCGCCCGGCCCTGCATGATGGTGATCCGCGCGCTGTTGCGCTCGACCAGGCCGTTCTTGAGCAGTCCGAACGCGAGCGCCGCGGCGGCAATGCCGGTGGCAGCATCTTCCGGGTAGCCTGATGATTTCGGAAACTGTCGCGCCTCGAAGCGCCGTTCGCCCTGATGTTCGATGGCGTAAGGGTAAAGTCCGGTGGACCCGATCCGCCCGCAGCACGCCTCGATCTGCGCCGGGTCCGGCACCAGGTCATTGAGCTCGCGGACGCCCTGGATCGGGATGAGCGTCTTCACGCGTGACGTGACGGCGTTCTGCACCGGCATATCAAGCAGATCGCGGCGCGACAGCTTGAGCGTCGACAGAACGTCCTCCTCTTCGGCACGCGAGAGATCGACGACCTTGCCGACAGGCTGGCTGATCTCGACGGACGGTTCGCCCGAGTCCACACGATCGACATAGCCCGTTACCGATCCGCTGCGCGTCTCGATGCGGACCTGTTCGCCCGGCAAGCGCCCCTTGGTCGCGAGGACCCAGAGCGCGCCGATCGTCGCGTGACCGCACATCTCCATCTCGTGTCGCGGAACCCAGAACCGGAAGGCATAGTCGGCGTCGCCGCCGGGAGCCGGCAGGACGAAGCCCGACTCGTGCCCGAAGTGCCGGGCCACCGACTGCATCCCCGCAGCGGTAAGGTTCGATGCATCGATGACAATTGGACAGGGGTTGCCGCCGCGCCCGGTGTGGGTGAACACGTTGACAAGCTCGACCTCGGTCATCGGATAGCTCACTTCATGGAGGGCAGGACGGTGAAGGCGCGACGGCGGCGACAACAGCGATGGTATAGCTATTGCGGTGACATCTGAGACAGCCGATTTGGCCGAGGGGCTCTGCGCGACCGAAGCGGCTCCCGCACAGGTCGCAAAACAAAAATGGCCCGCTCAACGCGGGCCATTTTCGTATCGGAACCGGTAAAAGTCCGAATTTGGTTGCGGGGATAGGATTTGAACCTATGACCTTCAGGTTATGAGTATGAATTCCACAGTTTTCTGGACTTATCCCAAGACCTCTCACTTTACCTAAGCCTCTCAAAATACTAGTGAACTCTGGTATCGCCGTTTCCCGAGATATCCTGCCATTCCTATTACGGTGGCGACTCGGTGGCGATTCTGGAGGTCAATGTGCCGGTGTTGAAGCTAACGAAAAGAACGATCGACGCGATCTCGCCGGTCGAGAAACCGACCATCTTTTACGACAGCGAATTGACCGGCTTTTGCGTCAAGGTGCTCCCCTCCGGCACCAAAAGGTGGTGCGTCGAATACCGCAGCGGCGCCGGCGGGCGGAGTGTTGGCAAGACTCGGATGGTCCTCGGATCGACCTCGAGCATGACACCGGACCAGGCCCGCCTTTCGGCTAAATCGACCCTTGCCGCGGTAGCGCTCGGACAGGATCCCGCCCGCAAGCGGTCGACCGAACGCGCCATGCCAACATTCGCCGATTTCGGCGAGCGCTATCTCAGCGAGGAGGCCGAGACGAAACTGAAGCCACGCACGGTCGTCAACTACCGCATCTATCTGCGTAAGCACGCCGTTCCCCTCCTCGGCACGCGCAAACTCGACGCCCTCGATAGCGCTGACGTTTCGAAGATGCACCGGAAGATTGGCAAGACGACCCCGATGACTGCGAACCGCGTTGTCGAGTTTGTCGGCTCGGTTTTTCGGTATGCTGCCGTCTGCGGGCTCGTCGCCAAGGGACACAACCCCACGAGTCACGTCCAAGCATTCCGCGAGCAGCGCCGCGAGCGGTTCCTAAACTCGACGGAACTCGGGCGCCTGGGCGATGCCATTCGTGAGGCCGAAACGGTGGGCATTCCCTGGATTGTAGACGAACACCAACCGAACGCGAAGCACATCCCGAAAAACGGCCGCACCAAAATCGGGCCTCATGTCGCCGCTGCCCTGCGCCTATTGATCCTCACCGGCGCCCGGCTTCGGGAAATTCTCGAACTCAAGTGGGAGTATGTCGACTTGCAGCGTGGATTGCTCTTGTTGCCAGATAGCAAGACGGGACAGAAGGCCATCATTCTCAACGCCCCGGCCGTCGCTATTCTTGAAAAGCTTCCGGGGGTTGATGGCTACGTGATTGCCAGCGATATCGCCGGCCAGCCACGCCATGATCTCAACAAGCCCTGGAAGCTCGTGAGCACGCGGTCGGGCTTGGCGGGGGTGAGAATTCACGACCTTCGGCATACCCATGCGAGCTACGGCGCCGGTGCAGGCTTTGGCTTACCGATTATCGGCAAGTTGCTCGGGCATTCGCAACCAGCAACCACCGCCCGCTATGCACACTTGGACAACGATCCGCTTCGTCGGGCATCGGAGCACATTGCCAATCAAATCGGCAAGGCGATGGGAGACCTGCCGGAAGCCGCGCAATAAGGACGTTCGCAATTCCAGCCAGCGACGACAAAACGATTGAAAGAGTGAGATGGCAGATCCCTTCAATCTTGAGGAAGTCCCCTCAACCGTCTTGAAGCCAAGACTAGCTCAACTTTTTGGATTAGAGCACATTGAGGACTTGCGGCCTTGGGAGCGGCCCAAAAAGCCTTTGCTGATCGACGAGGAAGTCCAGCTTCTAATAAATCAGATGGACAATCGGGTCGCGAGGATTCGTCTGCAATTCGATCAGACCCGGGCATTGAAGGTATTGGGCTTCATTGATCTTGACGCGTTTGAGGAGCCACCGAAGCCACGGTGCCCGTTCTTTGCCGCTAGATACTATTTATTGCGCGCAGTGGTGACAGCCGATCTCTCTTTGAAGCATGCGGGTCGGGCCGTTGCGGACATTGACGCTATGCATGGGGGTGGCGCTGCGCTCTTGGATCAGTGTGAGACATTTGAGCGCCTCTTATTTTCCGACGATTTCTGCAAGCCCTATAATGCCGATTTGAAGGCGTTTGACGAGAATAGTTACCTTATTAGGAGAAAGGCATGGGACGAGCAATTTGGAACTATTGTGGCGTTACTTCCGCAGATGGAAACCGCACTGAAGACCTGGCTTGAACTTGCTACGCATGAGCGCGCCCGTCTCGCTGAACCTCTCGAACTTAGAGAGTTTTGGCGCGAATGTTTCGTCGAAGGAATGGGCTATTGCTGGAAGCTGCTAACCGGCGCTGATCCAGCACGCCAAGGACCCTTCCATAACTTCGTTCTGGCCGCCCATCGCAGTGTCAAGGGCGATGCGTCGATGGATCGATCGATCCGAAACGTTTTATCAAGGGTAGCAGGTCGACCCGTCGAGGACCGTTGGGATCGCGAGTTCTTCCCGCCTCACGACGACGAACACGGCGTTCCACCTTTCGTATTTTATGAGAGCGGAAAGCAGATCATTTGGCGGGGCCAAGCGGCGTGGGCGCCTCCGCCTGATCTTGATGACGCAGATGAGTACGATGACACCAGGGACGAATAGCCTGCCGCAAGGCTTCTACACGAGCCTGGACAAAACGACCGTTGGACAAGATTAAATTCGTCCTGGACGTTTAGAGCTTCATTTTTTTCGCTCTCCTGGACTGCCTGACCATATCGGACGATGTCTAAATCGCTCTCGAAGTTCACGGAGCGACCTATGTCTGATTCGAAAAACCACTCTCTTCCAACTAGTCCAGCTTGGCTGACACGCAAGCAAGCAGCGGGATATCTCAAGCTCGGCGAGAGCACCTTGGCGAAGCTCTTCGTCGCTGGTGACGGACCACCCGCAATCAAAATTGGGCGGTCCGTCCGCTATTCGTCCCTCGATTTGAACGAATGGATGATCGCTAAGCGCCGCAGGTCGACATCCGATACCGGCGCGGCGTGAGCATCAAAAATGGATAATTGTGAAAAGATCGCTCGATGGGTTCTTGAGGATCGGTCTGATATGTCGCCGCAGGCCGATTGGAGAGCATATCTGCTGAAGTCCGAACATGGGGTCCTGAAGCCTCTGCTCGCGAATGCTATCACCCTGTTCGGGAATGCGCCGTCATTTGTTGGACTTATTAAGCTCGATGAGTTTGCGGGGCGGATCATGCTTCTTGGGGTGCCGCCCTGGGAAAGCTCATTCAAAGATTGGGTGCCACGCCCCTGGTCAAACACGGATGACATTCGCGCTGCTGAGTGGCTGCAACACCAAGGGGTTGCAGTGAATCCCAATATCGCTGGTCAAGCCGTCACCGCCGTCGCAGAGAGACAGAGGTTTCACCCGGTCATCGACTATCTGGATCGACGCGAGTGGGATGGGCAGGCGAGGTTGGATACCTGGCTTACCAAATATTTGGGCACGGCCAACACTCCCTATCATAGCCACGTGGGCCGCTGTTCTCTCATCGCGGCCATTGCACGAATTCGGTCTCCCGGATCAAAAGTGGACACGATGCCGATTTTGGAAGGTGCTCAGGGCCTCGGGAAATCAACCTTGCTTCGGCTTCTATTTGCACCGTGGTATTCCGACGAAATCGCCGATTTCGGAAGTAAAGATGCTGCAATGCAGTTGAGCGGAGCATGGCTCATTGAAATTTCCGAGCTTGACGCGATGTCTCGAGGGGATGCAGGCAGAATCAAAGCGTTCATCAGCCGGACGACAGATCGATACCGGCCGCCGTACGGAAGTCGGGTAATCGAGCAGCCGCGTTCGTGCGTGTTTTGGGGAACCACTAATTCGGACGGCTATCTTAGGGACGACACGGGGGGACGAAGATTCTGGCCGATTAAAGTTGGGCGCGTCGATATGGAAGGACTTGCCGCGATTCGCGACCAACTCTGGGCGGAAGCGCAGTATGCGTACAAAAATGGTGACGAATGGTGGTTCCAAAGCCAAGACGTACAGGATGCGGCGGCGAACGAACAGCGTGCGAGGTACGAAGGTGACCCATGGGACGCTATGATTGAATCATACACTGAGGTTCGATCGTCCATCACTATTCCAGAGGTGCTGACGAAAGTTCTCAACTTGCCGGCCGGTCAATGGGGGCAACGAGAGCAAAACCGTGTTGCTCGGTGTCTGCGATCCCTGGGTTTCGAGCGATACCAGCGACGGAAGGGGAAAGCTCGGCCCTGGGCCTACAGGCGCAACGCACATCAAACCAAGGTGACAGGCTCCGGTGACAAGAAAGAGTGACGATCCAAAAAATCCAGACTTCTCAACGTTGTCACCGATGGCACCACTATCTCTGGGTTGTTTAAACATACACACGTGCGCACAAAGTCTGTTTTTCCTTTGTGGAGGCGGGTGGTGACGCAAGCCGCTATCGACTTTATGGACAAGCCAATGCGAAAAAATACGGACCAACATTTCAACCTCGGCAGGATGATCGCGCAGATCGATTTTGCTCGCACTATGAACAGAAAGCAGTGGAGAACGCTTGAAGCGCTGTCTAGTTTGGAATTTCCGATCACTGCTAGGGAATGGTGCGATCCAGATATGATGGCACTATTTCGAAATGACCTGGTCGAGCTTAAGTCGGCCAGTGGGAGCACGACGGCGTGTTGGTCGGCGACCGATTCCGGCTCCAATCTGGTGATGCTCCGGACGGAGAAACCATTGGTTTGGTAAGCCTCTCGATGCGCCGGAGGTCCGATCCACCATTTGGTTCACCATCGGCCACGCAATGTAGCCGACAGCGGGCCTCTCCGCGCCCGGTGCCGGCACGGCGCAAGTGCCCCTCGAAATTCGCGAGCTAAGCCTAGCAAAACCTGACCGAGTTTATCGAACCCACCGAACACGTGCTTGATCAGCAGAAGCAGTGGTTGGCACATTGAGACCGCTCAACGAAGAAAACGGGGCAGCCCCGGCTCAGAGCCGATTGCGGGCTTTTCCTGAAACGGACCTCGGAAAGCGAACGCACCCGTTTCTGACGATGTGTACACCGCGTGCCGTCGCCGAGCCGACCCCAAGGAACCCAATGAACGATCGAGAAAGGCCCTAATTGCCCTTCGCGGAACGCCTCTGAAGGCTTTCGAAATCATGAAGGGCGTGAACATAAAGCATCAGGACGGCTGCCAATTGCTCCTGTTAAAGATGCGTGACGGCGCCGTGAAGTTCGATGTTCACAAGGGACATTGGCTCGCTGAGTTACAACGTTCGCTGGGTCGCCGGAGGCTGGTAGCGTTGCTTCGAAGTTCCTGTACCGGAGAGAACGACTAGCCGCCTTCGGCCGGTCTGGACCTAACCGAGTGCCGACTTCCGAAATTGTGAAGGGTTTAGGATGCCGGCCGCAGCCATGACGGCACGGTATATTCGTGCGGCAGGCGTCCGAAAGCCACTAGCGGAGGAGCGGAAGTCAAAAGGCCTAGATGGCCCCCCTTTGATTACCACTTCAGGCCAGCCCGACGATGCGCTCAATGCCTTCAACCACAAGCTTTGCTTCATTTCGAGTTACCGGCCGGCCTGTATGGACCGCGTCGTTTCTTATCTTTGTCCACTCGGACAACTGACCATAGTCGAAGTTGGCTAAGCCTTGCTCTCTTGCGAGGTCCAACAGCTGACGCATCGACATCGGCCTTCGCACCGCTTCGCGCGGAGCCTTGTTCACTCGCTGGCGTAGCTCCGTTTCGAGCAGCGTCATTGCCGAGATCACTGCCGCGCGATATTCCTTAGCTTCAAGAAGCCGCCTCGGTTCTTGACGCTGCGCAAGTCCCATCTGATCGGCCAAGTGCTGCAAGTGACGCGCAAGGTCCTGGACAAAAGAACTTTCTTCGCTCAGATCTGCTGGACGCTGAAAAACGAGGTGTCCAAGTGTAGGGATCGGCACCTGCCCGAACTCCGTTACCACTGGAAGTACTTCTAATCGCCGGCGATTAGGACGCGTTTCGGTTTCTTGGGAGCGCGCCATCGCCAGCCCAAGTTCGAACTGCGTGTTTGGAGAAGTGGCGTCTACTACCATTACGGCAGCGCGATCGATCAGTGTATCGATTTTCGCGCTGATGCTGTCGCCAAGATTCACCACATCGGCGGCAGTGACGGGCACGAACCCGGCAGCTTCCGCGAGCGGAAACACATTTTCTCGATAAAAAGGCAGCACATCTAGTGGCGTTGCGAACAAGCAAAGCCGCGTCATGGCGTCACGTGGGAGTAGGAACTGCTCCAGCGGCCTTTCCTCGGTAGCCTTTAGGGTCGGGCCCGCATGCTCCCGGCGATATTCGCGCAGTTCGGCGAAAGCTTCAGCGAGAACGATGCCGTAACGCTCGCGCGTGCCCGGTAAATTGACGACCTTGACCCCGCGGCGCTCAAAGCGTGCGATGTCGCCCGGCTTGGCTCCGACCATGATGGCGTAGGCCATGCGGCGGGCCTTGCCAAGGCGGCTTCCCACCACGGACCAGATTTGTCGAAAGTCCGGGTCTTCAAGACTATACCCGATAAACACCGCGGTTTTCGTGATGAGCAGGTTGGAGAGGTAGGTTGCAATCAGCGGATAGTTGGAAAGAAAGCCATCGTAATCGGCCTCGGTCACCACAAGCCGTTTGGGATGCCGTACATCTCCGTGCAACTTGAGCAGCAACGTGCCCGTTGCACCAAAGTTAATGGAGAGCTGGTCCTCATCCACCACGGGGTGAACTGTCCGGTTGTCGTGCCGTTCTAGGTCATATTGCTTCTCCAGTAAGAAGTCGAAATTCGTTGTGCAGACAATATCGAACGGAAGGCTGCAGAACTCCTTATGTGCGGGACCCGGTTGGACGCGATCGAGATGCAATAGTTCGGCGAGCCGTTCGATTAGTCGAGCCCGACCAAATTCGTGTTCGTAGGCCGAGATACCATCGAGGACGCTTGTTGGGGAATAGTCCTGTATCTCGTCAGCGAAAGCCTTACCAAGCTCATGCCACAACGGCATCTTAACAGGCGGCGGCAGCTTTGCATTGAGCGACATGCCCGCGCCTATGACGGGTAGCCAACGGCCGTTCACAAGGTCTTCCAAAACGGGCTTGGGGAAATGAGCGAGATACTTGGGTGCCACGCTTGACTCAGGGTTTATGGCTGTAGGGAAGGCATCCCATAAGGCGATAAACCCGGACTCTAATCAAGAGCCGAGGCGGGCAACACTGACTTACCTAGGTCCGTTCGCCGGGTCATGGTGCGTAACCCCGAGCAGTACGCACACACCCGCGGATCGGAAGTTCGATGCCCCTGTTGGGCCGAAAGCCGAAGCCGCCGACTGTGCAACCAACGTCAGCTTTCCGGATCGGACCGGACCAAAGCTAGATCTAGTCTGTCGGTTGCTTGATCGCAAACCAGGGCCACAGCGGGTCCCTCCTTGACCACACCCCCATACGGCACAAACGCGCCCCAGAAACTCTCCAGCCGTAAAATCTCGAATCTGGGTTGACACGGTTGACAGGTTGACACGTCTCAAAACCGCTGGCTTACGAGGGCCGGCCCATCGACTGTCTTGGATACCGCGATATCAGCTTGGCCCTAAGCGCTGGAGACGCATGATGCCAGGGAGCGTGCGCCGCGCAGCGGCCGAGACCATCCGTACTGTCTTCTCGAAGAAGTACAGTTCGCTGTCCAGCGATACCGACCTCGCGAGCAGAGAAAGTTACAGGGCTCTAGAAACATAAGCTTTCGTATTCATCGGCCGATAGATCGGCTCCGATTTCCCAAGAAAGCCAAGTCCGGGAAGCCCCCTCAATCGTTGATCGCTTCGCAACCAAGCAACTTGCCGTAAATGAACCAATTGTTTCCGATAACACCTCTTATCGGAAGCAACCGGCCCGTGCGTTCGCCGAGCAAAGAACGGTAGCGGGCAGCATCCCGACGGTCATCCAACCGCGGCTGCACGACAGTAGCGAATGGCTTGCACCGCACAACTATTCGCAATCAATCGAAACCCTTGCGTTTTATTGGCGCAGCTCACGCTGCACCGACGTTGCCCTGATACCTTTCGGAGATAAGGGTTTTGCAAGCAAGCCCACATCTTTTAGATTCGCTGGTCGCATACGGTGCAGAATCGTGTCGACACTAAAGCCCCAACTTGCATCGCGTGGTATTGACGGATCAGACTCAAAGAGGAAGCAATGTGCTCTAAATAGTAAAGACGTGCAGTGCTTCAGAGTGACAATCGGAACGAAACCGTAAAAATCTACCCGGTTCACATCATACTTCTTTATCTCCGGCAGTAAGTCGTAACCCTCAGCATTGTCTATGATAACAGCTCCTCCATCACTTAAATGGTTTAATGCGAACTCGATCGCGCGATCTCTTGGCCTTCCGTCGATGATTATGACGTCATAGAACGCAGAGCGCAGTCGCTCCTCAACAAGCTGCACAACTACGTCATCGGAGTATTTTTCTGCGTCGAAGAAAACAAGCTCAACATTCTGAAGAGATGCTGCTCGCAGGTATTCGGCCCAGTCAGCATCCATCTCGACGGTCGTTACCGATAGTGCCCGCGCGGCCCACCAAAAAGTCGATCCTCCCCCGCCAAATTCAAGAACTCGCTTGCCAGAGAAGTTGCGTGCACTAAGAAATTGGATTGAAGGGTACGTGTACCACGGGAGCGGATTCCCGGCGCCATCGCAGGGCAACATCGTAAAGCAGCTCCGCCAGTGTCCTTCACATACGGAGAACCTTACAGGCGCGGCAACCATCGACACGAGCGACCGCGCAATGCGCCATAGGGCGAACAGAATTCTATTCGGCACTCGGAACACAGCCATTGTTTTGACCATCGAGACCAAAAGGCGCCAGCTTGAAATGCAATAGCTTTTGGCAAGTGCGAAGGCTGGCTGCACTTCCGACAAATTGCAAGGTCTCTTTGCTTGCCGTCATAGCGCCCCCAAACTGACGATCCCTCACCTGAGGGCGCAACTACAACTAGACGGACCAACAAATTTCTGGTTACCTATCCTGATATTTACACTCGCGAAGCAAATTGGAGGTTGAATGGCTCCATCGATATTTGTTTCCGACACAGGCCAATCGACAGGTTTCGACGGCGCTGAGGGGCTCGCTTCGTTAGATGAGCTCAGACATGCATTCCATACTTTTGGATTTACTAAGGGACGCGCTTGCCTCAACCGCCGAGACCTGCGCGACCTGATTTCTTCGGCCGATGCTTTCCTTCGACACGCCTCCCCTGGGAGGATTGGTCGTCAGATAATCTCCCGCTTCGGCGACGATCCAGCCAATCTGGGTTGGAAAGTAAACAATCTTTGGGAGACAAATACCGATTTCTACAACGTCGCTGCCGACCCCACAATTCTATCAGAAGTCGCTCGAATCTCGGGCGCTAACGAGATCAGGCTTTGGCGTGACCAGTTGCTTCTGAAAGGTGTAGGCCCTTCGTCCGATGTCAAATGGCATCAAGATGCTTATTGGTGGTCCGTGCTGTCCCCGGCCACTCAAGTCACCGCATGGATAGCCTTGGATTCGGTCTCAACACTCAATGGATGCTTGAGCATGATTCCCGAGTCTCATACTTGGGGTCTGCAAACTACCCCAATTGACGAGGTCAACTCGACGGGAGTGCTGCCGGCGAAAGACGGGAAATACTTAGTCGCTCACGACATTGCGCTGGAAGCAGGTGAAATACATTACCATCATTGTTTGACGTGGCATTCGTCTTGTCCGAATCATTCGGCCTCGGTGCGGCGTGCTTATGCCGTGCACTACATGATCGACGACACTTTTCTCGTCCCTTCCAGCGAACATCCAATTAGAGACACCATCACTGTAGATGAGCACGGTCGAATATCAGGGGACGGATTTCCGCTACTGTGGTCTCGAGATCAAAGATAGGGCTCTTCCTTCAGAATGTCCTTTCCAGGATGCAGGCATCCCCGCATGACTTACCGCTCTGCAGATCAATCAAAGCCGAGCATTCTAATTTGTAAATGTGGAGCCGCGGGGGACGTTCTTCGAACCACTCCTTTGCTCGAAGGCTTGGGCGGTGCCGACGTCGATTGGCTCGTCAATCCAAGGCACGCTTCCCTCCTTAAGGGCTGCCGAGCGAGAGTGCTGACTAGCTTAACCGAACTTGATCGTAAACGGCGCTACGATGTCGTTCTATCGTTGGAGGAAAGCCCCGATATAGTGGGGCCGCTCCTCAACCGCATTCGGTTCAGTGAACTAGTTGGGACATATCTCACTGCATCTGGCCGCTTGCGCTACACGGATTCCGCAGGCGTTTGGTTCGATATGAGTCTTATCAGTCGCCTCGGGACGAAGGTTGCAAACAAGCTCAAGTTTGAAAATCGCAGAACCTATCAAGACTCGCTTTTCGCGATGATGGGAATCCAATACTCTGGAGAGCGCTACCTCGAAGTGGAGTGCTTGAAGGCTCCTCGCACTCACAGGGTGCTTTTGGCCCCAAGGTCCGGCGCTCGATGGCCAAGCAAGCAGTGGGCGTTCTACGAAGAACTGGCGGATCGGCTAAAACATACTGTTCAGGTAGATTGGTTGGGCCTTGAGCCTACGTACACCCAGCTCGCAAGTCGCATTGCAAACTGCTCGGCCGTAGTAGCAAACGACAGCCTGCCACTTCATATTTGCCTTAGTTTGTCGATACCTGTGTGCGGGCTCTTCACCTGCACCTCACCTTGGGAAATCCACGGATACGGATTGCTCACCAAAGTTACTTCCACACGCTTGGGTGATTACTACTATTCTACGAAGTATCACGCAGAAGCGACACAGGCCATCTCGGTCGAAGAGGTGATGGAAGCGCTGACCTGCCTTCCGCAAAACCTAGGCTGCAACGCTATGAACAGCGAGACATAGGTGATGACGGCCGCAAACATGTTCGAAAGCGATCTCCTCATATCCTGCTTTGGGGATGACACAGGAGGAGGCCTGTTCACCTATTCGAATGGTAACTTGCGAGCAATTGACTATCTTCGGAGTGGCGGCATCGCGGCATCCAGAATCCGACTTCGCCGCGTGCTCTCCCGCAAAACATCATCGGGTAAGACATGTCGCATCCTGACGTATTTCGCAGATAGCATGCAGTGCTCGGACGAGCTAACGGGAGTTGTCGATCCTCACGATATCCTTGAGGAGGGCGATGACATATTGATCGTATCGACCGGCACGAACGAAATTGTTAGAATTACGCCGGACGGGATGGTTTCGTGCCATTGGAGATCCACAGGAACGGGAAACTCATGGCACATCAATTGTCTTGGACGGATTGATGGGCGCCTCGTCGTTTGTGCTTTCGGCAGGTTTGCTGCACATCGCGAGTGGAGCGAGCATATGAACGACGGATCGGGACTCGTCCATGATATAGAACGCGGGGTAGACCTGGTGACTGGACTGTGCTGCCCTCACAGTCCGACCATCGTCGGGAACCATCTACTGATCTGCAATTCGGCACGCCACGAACTGATAGCGTTTGATCTTTCGACGTTTGCAGTGTGCCGAAGCCTTAACGTTGGCGGATGGACGAGAGGCCTTGCGTTCGACGGTGAGCATGTCTTTGTCGGCATCAGCTCTCCTAGGGCCTACCCCGGCGCCGTCGATCATGCGCGCGTATTGGTTTTGGACCGAGAGCACTGGAACATTCTGGCATCGGTGGACCTTCCATGCAGAGAAATATACGCGCTATCAGTCGTTCCGCGAACCTCTGGGAGGAAGCCAGACTGGTGGCTTAACAGGTTGGCTGCCGAATGATTCAGCCTTGCTCAGTCTATTTTGCGGCTCCCTTCGGCGGCAACAGTGCTGAACCGACTGCGGACTTCTCGTACTCGAATAGAGAGGTCTATATAAGGCATTTGCTCTGTGGCTACCTAGCGTGCCAGCCGAACGGATTAATCTTAGATAGGGAGCGTTACGGAAAGCCGCGCATTGTCTCTCCCAATTCAAGCATAGCTTTCAACGTATCGCATTCGGGTTCAATGACTGCGCTTGCAATCATGAACGCCAAGTACCTCGGGATTGACATTGAAAAGCAGAGATGGATCTCAAATCTCTCGGAAGTTTCAGAGTTTGCTCTAACTCCAGACGAACAGGCCTTTCTTGAAAAGGCGCCGCCTTTGAAGCGGCAATCTCTCTTCATCGCCGCCTGGGTACGAAAAGAGGCGTGTCTCAAGGCCTTGGGGTTGGGTTTACAGGGTGGTTTGCGCCAGATGCCTGTTGCATCGACGAACCACTGGTTGAACAAGACTACGCATTCCCGTTGTGCAATTCCGTTATTTGTCAGCGGATTTACGTACTGTTCTTTCCACGGCGCTATCGCCGCAGAGCGGCCAGTACTTCCACAATGGGTGTCGATGCATGGCCACGGGCCACTGTCGCCGCGTCGTATAGCAACCGAGGCCAGGGACTTATGATCCTAGACAAGTCGACCACCTTTGAACTTCGAATTTCGGCCAATTTTAGCCTGGGATTGATTGCCGAAGCGCTTGACTTCCTACTTGAGAAAGCTGGCGTCTCGTCCCTCGTGCGAGCGCTCGAGGCAGATCAAGCGCTTCCTCACGTCAGTCGACTTGCGAGCAACGGGGCCGCCCCTGGAAAGCTCGATATCTTTGTTCTAGATATCGAGACTTGGCTAAACTCCGAGGAACCCACGGCGGGTTCGCTTGGCGATATGATCAACGTTTTCATCAACACTCTCGAAATTGCGCTCGCGGGTGGTGCTGAGGCCGTTGTTGTCATCACCCCACCCTCTATGACTCATACAGATGAGGCTAATCGAATCATAGATTATGCCATAACGGCGCTGACAAAATTAGCCGAGGCGAACACACAATTGGCGCTGATTGATCTGCAAAAGATCAATCAAGCCTATACGCTTGGCGAGATGCGCACAACGCATCGGGAAGTAGCTCCAACTCTACCTTTCACTGATGAATTTCAAGCGTCAGTCGGGGCACTGCTAGCACGACACGTCTACCTTCGATACGGTCACAGATATAAGGTTATTATTGTCGATTGCGACAATACTCTCTGGTCTGGCGAGTGCGCTTCGCCCGACGGAGTAACACTGAGCGAAGCGAACCTTTTGCTTCAAACAAAACTGTGCGCGCTCTTCACTCAGGGATTTCTTATCTGCCTTTCCAGCAAAAATGAAGCCACGGATGTGATGGCATGCATCCGAAATACAGACGGAATGCTGATCTCCGAAAGCCATATTACAGACTACGAAATTGGATGGTCAGCGAAATCTGAAAGCGTCGACGCTCTCGCTAGACGACTTGACCTCGCACCGGATACTTTCATTTTTATCGATGATGATACCTTTGAATGCGCAGAAGTCGCTTTCCATCACCCATCAGTAGTGGTCGTGCCGTTTGTAAGTGAACCCGCCGAACTTGGGCGGTATTTGGAAAACCTCTGGCCTCTCGATAAGCAACCAGGCACCATTGAGGATTCGATTAGAGCCTCTTGGTATCGAACAGAGAGGGCACGACAATCCCATGCGAAAACGACGGATTTGGACACATTCCTTTGTGCGATAGGCCTGTCTGTAGATATACGTAATGCCACACGGCAAGATCTACCGCGTCTAGTCGAGCTGACGTATCGAACAAACCAGTGGAACAATCTGGCACGCGGCCAGCCGCCGGCGATCCTCACGAACTACATTGCCGCAGAACATTTATACAGCATCCGCGTTCGCGATCGTTATGCCGACTACGGAATTGTTGGGATACTAGGTTGCTCACTTCGTGATTCCACGCTTGTGGTGGATATTCTGTGCCTGAGCTGTCGAGCTCTCGGCAAACGAGTAGAGTACTCTATCCTTAGGCATCTTGTTACGTTAGCTGATCGGTACCGTTGTTTCTATATCGCGATTGCGGTGCAAGCCACGGAGCGTAACGTTATTATGCGACAGGCGCTGTCAGCATGCGGATTCGCAACTTTACACGGCGAATCGTCAGATACCGTTCTTCAAGCACACACGTCTGCACTTCAATCGCTACTAGAACAACGACCATACGGGGCCCGAATAAAGTCGGATTTTGAGCACTCGATTGCAGAACTCTCGCACGAACATTCACATGCCGCGCCTGCGGCCTCGACTCACCGAGAATTGGCAGATATTGCCATCTACTACAGCCACACGGATCAGCTTTTGAAAGCACTGCTTGCGCGGCGAACAAGTCAGTCGCAACAGATCAGGCCAATATTACAGCCTCGAACTCCTACCGAAGCTGAGGTCCTGCGGATCTGGCAATCCGTTCTACCGTTTCAGGAGATCAGCATTGACGATGACTTTTTTGACCTCCAAGCGGATTCCCTGCGCGCCGTCCAGATCCTTGCCCGCGTAAAGCGTCGCTTGGCAGTCGAACTTCCGATCGACTATCTTTTCGAAAAGGTCTTCAGTATTGCCACGATAGCGGAAGCCGTGGACTTAGCGATCATCTCTAACGCAGATCCATCCGTGTTAGAGCAGGAACTGGCACTGATTAACACACTGTCTGACGATGACGTTTTGAGCGAAATAAAGCCGACGATCGAATGACGGGGGATGTAAGTGGCTATTGTTCTTATGTCGACGTTCGGTTCATATGGCAACACCGCGCCATTCTTGCGACTGGGTACCCAACTTTGCGAGCGCGGCCATCAAGTTCATCTGTGGACTAATTATCCACTCCCTCGATTAAGTTCAGATCTGAAAGTTCATTTGATCGGGCAGTCAAATGACTACAAGCGATTTGCTGACGACGCTGATTTGCTCAATCGATTTAACACTCTTCCGGAAATGTTTCGGAGGCACTACTTGCCCGCAGTTCCGGACGAATTTTCCGAGATGGAGAAGCTGGTTCATGCAGGGCGTACTATTGTCATTGCAAACGATGCGCCGGGAATAACCGCCCGCTTACTTGCGGAAAAACATCAGCTTCCCTTGACGTCTGTGTTCACGTATCCGAACCAGCTTACCTCTGCTTCATTAATCGGCGACCTTCTCGGAAGCGCCCTTCGTAAAGAGACCAGCACCCTAAGAATCCAACTTGGTCTAGGAGAAGAGTTTGACTCTCAGTCTTGGTGGAACCTTCCTAATCGTTACCTAGCTCTTTGGCCTGTTTGGTTCAGGCGCAATCAAATTCCAATTGGGTCAAAGATCTCCTTCCCGGGATTCTTCTATTTTGATTCAACGCACGAAATTCCAGAGGACTGCCGTCAATTCCTGAATCATCCAGATCCATGCGTCCTAATCACGGGAGGGAGCGCCAAATTTAGGACAGACGACTTTTTTCGGATTGCGATTGAGGCCACCCGAGCGGCCAAGCTCCGAGCTATCGTCGTCACGCCTGAATCGGTACCAGTGAGCTCAAATATTTTATGGAAGGACCATGTTCCGTCTCTCACCAGTCTACTCGCGAAAACAAGCGCCGTAGTTCATCACGGAGGCATGGGCACCGTCGGACAGGCAATAAAGGCTGCTATTCCACAGCTCATCTTGGCCGACGGAGGCGATCGACCCGGGAACGGATTGATCGTTGAACACCTTGGTTTGGGGCGCGCGCTTTCTCGCGCCGAGATGGACATCAAAGCACTAGGAAGCATACTTCTCAGTTTGGTGAACTCGCCACAGACGCGGGCCCGATGCCTAGAAGCTTCAAACCGAATTGATGAAGCTGAAGGCCTGGAGACAACTTGCGTTGCGCTCGAACGCTTGGCCGACCGCGCTCACTTGCTTGAGAGCTGCGTGTTCACTCGCGATTCTGAAGCGAAGCAGCGGGCCCCCGCGAATGCCGCCATATCGCAAACCGTATCTGCAATGTCTCCAGAGCGCAGGTATTTGCTTGCTCAGGCCCTTAAGTCTCGACGCAAATAGATCCAAATGTCACCTGAAACGATCTTGATGATCCATTACGGTGCTTACCTCAAACCGCTTGGCGGCGGATCAAGGGCGGATCGCTTCATCCTTGAATACCTGGCAAGGCGAGGCTTCAGCTGTGTTGTAGTGACTCCTGCATCTCATAGAGGCTTCGTTCAAGATCTCCAGCTTGCGCCTGACGAAGACACGGGAGTGGCAAAGAGCTTCGTCGCGGGCGTTGACGTTCATGTCGTCTATGAGAATTCAGAAGCGGATTATATCAAACACACTAGGCTTATGAGCCACATTGGCGATTTGATCGCTCATTCCCCTAGGTGGATATTTGTAACAGGCACTGACCGAGGCCATTGGATACTAAAGTCGATCATAAAACGCGCCAACAATCGAAATGTGGTTTACATTCCAAGGTCTACTAGTGAGCTCCCGATGGGACCGCGCGCCTTCATTGAGGATCGCACAGCCGTGAGAGCAATGGGGCAGGCACACAAGATCTTCTGCGCGAGCCAGTACATGGCCAACTATATTCGAGCGTGGAGCGGCCTTAATGCGGAACCACTTGCCATTCCTGCCTTTGGCGATCCGCCGTTTCCCGACTTGCGCGGCGTAGGACGATTCATCACGTTGATAAACCCATGCTCGATAAAAGGAATTGATATTTTCCTAGGGCTAGCAAAGCTTCATCGCAAATGGAAGTTTGCTGCAGTGCCAACTTGGGGTACCACGGATCACGACATTTTCCGCCTTAGAGAGCATCCAAACATCGTCGAACTGGGAGCCACTCCAGATATAGACGCGATCTTCCAACAGACGCGCATTCTTTTGGTGCCGTCTCTTTGGGACGAGGCTTTTGGAATGATCGTCGTCGAAGCCATGCTGCGGGGCATACCCGTCCTTGCTAGCAATGTCGGGGGCCTTCCTGAAGCTAAATTAGACATACCTTACCTTCTTCCCGTGAAGCCATTGACTTCCTACAACGGCATTGACCGCACTACGCGAACTCCTCTTGCAGTTATTCCGGAGCAGGACATTCAACCATGGAGCGCAGCACTATCCCGTCTGATGTGCGACATAGCTCATTACGATCATATTTCTGACACCTCACGTATGGCCGCTCTTTCATACACAAGCTCCTTGGGAATGCAGCAAATAGACGAACTCGTCGCGGAGGCAGCCTCAGCGGTTCAACGCGATCCGGCACCCTCCTCGAACTGGGAGCAGTTGAGCGCTTTGCGACGCTCCGCGCTGGTCCAGCGCCTGCGCGCTCGCACGTCGAATTCCACAACTCAAACTTAGTGAGGAGCTCAAGGTGCAGCTGGACTGCCTGCTATTGGTACCTCCGTTTTGGGATCCAGTATGTGTGCCGTTGGGACCGGCATCCATCAATGCGTATGTAAAGCAGTACGGCTTCAATAGTGACATCTTCGATTTCAATACAATTCCCGAAATCTACAACCTTCAACGTAGCTATTTCGCGGAACTTAAGAAGCAGTTTCCTCGATGGTCCATCCTCAACGCGGAACGGAACGCGACGGAGATTCTTGCTCTTCATCAGTTGCTATATCTTAAGGCTCGACATCACAGCTCCTACAGGGAAATGTGCGGCCTAGTTCTCAACATTGCTGGCGAACCAACAGGTCGCCTCCGATTTGAACCGCGTTCGTTTGACCGCATTTTTCAGACCCTTTTCGATAGAGTAGCGAATGCATTGCGGCTTCAGCTGGAAACAAGGCGTCCAGCTCTGCTCGGCATATCTCTGTACAATTCTACGTGGCCGAGCACGTGTTTCATTGCGGAGCTTGCAAAGCAGATCTGCCCTGATGTTCGTATCATTGTTGGCGGCCCTGGTCCCATCATGGGCATATCGTCGCGACCTAGCGATGTTTTGCATTTCATGACAGCAAACCCGGACATCGATCACTATGTTCTGGGCGAAGGTGAGCGAGCGCTCCTTCGAATTCTTGAAGATTCTTCGTTGCCTCGTGGCGCTGTACTCAATGCAGCGTCAGAAACTAAGCGCTTAAGTCTTCACGAGCTTCCGGATCCTGACTATGGAAGCTTGATCGTGGACGACTACCTCAATCTCTCAATCGCAACTTCGCGCGGCTGTCCCTATGAATGTTCGTTCTGCGCCGAGACTGTCTACTGGCAGGGATTTCGGTCTGTTAAGCGATCAACTTTGCTGTCGAGATTCGATAGGTTGGCCGAGAAGTACGATCGAAGGTCTTTCTATATTTGCGATTCGTTGAGCAACCAAGCGATCGGACCACTCGCTGATGCTAGCATTCGCGAAGGACGTCGGTATGAAATTGATTGCTATCTGCGGGCGGATGGGTCTTGTAGTGAACCGAGAGCAGCTAAGCGATGGAGCGCCGGAGGCCTGAAGCGAGCTAGACTAGGGCTTGAATCGGCCAGTCAACGCATCCTTGATGATATGGTTAAACAGACCGATGTTGGGAAAATGACGCGAGCGCTAGAATCTCTCGCGTCAGCTGGTGTGCGGACAAGCACACTATGGATCGTTGGATATCCTGGCGAGACCGAGTCTGAGTTCAGCGATACTTTGCACTTTATCGAGGAAAATAGTCGATATATTTATCAGGCCGATGCCTGGATATTTCAATACTCCCCGAGCGGATTAGCGGGCTCGAAGATTCTCGACAGTGTCGGCACACGGCCACGGTACACAAGTGAGCTAGACAGCGCGTTCGGAATCCAGTTTCGAGCTTTGTCAAACGATCTAGCTCCGGGGGAGCGCTTTGACCGGCTCGAAAGATTCGTTCGGAAGATGAGGCAACTCAAGATCCCCAATCCTTACTCGCTTTTTGAGCTGCGCGGCGCTGAAAGGCGATGGTCCGAATTAGCCCGGCGATAGGCAGGCGAGAAGTTGGCGTCCAGATGTTACGCAGTGATCTACTTGAACGCATCGCCGCCGAAGGCGGTGTATTTGAGGTAATAGGTGGCGGCTTCGGCGATAGCTGGGCTGCGGCAAGCTTTTTGTTGCGACTTAGCGAGATGACGCAACGGCCTTCACTAATAGCCGGAGATGTAGAACGCATTCTCTTGATTGCCCCTTTTCTTAAATCGTCGGGCTCGATTGAAGAAACAGCGAGTGCTGCCAACATACTTATCGGCTTGCCGAGACCTCTAACCAATCAACGCAATGTAGTTCAGGTGCTCAGCTGGGCAGAACTGTTCTGTGAAACCTACTTGCGAACCCATAGGACTTGGGTACCCAACTCCGACGGCATCGTATGTGTTCACTTCACGCCAGCAAACCCTGGGGCCACGTCCTGCCCGGAGCATCATATAGAGACGGCATCCATCGCGTTGGCTTCAGCTGGTTATCGTGTGATAACCTTGGGTCCTCATTTTTCCATTTCAGAGAATATCGAAATTGCCGCGTCGTCCGAAATGTTTGTTGGGATAGACAGCGGCTTGTCTCATTTGGCACACAGCGTCGGCACGCCGATGCACCTTATAAGGAATCTACTCGCCACGCATCACGTTCGCACGACACATCGCAATAAGCACTATTGGATCTACAAAGACCTTCTCAAATTCATCGGGTCGGCTGCTGCTGCTGCGTTTGCCGCGCCCGCACGTGGAGATATATGAGACGCTACGAAATCTGAACTCTTGCACTTGACTCCTAGCGATTGTGCCTCGTGAAAGGAATAGCTCGCACACATCGAACACGCTTTGACTGATCGCGCCTTGAAAGAGGAGAACACGATAGTGAGCACTCGACCACAGGCCAAGTCTATGGACGCCGTTTCCAGTATAGTCATTCTTAAAGTGGATCACATTGGCGATTTCCTTCTAGCGCTGGAACCGCTCAGAGCGCTTCGCAATGCGTCGCCTCGTGCAATCTTAACTCTAGTGTGCGCTAGTGCAAATTTATCGCTTGCTAAGGCCTGCGGATTGTTCGATTCAATCATAGAGTTCAACTTCTTTCTTTCCGGCAAGACGGACCCATCTGAAGGGCGCCACGTCCCGTTTTCCGAGATACGAAAGGTCATTGATCAAAAGTTCGATTTGGCAATCGACCTTCGACATGATCAAGATACTCGACCCCTCCTCGAATTTCTTGATGCCAAATTTAAGGTTGGATACGAGGCCGCCAATCTGAAGACTCCGTTGGATCTCGCCCTACCACTAGTAGAGCATTCGCCTTTGTTTATCAGAGGCGGCCTCAGGCTACACGCCGAGACGCGATTGAAGTTGCTTGTCGCTGCGACCGTCGATACCTTTTTTGGCAGCAAGAATGAAGTTCTTTATCGATTGATCGAGCAGGGAAATACGCCAAGTCCATTTGGCGGCCGACCGTATTTTGTCCTCGCGCCTGGTAGCGGCAACAGGCTCAAGAATTGGGAGGTTCACAAGTATGCTTTGCTAGGCCTCCGGCTCTGCCGCGAACTCGATATGCGCGCATTGATCGTCGGCGGATCGACGGAAGAGGTCGAGGGAAAGATAATATCTGCGTGCCTGCCATCAGGCTACTCGGTCAATCTGACCAATCGAGTTGATCTAGTCGACTTGCCTGGGTTGATTCATGAATCCAGTTTGTTCGTCGGGAATGATAGCGGCGCTACACACTTAGCGGCTGCAATCGGTAGACCTACGGTTTGTATATTCTCGGGCGTCGCAGACGCGCAGGTATGGCATCCGAGGGGGCCCTTTGTTGAAATTGTGACGAGGAACCCGTCTTGCTCTCCTTGTTATCTTTCCAACGAGAGCCAGTGTCATCATCGGCAGGCTTGCATCAAGGACATTTCAATCGAAATGGTGCTCCAGGCCGTCAACAAGTTGGCGCTTCGCACATCATCAATCAGGTCCAGGCGCTAGCGATTGTTTGTCCCCGACAGGCAGCTTCTCTGATATTTTTCCTGAAATTACAATCATAAATTGTGTACCTTTTGCCTCTGATAATTGTCCTTATCGGAAGTATTTTGCATGGCCTCTCTGCCTGTCGTTCGAGAACCTTCGCTTCGGTTCCTGGGATGCTCGGCCCGGACTTAGGCGCGGCCGTCGGCTACGCGAAGGTGGAGAAGGCTCCTGGTACCCGACGGGCCTACCAGACGGACTAGCGGCGGCTGTTTCTGGCCTGTTGCGAGGCCAAGGGAGCATCCCCCGCCCTTCCAATAGTCGCCGAGATGCTGGCGGCCTTCCTGCCCGCCGAAGCCCAAGCGGCCGGGAAAAGACCTTCCACGCTGGGCATGCGTCTGGCCGCGATCCGTTCTTTCACAATCTGGCGGGCCTTGCGACCCCGACGGATGCCGGGGCAGTCAAGGCAGCCTTCAGGGGCATTCGCCGTTCGGTAGGTTCGGCGCAGATCCAAAGCCCCGTGGCGGAAGACATCAAGGCATTGATTGCTGCCCCCCGATACGCTTAGCGGAAAACGGGCCCGCGCCCTAACCCTCGTAGGCTTTGCAGGGGGCATTCCGCTGCATCAAGTTGGTGGCTCTCGATGTCGCGGACTTCAAGGAAGTTGAATCGGGCCTGCGTGTGATCATCGGCGATAGCAAACTGATCAGGAGGGAATGGGCTCGACGATTGCGGTGGCGCGGGGATCCATGGCCTGCCCGGTGAGAGCGTTGCTGGTTGACCGCCGCTGGAATTGAGAGTGCCGCGCTATTTCGTCCAATCAACAGAGGAGGCCGCGTCCGTCAAGCCCGACTAACATCACGCGGCTTAGATGCTAGCACAATCTCTACCTATTCTCTGCAATCGGGTTTTCTGACGCCCGCTGCGAAGGCGCTTCCATTTTTTAAGATCATGGACGTGAAACGAGCCTCCCGCTCAGCTTCTGTTCGAATGCAATGCTTCAATGGCTGATTGAGATACGAATTATCGCCGGACGCGCGTGAGAGAATAAGGAGTTCGCGATCCGCAACAATTCGGTTAGGAAAGACTTCGATGAAATGCTTCAGCCTATATAGAAATCGTTGAAAATGAGGTCCCTTCTGCGTTTCGCCATTCAGTCCCTTTGTCCCGCCTTCTAGCGCGATTTCAACATTCGCTACGCCGCAATGGCAAAGCAGAACCAACGCCCAAGCTTCAAATGCGGCCGCATCAGTTTGCATGTTGGCATGAAGGCCTTTCTTCGTGATGTTAATGGTAGCGCGATCCCGGGTGCCGCGAATTCAGATTTCGCTCTCGCGCGGAAATTGGCAATATTTGAAATCATCATTCGCACTACGTAGTTCTCGTTGCCAGCCCTTATTATCAAGCATGTATGCGCCTTCCATTGTTGCGGCATCAGTTCAAGCGCTGTGCTGCTACACGTCGATGCATTGCCCGTCGTCAACCTTGAGCACGTTGTCGAAGAGCAGCGGAAACTTCTCTCGCCCGAAAGTATGAATCGGGATGAGCCGCTTAGGGCGGCAGCCGCAGCAAGACGCTGCAGATCTCCTGGACTGGCGTGTCCCGACGTATGGATGACTTCGAAGGGAAGGCCGCGGCTTACACAACCGGCCTTGAGCGCTGCCCCTGCCCCATCAGTGAGATAGCCTTCCATTGAGACCAGAACGAGAAGCATTCTCAGCAAGTTCTTCCGGCCAGAACCTTCCATTAGCATGACATCGATGTTCCGAGGCGGGCGCGCAACCAACGCCTCAAAGAGCTTGCGTTTGCGGCCATGCGCTCGGAGATCGCCGGAGTAGAACAGGCGCTTGCCATCAGCCTGGACGTCGATGGCGTAGGCATCGAACCTGAATGATCCACAAGGTGCGGAATGATCGCGAACGGTCCGACCTCGATCCGTTTCCCATGGTCAAGATGTTGCGCCGCATTCAAACCAACTGCGTCGGGAACGAAGTTCGCTGCGGCCCGCAAAATGCTTTCGGCCGACTTGCCCATGACAAGCGGAATTCTAGGGCTGAACATCCTCCACATCGATACCATCATTTCGGGCGCCAATTCCCTCAACGGTTTGCTGTCGACCCCGACTGTCGACCGCCTGATCGCGGCCAGCCCCCGGCGCTCGCGTCGGCCCCCGCGCTCGGGGTAGTGATAATGAATAACAAGAACATTATTCTCGCCCGCGCACGAAAACATCTTATGATTGTGGCATGACGAAGAGAATCACCGACAGCCAAATTCTGGGTGAGCTAGGCGAGACCACGGTCAAGAAGATCGTGCTCGAAACGGGCTTCATTTATGAGCATCGCGGGAGGCTGGAAGCAGGAACGGACGGCTTAATCGAACTACGCGACCTTAAAACTGGAGCCCCGCTCGGAAGATTGTTGGGCGTACAGGTCAAAGCCACGGCCGATGGCAAATACACGCGTGAGACGGAAAGCAAATTTGAATATTTGCTTAAGGACGACGACCTTGCCTATTGGCGTCAATCGAACATCCCCGTCATCATCGTCGTTTGGCGGCAATCGGACAATACAGCATACTGGAAAGACGTCACAGACTCGGTACGAGGTGAAGATCGCCGTTTGCAATTCGACAAGCAAGCGGATGTGTTCGACAAAAAGTGCGCCGACCAACTTGGCAGCCTTACGATTGATCGCCGAACGCCAGGCGTCTTTGTGCCTCCCTTGAATCAAGGTGAGACAGCGATCATCAATCTGCTTCGCGTTCGTCTCCCTGAAGAAATATTTGTCGCCACCTCACCGTTTGGAAGTGGCCGGGATGCCGTCCCGGAACTCTTGAAGCAGAGCAACACCCGTTTCGATTGGGTAATCCGTAACCGCCGGTATGCTTCGTTCTTCGATCCGAGGAATTACGGTACGAAGGCTATTGTCGATCTCGACCAAGTCGAAGCCATCGATACGAAGGTATTCGCGTTGAACGATGAATTGGATGACACCATCGACACAATTGATCTTCTGCGGCGGACTGTGGAACGACAACTGGCGTCGCAGCTCTCATATTTGCCGAAAGATCGACTGTTCTATTTCCGTGCAATGGCGGCCAATAAGGCAAGAAGCTACCGCTACACCGCCAACGTCAATGATACGTCAGCGCGGGTTGTCAGCACTTACGCCAACAAGAAGAAACCGGAGGCTCAGGGTTACGTGCGCCATCACGCGGCGAACTTTCGGTTTGAGCGGCTCGGGGACGAATGGTTCGTCGTCATCGATCCAACTTTTTATTTTACCCGTAATGGCTTCCAGCCGCATCGCTTCCCTGAGGCGTTGCTGGCGGGCAAAAAGCGCTTAGAGCGCAACGCCGCGGTCCGCGGTCAAGTCATGATGTGGCAGCATTTGCTTGTCGATAGCGTGAAAGAAGAACATGGACTGTTCGACGCTGACAAGGTCAGAGGCCCGATCCTAGGTTTCGAAAACTTGCCGGTCATTGAACTGGCGCGCGCGGTGCCGGAATCATCGTGGAACCGCACAGATCCCCGAGCGAAAGACATGGTGTCATCCGATCTCTTTGAAGAGGAGTTCGCCGGATGACCTTCAAATCGCGCGTGTTCGATGAGCCGGTTCTGGAATTTGGTGATGGCGGTCAACACTGCGATCCGCGCCATGGCTTGAGAGAATTCGGACCGCTCCAACCAAGATCGGGAGATGTGGTTCGGGTGGGCGTTATCGGAACCGAGGAAACCGTTGCCGGTTTCACCGAGTTCTTAGCGGAGACCGCGCGTGGTATTGATAGCGAGAACAAACAACTCATCAATCTCAATCCCGACTTTCCGGGCCTCGGCAATCAGAATCCGTTTCGGTGCAAATTCGAAGTCCCGCAAGGCTCCACTATTGCGTTATCTCACCGCCAGGTAAACGAGATTAAGAAAATTAGCCGCCACGATGAGGCTGTCCGCCACGCGGTAACGCTCATATCCGAGCAGCTTTCTTCGCTAATGGAAAGCAGCGCCAAGCCGGATGTCATTGTGCTTGCTCTGCCAGTGCCTCTGATCGAAAAGCTCGTGAACGCCAAGAGCGAGGAAGCCAGTGAAGCGGCTGAAGAAGAGGATGACTCGCCCGACACCCTTAACTTCCGAGATCTGCTTAAGGCCAAGAACCTCCATTTGGACGTGCCGACACAGATTGTCTGGCCGGACACGTGGGATGATGCTGCGAAAATTCCGAGAAAAGTGAAACGGGAAAGCAACCGCCAAACGCAAGCAAAAGCCACACGTGCTTGGAATTTGTTGAACTCCCTGTTCTATAAAGCGGGCAAGGTGCCGTGGCGGCTTTTACCCGACGAGGCCGAATACCGCACAAGCTTTCTTGGCATCGGCTTTTATCGCGATCTTGATGGTCAACAACTTTGGACCAGCACCGCGCAGATGTTCGATGAACGAGGCAGGGGGCTCATCCTGCGCGGGGCGCGGGCGCAAACTGAAACACGTGGGCGTCATCCTTATCTGACGGCAACTGATGCCGATGACCTCGTGACGCAAGCGATTGCGGCGTACAAGGCCCATCACAAGCATGTCCCGGCCCGCTTGGTCGTCCTGAAAACCTCGCGCTTCCGGCCTGAAGAAGCGGAAGGCATTGATGCTGCGCTAGATCGCTTGGGGATCGACCTGCGCGATCTGCTTTGGGTGCAGGAAAGTTCGCCGATTGCCGTATTTCGCGACGGCAATTATCCAGTTCTGCGCGGCACGTTTGTGGACTTGAAAGGCAAGGGCTTGCTCTACACGCGGGGGAGCGTTCCTTACTATGGGACTTATCCAGGCCTGCGTGTGCCACGCCCCTTGCTGCTCGTCCCGCACGAAAACTCGGATAGCGCGCTTCCGAAACTGGCGGAAGAGGTGCTTGCCCTGACCAAGGTCAACTGGAACACAACCCAGTTTGACCAGAAGCTTCCGGCCCCGATCAAGGCGGCCCGAGAAGTTGGGCGCATTCTCAAGCACATCGAATTCGGCGTACCAACGTCGCCGGATTTCAGAAAATACACCTAGTCAGACCTTGGCCTGAAGATCCGCCAAAGCCACGTCGTGCGCGATGTATTGCGAGGCAACTACAACAAAAGTCTTATGAAAATCGGTAAATCACTCTGACGAATGTGTTTTCATTCGCTATGATGCTCTTCAACTAAAGATAGATACGCCCCGGGGAGGATGAATCATGCCCCTGGGAATTACAGGGAGGTAGAGCTTGCCGAGTTCCAAGCCTAAACATGCGAAAGCGGGCGCGAGTGACACGCTGTCCCAACAAGAACAAGTCTCGGCGGTTGCCACCCACAGTCTCGATTTTTTTGCAGAGGCCTCGGCGCGCGCGCATGAAGCGCTTGGTGAGCCGAGCCCGAACGCCGAAAATGTACTGGCCGTCGTAAACACGATGGCCTCAGACACTGCGGTGAATAATATTGCCGATATCACCGATACGCAGCGGCGCGAGCTGCGCAAACTCAGCGAAGAACCTGCAATTGCACGCGTGGTAACTGAGGACGAAAGTGGTGCGCGCCGAACCTATTTCATCTCTCGCGCGACACCTTACCGCTCGCCTTCTGATGGCAGTGCTGCGGCTAGCTACAAATCCGCATTTGGCCGTTTGGCATCGCTTCCGATTGGCGGCGAGACGGAAATTTCAACAAAATCTGGGTCGCGTACACTTGTCGTTCTCGAAAAAGCGCTACTCAGACCGAGCACAACGAATGGAGAGTGGGATTCACTCAAATCTGTCATCGAAGGTGAATCATTCGGGCCACTCACAGTCTCATCCTTTCGAGAGCTTCTCCGGGCGCAGGGGATACCAGCCGATGAGGCTGACATTTTAGAGGCAGCACTAGCCTCTGACCGCGCGGCGGCTCTGATTGTCGAGGGCTTGCGCCGCGACGTGATCACCAAGATGGAATTGCGAGACCTTGCCGTCTTGGATGAATTTCAAGACGAGATATTCCGTCTTCCCATTGATAGCCGCTTGGTGATCTTGGGGCCACCAGGCACTGGCAAGACAACAACATTGATCAAACGTCTCGCGCAGAAACGCGATCTGGAGTCGTTGGACGAAGATGAGCGCGACGCAGTTCGCAGCTCACTAGCCGGAACAGCGCGGCACAGCGAGAGTTGGATCATGTTCACGCCAACGAACTTGCTCAAGCAGTATGTTAAGGAAGCGTTCGCCCGCGAGAACATCGCCGCGCCGGATGACCGGATTCAGACTTGGGATGATTACAGACGCGAGATTGCGCGTAACCGTTTCGGAATCTTGCGCTCGCCGTCGGGCAGCGGTGTTTTCGTCGTCAAGGATCACTTACCGTCCTTGCTGCCTGCGACCGTCGCCGATCAACGCGACTGGTTCACGGACTTTGAGGGGTGGCAGACCCAATCGTTCTGGACAGAACTGCAAAACCACGCGCAAATTCTGGCCAGCAACAAGGAAACAGCTATCGCTCGTCTGGGTGCGCGAATTCAAGACGCATTGCCGACAAAAGTGTCCGGCCTGCATGTCTCAGCGTTTTCTGCACTGGGAGAACTTTCGGACGACGTACAGTCGCTGATTGCACGTCTGAAAGGTGAGACAGATGCACAAATTCGCAGTGCGATTGGTGCGGAACTAAGGAATGACCAGGGCTTTCTCAACGCGCTCATGGAGTTCCTGCCGTCCGTGACGGAAAGCGACGACGCCGATGATACCGAAAGCGAAGATGAGGAAGAGACGCGGCAGATTCGCGTCGGGCGCGATGCCGCCGTTGAAACTCTCACGCGGGCTATTCGCGCCAAAGCCCGGTCAACGGCATCGGGACGTACGCTAAGCAAGCAATCGCGGAACGGAAAAATAATAGAGTGGTTCGGTAACCGTGGATTATCGGCCGATGCCTTACGCAATGTCGGTCTGAGCTTGCAAGTCCAAGCATCCGCGCGGCGTTCCTTAAATCCTTTGCGCCGCTTCATTGACGGCGTGGCAGGACGCTATCGGAGATTTCGCCGCGAGCGTCAAACTGAGAGCCGCTGGTATGCGGCAGAGGGCTTTGCGGCTACGGACCTCAACCCCTTGGAAGCCGACGTCATCGTCTTGGCGGTTCTAAAGGCAGGGCGCGCGTTTCTTGCGGACCGGCGAACGGCGCGGGAAGTAGATCAGGGACGACATCCTGCTCTTGTCTCCGTGCGAGGTCTGCTTCGCTCCCAGGTGCTCGTAGACGAGGCGACGGACTTCTCGCCGGTCCAACTCAATTGCATGGCCCAACTCTGCGATCCCGCGTTGCAGTCTTTCGTCGCTTGCGGCGACTTCAATCAACGGATTACCGAATGGGGCAGCCGGTCCGACGCGGATCTGAAATGGGTTTTCTCGGATTTCGAGATCCGCCCCGTCTCGATCACGTATCGCCACAGCCGCCAGCTCAATGAGCTAGCCCGAAGCATTGCCCTGTTGTCTTCCCCCGACGTGCCCGAGGCGCAATTGCCGCAAAGGGTCAACAATGACGGGTTCGATCCGGTCCTTGCGACCGCGCTACAAGACAGTGCCGCACTTGCAGCATGGCTTGGCCAGCGTATCGGGGAGATCGCGATACTGACACCATCTTTGCCGCCGATTGCTGTGTTAGTCAGCGCTGAAGAGTATGTCGTGCCGGTCGCGAATGCCCTTAATGAGGTGCTCGCTGACGGAAACACGCGCGCTGTGCCATGCGCTTTTGGACAATTCGGCGGTCAGGACAACGATGTGCGGGTGTTCGATGTTCAACACATCAAAGGATTGGAATTCGAGGCGGTGTTCTTTGTCGGTATCGATCAATTGGCGGAACGGCAACCGGACTTGTTCGAGAAGTACCTTTATGTCGGCGCGACCCGCGCGGCCATGTACCTGGGCGTCACCACTGCCGGCGCGGCGCTCCCTGTCAAGGTTGCCTCGCTAGTAAGTAAATTTAGGGCGGCGTGGCCGTGACGCGGCCTGCTTGCTCGGAAGCAATAATGAAGAGGATAGATCATGAAAATGAATAAGCGCCCGTTTCCGTTGGCAACTATTTGCAGTTATGAGGCACGCATTGATCCAACGCCGGACTATCAACGGCCACCCGCATGGTCCCGCAAACAAAAACAATTGCTGCTCGACACTATTCTTCGCGAGTACGACATTCCGAAACTTTACTGGCGTGCGGTCAAACGCAGCGACGGCATTGAGTACGAGGTCGTGGATGGCCAACAACGAATTCGCACAGTCTGGGAGTTTCGAAGAAATGACTTTCCGCTAGCTAAAGATATGGATGACGTGCGCGGTCACAAGATTGCGGGCATGCGCTACAACGATCTTCCGCTAGACGTGCGCACAATTTTTGACGCCTATCCAGTGGATGTCGTAATTGTGGAGGATGCGGCCCAAACTGAACAAGAAGACGAAGTTCGCGACATGTTTCTGCGCTTACAGAACGGTACGATTCTGAAAGCGCAAGAAAAGCGCAATGCCATGACGGGTTCAATGCGCGACTTCGTAAAGGCAATTGCGCGCCATCCGTTTTTTTTAAGTTGCAAGTTCACGAATTCCAGATTCACCTACGACCATATGAGTGCGCAAATGATCTTGCTGGAAATCGAAGGCGGCCCCACCAGCGTTCGTGACGGCGATCTAAACCGGATGTATCAAGACCACGCTGCATTTGACCCAGAGGGCAAGCTTGCGAAGAAGGTCAAGCGAGTTATCGAATTTTTGAATAAGGTGTTTCCCGAAAAGACGCCAGAGCTTGAGCGTTACAACGTCATCACGTTGTACTGCCTCGTTTCAGTGCTCATCGATGGATACGTGACCGCAGGACTAGAGCCGGAGCTCAGGGATTGGTTTCTCTCGTTCGAGAGAGAGCGTGCTGCCAATGAGACCAAGGACGATGAACAGAAGGACCTACAATTGGTCGAATACCGCCGCCTCATCAGTCAATCGACGGATAGCGAAGAAAGTATCACGGCCCGTTTAGATGTTTTCGAGAAACGGTTTTTCGACGCCATGCCTAACATTGAACCAAAAGACCCGCAGCGCGGGTTTTCGCATGAGCAGCGACTTGCTATCTATCGCCGAGATGGCGGTATCTGCCAGCTCAAGCTGCGGTGTGACGGTGTTAAAGTTGGTTGGGACCACTGGCATGCGGACCATAAGATAGCCCACTCCAAAGGTGGAAAGAGTATCGTCGCTAACGGTCAGGTTGCCTGCCCGAACTGCAACTTTTCCAAGGGTGCATCGGCACCCACTACGGCTGTGGCTTAGGCCTTCAGCGTGGCGACCACTACCACGCGGGGTTTTCATTTGCTGCGCGGGCTTGAGAAAGTGCGCCTCCCCGCAAGCGACACGAACAAACTCCTGCACGCTCGCCGGAAACTAGAAATTTTCGCGTGGCCTATTTCCACGAGCTAGACCTCTCGTTCGCAATACTGGATCAAAATGTTCATGGCCTGTCGGTCATGCCAGCGTTGGACCGTTCGTGACTATTGCTGCTGTCGTAGCCGTCACTCCAAACTGGCCGGAAACTTGAAGTGCAGGAGATATTACGATGCGATTCTTAGATGGTTCGGCCGGCCAAAGCCGAATTGCTGATCTGGTTGTTCGGTCGAGTTCAATTAAAATGGCTGTCGCTTTCTGGGGGCAGCCTGCACCCAAGGTACTCGGATTGCTCACCACCCAGAAGGTGGTTCAAATCGTCTGCAACCTCAAAATGGGCGGGACAAATCCCGAAGCTATCGAAGCTCTTCAGGACGCCGGAATTAGCGTTTTACAATCTGATCATTTGCATGGAAAGGTCTACCTGTTCGATACGGAAGCCATCCTCGGTTCGTCGAATGCTTCCGCAAACGGTCTTTCTCTCCAGAGTAGCGAAATTCGCGGTTGGCATGAGGCAAACGTTTCGATCACCGAACCATCTACCTTGGCTGCCATCTCCGAATGGTTCGATAGACTTCCGAAACGGAAAATAGAGCCGGCCGATCTAATCGCGGCCAAGGATACGTGGTCGCGGCGACGAAGAGCAGGACTGGATAAGTTACCGCCATCAAAATCTATGTTGATTGAGGATCTCGGCAAAGACCCGGGGCTTTTCAAAGGGCGCCGAATATTTGTCTGTGTCTATTCCGAGGGTCTTTCGCCCGAGGGAAGAAAAAGCCTCGCTCTAGCGAAGAAGGAAGTGGGCCGCGAAGTCTCAGAAACCATAGACGGATTCGAGTGGCCACAATTGCCTAACTTTGCCGACCTTCTTTGCTTTTGGATGGAGAACGCCCGTTTCTATCATGATGGTCTGGTGCACATGCCAGAAACCCGACACGAGATAACCAAGTACGGCACGAGGTTTCAGGTTTGCCGCAGCATTGATGCCATTGCGGGATACCGAAAATCCCGTATAGGGGCGGCATCTGCTTGGACACCATCACTCAGGGCATTTATGCAAGATGTCGGTGATGTCGGCGGCAAATTCCTGGACTTGGGAGAATTCGCCGAAAAGTATCTTCGCGCTTGATCATCGACTCCGTAGCATGTCCAACTTAGCCCTACATGAGTCGAACACGATGCGCTTATTCACCCACACACAGCCAAGAGGATAGCGAATGAAACTCGCAATCCCAGCGCCAGGCGCAATGATCCGGGTACGCTCTTCGACCTGGAAAGTAACGGGTCATGAGCGCCGCGCTGACGGCCATATAGTTTCCTGCCGTGGTGCAGCGGGCGTCGTCAAGGGCAAGTCTGCCAAGTTTGTTCTTGAACTTGAACAAGACTATACCGTTCTTGATCCGGCAGAGGTTAACCTGGTCCCCGACAGCTCTCCGGGGCTGATGGATACAAAGCTATTTCTCGAGGCCGCATTTCGATCAACTCCCACGACAACGCCGCTTCCACTCACTTTCGGCAGGGCTGCGATCGACGATTTGCCATTTCAGCATGTTCCAGTGCGAATGGTACTCGCGCAAGACCGCGTTCGGCTACTGATTGCGGATGACGTGGGCCTAGGCAAGACCCTGGAGGCGGGTCTGATAACCTCCGAGCTCATGCTCAGAGGTCGCGCCAACAGGATTCTCGTTGTTACCACACGCTCAATGCTGGGTCAGTTTCAGAAAGAGTTCTGGACGCGATTCTCGATCCCGCTGTCCCGTCTGGACAGCGCCGCTATCCGGCGTATGCGCAACCAGATTCCTGCGCACTACAACGTCTTCGATCAGTTCGATCGATCCATCGTCTCGATTGACACGCTGAAACAGGACGGCCAGATACGCGCTGCCATCGAGCAGTCTAGCTGGGACCTGATCATTATCGATGAGGCCCATAATGCTGCCAAACGCATCCGTACTGGCGGAGTGCAGAGCTTGCGATCACGGCTCGCAAAGCTTCTATCCAGAAAGGCAGATTCCTTACTTCTTCTGACTGCCACCCCACACGATGGATCGCAGGAAAGTTTTGCGAGCCTGATTGAGATGCTGGACCCGACGAGGGTCCCGAATCCGGCCGAACTACATAGGGGCGACATAGAAGACCTGGTGGTCCGTCGTTTCCGCTCGTCCCCGGAGGTCATGGAGGCGATCGGAAAGGCCGTCCCACCCCGAGAACTTCATCGCCGCGGCTTTCCTCTGAGTGAGAAGGAGGAAAAGGCCTACGGCATGATCGCGGATCTACGGCTTGATCTCGACGAGGAAGGACCGCGCGGCCGCGCCATTGATCTGTTCCGAACAACACTTGCCAAGGCGATCTTTTCCAGCCCAGCGGCTTGCCTTGAGACAGTCACTGGACGGATAAGCCGGATCGAAAGGGGAACGGCAAGCGGCACTGGGGCTGACCAACAAAAACTCGGCGCTCTCGCGGATCTCCTTGCTTCCATCACACCAAATGATTTCCGGAAATATCAAGAACTCCTTCGACTCCTGAGGGATGTCCGGTGGACCGGCAGAGACCGGCGCGATCGACTCGTCATCTTTTCAGAGCGGATTCGAACCGTGGCTTGGCTGGAGGAACGTCTCAAGGCCGATCTCGGCTTGACGGAAGAGATGATCGGCCGGATAGACGGTGGCAGCGTCGAGGCGGAGGAGAAAACCCTGCGTCTCCTTGAAGCGTTCGGACAGGAAAAGTCCCCAATCCGGATTCTGCTGGCCTCTGATATGGCCTCCGAGGGTCTGAACCTGCATTTCCAGAGCCATCGCCTGATCCATTTCGATCTGCCATGGTCGCTCCTGCGGTTCCAGCAGCGCAATGGCCGGATTGATCGTTATGGACAGGATCGCGCACCCCAGATCTATTACTTTGTTGGCGAAAGCAGTCATCCCAAGGTCCGCGATATGTGGGTTCTCGAGAAGCTGGTCGAGAAGGATGCGGAGGCCCAGAAGGGCGTCGGTGACCCGGCCGTATTCCTCGGCGCGGGCGATGCCCTGCAGGAAGAAGAGGTTGTCGCACGGGCCGTGAGCGCCGGTGTCGGAGCAGACACCTTTGCAGCGGAAATGGACAGACGCGCCGAAGAGGCCGGCCAAACCCGTTCGGTCGATGATGAACTCAATGCGCTCTTCGGGGACTATGGCGGCGTTGACCAAGCCGCCGCGTCATCTTCAGCTTCGGAGGCCCGCGGCGAACTTCCACCTCGCCTCTTCGCGGACACCTTCAGCTACGCTCAGGCGATGCTGCATCGGCTTGCAGAACCTAATGAGGGTATCTTCGAAACAGCCCCGGCGGTGAACCTCGATTCTCGTCTGATTCGGATGCGCATTCCGCAGGACATGATGAGCACCGGGGGACTAGGCTACGCCCGCTCCGATGAGGTCGACGATCGCTATATGCCAGTTGAGGCCGTTGGCAGCGGTGGCCTGGTTGAGCTGACGGATCAGGCCGAGGTCATCAACACGGCGATCGAGCGAGCCAAGACTGAGGAGCGAAGCTGGCCGGCAGTGCAGTACCTTTGGGACGGACATCCAATCCTGGGCTGGTTCGGCGAGCGAGCTGCGATATTCTTCCCCGAGCGCAGTGCGCCTCTTTGCGGTCTGCGAGGACGCCTTGTCGCGGGTGAAGTTGCGGTTCTTCTGCACGGGGCTATCCCCAATGCACTCGGGGCGCCGATCGTGGATCGATGGGGCGTCGTGTCCGTGAAGAACGGACGAGTCATCGGAATCGAAGCGGTCGAAGATTTCGCCTCACGGGTCGGGCTTTCCGGGAACACGCCGAGCAGCAGGGCGCCAGATTTCAACCTCGAGCTCGCTCGCCCGGCGCTTTCGCCGGCTGTCGATGCTTTCCAATCCCACCTCGTGGAGCACCAAAAAGAACGTGAACTTGCGATCGAGAAGAATTTAAACGCGACACTAGACCGCCTTGCCGGTTTCGAAGCCCGATTCCGCAAGCAGCTGGATCTGAAGTTTGCTGACGTTCCCGAGGACAATGCGCCGATGACCGCGTTGCAGCGCCGTCAGAAGACGCGCCGACAAAATCGAGCCGCCGAGATCGACCAACTTTTTGAGGACTGGGCTTCCTGGTACGATCGAACACGCCGAATGGTAAAAGACCCGAATCCTTTTGTTGAAATTAAAGCCGTTTTTGTTGGGTGAGTGATGGATCTGATTGGCATCGAAAACGAGGCCGAATTCTTCCCGGCCGGCACTCTCTCAGACTCGTTTCAGGATGAACTTCGCGAGATCACGTCGCGTTGGTCCCGCTCGGGCGATGTCGTCAATCCCGTAGATCGCCTGTTGCGCTGCTGCGACCCATACCTCACCGCACTCCGGCAGATCCGCAATGCCCCCGACAGCGCTCGGCGCACGGAAATTCGCCGTGAAGCGACACATATGCTGATCACCGCTCTAGGCTACGACTATCAACGCGTTAGTCTGCATACCGCGCTTGATGGGGAAACCCTCGTTCCTGTCCTCGCGCGGGTAGCGGACGTTGAAGGGCGGGACATGGCATGGCTTCTGGAGGCGCCGATGGAGGGCGCCAACGACGAGACCATCGATCCGCTTGCCCAAAATTTTAGTGCAGATCAGTTTTCAGAGGAGGAGCGAGAGTTCGCCGAAACCGAACGCGCCATCGAAGAACTCCTGGCGGATGGGATCTTCGATCTGCGGAATTGCCCGCGGCATGTCCTGGTGTTTGGTTTGTCGCAAATCGTCCTGGTTGATCGGCATAAATGGCCGGCGCGCTCGGTCCTTCGTTTCGACCTGCAGGAGATTTTTTCTCGCCAAGATCAAGATACGCTGGCGGCAATGGCCTGCCTGATCTCACGCGAGGCACGGGTGCCGCACCACGGCGTGCCGATCGCCGATCGCATTGAGGAAGAAGCCCAGCGCAACGCCAACGCAGTCACCACATCGCTGAAGCGAACTGTTCGCGACGCGATCGAGATTCTTGGCCAGGAAGTGCTCGACGTCACCGACGGAAAATACCCGACAGGTCCACGGAAGGGTGTTTGGATCGAAGGGCCAGAGCTGTCGCTCGAATGCCTGCGATACATGTACCGGCTGCTGTTCCTATTCTACGCCGAGGCGAATCCTCGGCTGAATGTCCTTGATATCAGGGATCCGGTCTACGCAAGTGGTTACAGCATCGAGGCTTTGCGCGAGCTGGAGACTATCCGCCTGCGCACACCGGTTGAGAAGAATGGGACCTACTTCTGGGAAAGCCTGCAGTGCACGCTGGGCCTGCTCTATTCTGGTTGCACCGCAATGCGACTACCAGCGGTCAAGGTCTCGCTCCTCGACTCCCAGAGCACGCCGATCCTGAACGCGGTCAATCTCCGCAATGAAGCAATCCAGAAAGTCATCCGCCTTCTATCGCTGAAACAGTCCCGCAGCGGCACGGCCCGGATCTCCTACGCCAAGCTCGGGATAGGCCAATTGGGCGCCGTGTACGAAACGCTGATCTCATTCACCGGCGTCGTCGCTAAGCAGGATATGATCGAACTGCGTCCGCCGACCGGCCGGGGCATGGCGTCCACCGCTGAAGACGAAGATCAGGACACCTCCACCGAAGATCAGGACGATACCGACGAGGCTGACGACCAAACCGAGGACATCGGAGAGGGAACAGTATCGCGGAGAGACGAGGTGGATTTGCTGGCGCCAAGCTACTTCGTGCCGCGCAGCCGCGCTGGTGAATTTCCTCCGCAGCAGATCGTTTTCAACGGCCCCGACGCCCGGGTCTATCCGAAGGGTACCTTCATTTATCGCCTGGCCGGGCGCGATCGCGAAAAGTCAGCCTCCTACTACACCCCTGAGCCTTTGGCGCGGCTCCTAGTCAAACATGCGCTGATGGAACGGTGCAAGGACCTGACCGCAGACGAAATTCTCGACTTGAAGATCCTCGAGCCAGCGATGGGCTCAGCGGCGTTCCTTGTGGAGACGACCAACCAGCTTGCCGACATGTATCTCGAACGCAAGCAAAAGGAAGTCGGGCGCACCATTCCTCAGGAACAGATCGTCGTCGAGAAGCAAAAAGTCCGAGCTTTGATTTCCGACCGCAACTGCTTCGGCGTCGACCAAAATCCGGTGGCCGTTGAGCTGGGCGCCATCTCGTTGTGGCTCAATAGCCTGCATGCCAGCGAATTCTCGCCATGGTTTCGCGATCAGCTCCACGCAGGCAACTCATTGATCGGTGCGCGACGGGCTTCCTACGCACCGAGTCTGATGATGGCCAAGTCGAGGGAGGACCTTTGGTACAGTCGAAAACCTCAGGAAATCGGCTGGAACGACAAGCTACCTGAAGGACACATTTGGCAATTCCTGCTGCCCGCCAAGGATATGGCCAAGTTTGACGCCGATAAGTCGATCACCGAGTTTGCCGGCGATGCACAGAGGACGATCAAGGCTTGGCGCAAAGGCGGGTTCTTCGACAAACTCGAACAGCACGAGATCAAGCTGCTCCAGAAACTTAGCCGCATTGCCGAAGAGTTATTTGATATCGTCGCCGAAGATCTCGCAAAAATACGCGCGGCAACGAACGACGCAATCACGCTCTGGCCCGACATGGAAATGCCGGGCGCTCGCGGACTCGACTTTCATGAGAAGGAACGGCGAGCCCGCAGGCTCGTTGGCGCCGACCGCGCGGCAAACACGCTACCCTACAAGCGCCTGAAGACAGCGATGGACGCGTGGTGTGCGCTTTGGCTCTGGCCACTGGACAAGGCAAACCTGCTGCCGAGCCGAACGGAATTCCTGCACGGAATGGCCATGATCCTCGAGGGGGGCTTTATGCCAGACGGGTCTTTGGCGGCCCCAAGTGTAGAGGAATTTGCGGATCCGGCGCCCGATTTCTTCGGCACGCTTGAGCCGGAGGCGCCGGCGAAGGATCTTTTCGAGGCGGCAACAAAAAAGCAGCAGAACCTATTCCGCGAAACGGATGTGGACTCGCTAGTTCAGGAAGTGGATTGGCTTGGCGTCGCGGTCGAAGTTGCTGCGCGAGAGCGGTTTGCGCATTATGATTTAATCTTTGCCGATGTGCTGAAAGCGCGCGAAGGTTTCGATATAATTGTGGGAAACCCACCTTGGGCAAAGCCCTCGTGGAGTGAGGCCGACGCAATTGGGGATATCGATCCCGGTTTCATTGTACGCAAGCTCTCAGCACTGGAGGCGCGGCAGGCACGCGCGAAGGCGCTGGCTAAAGAAGCTGACCGCAAAGCATTCTTGTCGGCATACGCATCTGCAAAAGGAAGGATGACGACTACGGGGTCAGCGGTAATGAACCCCTTCGCTGGCGGCGGACAGAACAACCTATATCGTTGCTTCATCGACCTGAGCTTCCGGCTTGTAGCCCCGGCGGGCAATGTGGCCTTAATACATCAAGATGGACATCTAACGGATCCCAAGGCGGGAGCATTTCGACGGGAGTGGTATGCGCGGATCCGTAAACGATTCCACATGCGCAATCAGATTAAGTCGAAGAACTTTCCCGAAGTTGATAACAATCGCACGTTCTCCCTCAACATTTATCGAGGAAGGCCCTCCGAAATTTCATTCGAGAATCTCGGGGGCGCCTTTCTGGCTACGCAAATCGAAGACTCTTATCGTCACGATGGGACGGGCCAGTTGCCCGCGATGAAAACACCGGATGGGGAATGGGATACTCGAGGTCATCGCGATCGCATCGTGCTTGTGGACCGCACGGCACTTGCAGCGATTTATGCCCTGACCGAGGACCAAGCGACGCCGGTCGAGGAAGCTCGCTTCCTACAACCGTACTCAGCGAAAATGCTGGACGTCTTCCGCGCTATGGCCGCGGTGCCATCGTTCTCGGCCGCCGTGGCTGACGTGCGGGTCAGTAGGGATACCGGAGATGGGATCGCAATCGAAGGCGTAGCCGGCTGGCAGATGAGTGGCATCTGGCATGAATCGGGGGCTCAAAGGGAAGGTGTCATCCGCCGCGAAACCGCCTTCCGCGGTAGTCCCGCGGAAATGGTAATCTCAGGTCCCATGTTTCACGTGGGCAGCCCCCTTTACAAATCACCCCGACGCGGGTGCAGATCTAACAAGGACTATGATGTAGTCGACCTCACGGCTGCACCGGTGAATTACCTTCCCCGCACGAACTATGCGCCGGCTGTGGAGCTGAAAGACTACAAGCATAAACTTCCAGGCTGCCAATGGGATCCGACGAAAAGCCACGTGGATTTCTATCGAGTGGCTTTTCGAAAGATGGTGGCTCTCAATAGTGAGCGCAGTCTAATTGCGTCGATTGTTCCGCCCGGCACCGCGCACATCGATGGCGTTCAGAGTGTTGCATTCAATAGCTCTCATGACATGCTTACATTTTCAACCGCCGTCCTGTGTGTGGTATTCGATTTCCTGATCAAGGCTTCCGGAAAGCAAAATCTTCATGAGAGAGAAATCGGGTCACTGCCGTTCGTAGACGCCGGCCCGACAGCCCAACACCGCGGACTGCGTCTTGCCTGCCTTACGGAAGCCTATGCCGGTCTGTGGAACGACCACGCACATGCGTTGCGCCCGCTTCCGTGGCACTCCTCCGACGCTCGCCTTGCCCTTGAAGGGCCAGTTGAAGGTACTGCCAGATGGGACCGCTCTGTCGGTTTGCGCACCGATTTCGCACGACGGATGGCGCTGGTCGAGATCGACGTACTGGTCGCCCAGGCCCTCGGCCTAACGCTTGATCAACTCACCGATATTTACCGCATCAATTTCCCCGTGCTGCAGCAGTACGAGGCCGCCACTTGGTATGACAGCAATGGCCGAATTGTATGGACTGCTTCAAAGGGCCTGACGGCCGTCGGCTATCTCGAAGATGGCAGAAGCCCCGGGCGCAACAGGTGGGAGGAAATCCTGCTATCGGGAAAAACTCATCTTGAATGTGAGGCGGTCGTTGATTTCATGCCGGCCGGTCCTAGCCGGATTACCCGCATTTTTGATGGACCATTCGACACTTGCGATCGCGTGGAGGACTACAGGCGCGCTTGGACCTATTTCGAGAAACACCAACAGCGCGAAGCCGCAGCATGAATCCCATCATCCTAGGGCGGCAGGTCGAGCGCGGACTGAAGGATCTCGTTCGTTCGACGCTCAACACCACAAGCCTCGCATTTGACGGTACGGTGGAGCGCTTTCTCGCCTCGCCGTCCAACTACATTAAGGGTCCGTGGATTTCCGTCGCCATGCCGTTCAAGCAGGCGGCCAAGCCAGGTGAGCCGTTCGAGCAATTCTTCCCCCAAGTCCCACTGCGCTTCGCGCCCTACCAGCATCAGTTGACTGCTTTCGAGCGGCTCGGCGGAGAAAAGCCGCGCTCAACGCTTGTGGCAACCGGCACCGGCTCGGGCAAAACCGAATCCTATCTTTGGCCAATTCTCGAGCACTGCCGTACTAGCAAGGGCAAGCCCGGGATCAAGGCGATTTTGATCTATCCGATGAACGCCCTGGCAACCGACCAGGCCCGCCGCATCGCCCGCGCGATCCACGGAATACCTTCGCTGCACGGCGTGCGGGCTGGCATCTATGCGGATGCCGAACCAAAATCGCCGACCGACGCCATGACGGAGCAGGAAGTAATCACCAGGCGCGCGGCTATGTGGTCGAATCCGCCCGACATCCTGCTGACCAATTACAAGATGCTCGACTACCTTCTGCTGCGAGGCAGGGACCAGCGCCTGTGGGAAAGCAATGCGCCCGAGACATTGCGCTTCTTGGTGGTGGACGAAATGCACACCTTCGATGGCGCGCAGGGAGCAGATCTCGCTCTTCTCATTCGCCGCCTGAAGTATCGACTTGGGACGCCGGAGAGACATCTGACCTGCGTGGGGTCATCGGCCACTCTGGGCTCCGGTGACGAGGCCGCTACCGAACTACAAACCTATGCCGAAACGATATTTGGCGAACCTTTCGACCAACACGCGGTGATCCGCGAGACGCGGCAGACGCCTGACGAGGTATTCCCGACCCCGGAATACTTCGACTGGCCTGGCGAGGCCGCCGTTGACGCGGCTCTTGAACGCGCCATGAACATGACGCAGGCCGACACGGCGAAGCACCTCGCAATGTGTCTTTTCCCGTCAGCGAGCGACAGTGAGCTATCCACCCTCCAGGAGGAAGGCGCCACTTCCGTGACCTGGCGCCTTCTTCTCGGACGACTCTTACGCGAACACGTCGCCGCGCAAAGGGTTCTGCGCATCATCGCTGAAAGCGCTGGCCCCGTGGATCTCAGCGCGATAGCGGAGCAGCTCGGAAAAGTCAAAGCGATCGCGATGTCACCGCCCGAAGCGCGCATGCGTCTCGCGGAGTTGATCGTGTCGCTGATTGCCTGGGCGCGATCTGGGTCCGAAGCGTCGCCACAACCTCTTTTTGGTGTTCGGGTCCAGACCTGGGTGCGCGAGATGTCGCGCATGGTTTCAAGCCTGCCGCGTTGGGAGGCAGGTCAAAAGCGTTCGCCAGTTGACCTGATACATGCCCACGACATGGATCAGCATGACTTGAAGCGCGTGCTGCCAATCGTGAACTGCGCACGCTGCGGAACAACGGCGCATCTGGGTCGCCAGCCCGCTAGAGGCCTAAGCCTGTGGGCTCCCCTCCAAGATCTCTATGAAGACTTTTTCGACAGATCAGTCGATCGCTTGCGGCTAGTCTACCACGAGAGCATCAGTCGAAAAGCAGGTACCTCGGGTCGAGGCAATGTGATCACTGGCTTTCTCGACGCCGATAATTTGGAATTTACGCCCGGCGATCATGGCAACGATTTAGAACCAGGCTCCCGTAGCCCGGTTTGGCTCTATGACCCCACGGATGAGAAGGGAGCATTTGATCGTACCTGCCCGGCCTGCGGGCATGGCCATGGACTTCTCCTCTTTGGCTTGCGTGCCGCCCGCTTGACCGCCGCCCTCGCCAATACTTTCTACGCCTCTGAACAAAACGAGGAAGACCCCAAAGCCAAGCCACGGCTTTTGATGTTTTCGGACTCGGTGCAAGACGCCGCACAACGCGCCGCGGTGGCGGAGATACGCAATACGGGCGCCGTTGTCCGGAAATCCCTCTACAAGGCGGTGGTCGAGAGCGAAACGCGAGGACTCACGCTCGAGGAAGTCATCACGCGTGTTCCCGAAGCTCATCGTCAGCAACTTGGCGATGAGGCATTCATTGCCAACTTCATTGCCCGCGAACAAACCTGGCGCGAACCCTATCAACAGCTAATACGCAGCGATCGGCTACCTGACGACGATCGCTTCATTGAGCACGTGAAGCTACGCCTTGGGTGGGAATATTTCTCCGAGTTGACCTACCGTTCGCACACGTCCCAAACCCTTGAAGCCGCAGGCGTTGCGGTTGCCGAGGTTTCACCGGATCTCATCGTCAACGTTTCCGAAAAGCTTCCGCGCCAACTGGCCAACGCTCTCTCCGGTCCCTTCCAGATGAAGGAGGAAACCGCGGCACGCTTTTTGAGCGGACTTCTCCAGCAAATGCGGCGGCGCGGCGCCGTCGGTCATGAGTACGTTGAAAAGGGAATGCTCGCTCCGCCACCGAGAATTGGTGGACCGAACTATTTTGCTGCGGCACTAGCGATGAGGCTTGGCAAAACATCGACCTTGCCTGTTCCAAACCACCGCTACGGATCCGCGCCTATTCCGGTGACTCTCCTTAGATCTTGCGACGGATACCAGCCGCTGCTGCAAGACCACTCGACCAATTGGTACCGAGACTGGGCCGATAAATTTTTTCTTCCGATTTCACTTTCGCTTGTCTCGCAGTACGCCACTATCTTTGAGACGACGATGCGCTGGCTTGAGGCCGAAAGCGTGATTCGTCGGATCGAACGCGCAGCCCCTTCATTTGAGCACGGCTACGTTATTGAACCGGGTGTGATCACGGTTACCGATCGTGTAGTGCGTTTGCGATGCAACAGCTGCCGCCGCCGGGAAATCGCGCTTTTGGATAATCCTATAGCGCTCGGTTCGCCCTGCACACGGATCGGCTGCCACGGAACGCTTGTCGAGGCGGATGTCGAGATTACTAGTTCAACGACCGCGCTGCTTGGGACCGATCGTAACCATCGCGTGGTCGGGTACGAACACACCGGAATCCTGGAAGCAGACGAGCGCCGGGAAATCGAGAGCGGATTCATCTCCAAGGAGACACCCTGGGCGCCTAATCTCATTTCAGCGACCCCGACCCTCGAAATGGGTATCGACATCGGCGATCTGTCAACGCTGCTTCTCTGCTCAGTTCCACCCGAGGAGGCGAATTATATACAGCGCATTGGCAGGTCCGGTCGTCGCGACGGTAACTCACTCAACCTCACCATAGCCACCGCGCGCGCCCACGATCTCCAGTTCTGGGAAGAACCGGAAGGCATGCTCTCCGGCAAGGTCCGTACACCCGGGGTCTACATCGGCGCTCTCTCCGTCCTGCTGCGCCAAGTTGCGGCCTTCTCGCTTGACTGTTTGGTAACTAGTAGCAACGACACCGGAGATTACGGCAAGGTGCGCAATGCGCTTCGCCAGCTGGAAGAAAGTCGGGGTGACGGCTTTCCTCTCGACTGGTTCCGGTATCTGAATGAGAACGGAGCAAGGATTGCAAAGGATTTCCTTGGCCTCCTTCCAACTGATATCGTCGCGCGACCCGAGATTGTCGATCGCATCACCGCCTATCTCACGAGTCGTGATGATCGCTCCCTGATCTGGCATATCCGATCGATCTTCGACGAGACGGCCAGCGAACGAGCAGAGCTAATCTCACATCGCAACGAACTCGATGCCGAAGCCAAACGTGTGAAACGTCGCGAGCACGAGATGACCCAGGAGAAGCTTGAATCGCGTCTTTCGGAGATCAAGCGGGACAAGGGCGAGATCAACCACGCTATCCGGCAGGGGATCGACGACGTGCCGATTCTCAGATTTTTGACGGACAAGGGAGTGCTGCCGAACTACGCCTTCCCCGAAGAGGGCGTCAAACTGAAGTCCATACTCTCGCGTCAGCCCGAGAGTGGACGGCGCGAAGAGAACGGGGATAACCTCGTAACCCGCGAGTACATGCGACCGGCAAGCTCTGCCCTGTCAGAGTTTGCGCTAGGTCAGATCTTCTATGCCAACGGGCGAGAGGTCGTCATCGACCGGATTGATCTGCATAAGCGGGATCTGTCGACATGGCGCTTCTGTCAGAATTGCTCGCATATTGAACCCCAAGCGACGGCGGAGACTGTGACGAACTGTCCGCGTTGCGGCGACGACATGTGGAGTGATAGCGGTTCTTCGCATGACACGGTCGAGCTAAAAACCGTGATCGCCGTCACCAGCGAGCAACAAGCCGCAATCCGGGACACGGACGATCGCCAGCAAAAACGTTATGACCGAACTATGGTGCCGTTCTATGGGCCGGCTGAGATCGAGAGTTCCTGGTACGCGGAAGGCGAGGCTGGCTCAGCCCCATTCGGCTTTGAGTTCATCGCCCATTGCGCCTTCCGCGACTTCAATTTTGGTCCTCGGACGTCGAGCCCGATCGGTCCGAAGATCGCCGGTGAGGGACGAAAATCGCGACCTTTTAGAATCTGCAAGTACTGCGGCGTTGTTCAGGGACCTCCGCGTAACGAGGAAGACCGAGGCCAGCACAAGCCTCGCTGTGTGGTTAAACCGGGAGACGACGACAAGCTGACACGAGACACGTGGGAGACGGAAGTTTTCCTGATGCGGAAATTCGAAACTGAATCAATCCGTATTGTCGTCCCGGTGGTTGGAGAAGCAGACGACGACGACATCAAGAGCTTCGTTGCCGCCATCAATCTAGGCATGCGAAAGCACTTCGCGGGAAAGGTTGATCACATCCGAAGCACTGTCGTCGAAGCGCAGCTCGACGGTCTTGCTGCGGTTCGCAGCCTGTTTCTTTATGACGCCGTTCCCGGCGGGTCCGGATATCTTCGCCAATTGGCCGAGCATCCTGACTCCATGCGTGCCGTCGTCGAACGCTCAGCGCACGCGCTGCGGACTTGCGCGTGCGTGGATGAAGGCAAGAGTGGCTGTTTCCGCTGTGTGAAATCCTACCGTACCCAGTTCGGTCCCGGCGAGCCGGATCGCGACACTGCCCTCCAAATGATGGAAAATATCCTGGCGAACTGGGGTCATTTGGCCCGGACGGACGCAGGAATAGACACGCGGATTCGGGATTTTCTGGTCGAGAGTAAACTCGAATATCGCTTCCTGGAGACGCTTATTGCACGGTTCGGGCAGGGTTGCATTACTCCGCAAATCCTTGAGGGCGGACGAAAGGGGTTTCTGCTCAGGATCACCGAGGGCCAGCGCACCCATTTCTGGAACATCGAAACCCAGATCCAGATCGATAAACGCTTCAGAGATGTTCCAAGGAAGCGTGTCGACTTCCTCTTCACCCCTGTTGGCGGCTTGAAAGCAAAGCCGATCGTGGTTGAAATGGATGGTCTGAAGTATCACGCCGATACAGTTGCGGAAGACCTTGAGACACGGCTCCTTCTGATTAGGTCCGGTTACGTTCGCGCGTGGACGCTGGGCTGGCACGACCTCGAAACCAACGCGTCAGTACATGGTCCCAACCCTCTCGCAGAGGGGCGGCTTGGCCCTGCCCATGCCGGCGTCATGGCCCGGTTGTTAGCCATTCCAGCGATGTCGGATTTGCAATCCGATATTACCCTACTGCAGAGTGGAACGTCGCTGGAGGGTCTGTTTCGTCATTTGTCGTTGCCAACCTCAGATCTCGTCGCACCGGCTTCCGTGCTCGCGAGATCAATTGTTGGGCCTGGGCGCAGGATCGATGAACTGCCCCGGATTTCGGCATTGACCGACGACGGACGCAGTTTCCTCGAGGAGGCTGAACTATTCGGCCACGTCGTTGATCGCAATCTCGACGTCTATTTGGCTGTTAAGAAGGAATCGCCTCAGCACTGGAGGGACAAGTTCGACGACTGCCGCATCCTGCTCCGGGGTACCCTCCCCGACGTGGCCGGGGATCCGCTCGCGACGCCAGGATATTCGGATGCATGGCGCGGTCTGTGGCGGCTTGTCAATTTCCTGCAGGGAATCCCAGGCTTCCATATTGAGTTCGAGGGGCTCGACACACTGACGGCGCCTGATCTAACCACAGTCGGCAAAGGTCCAAAAGACGGAGCCTGGCTCGAGATACTCTCGCTGGTTGATGAAGGGTTTCAGCCCGTCATCGAAGCCCTTCAGGCTGCCGATGCTTTAGTGCCGGACATGGTAGGCGCAGACCTCATTCAGGATGGAGAGGTCGTCGGGATGATAGAGATCGGGTGGTCCAATATCCGACTCGCGGTTTGTGAAGACGCATTCGACGCTTCGGAATGGGACCTCGTTTCATTCAATCCGGACAAAGGACAATCCGTCACACAGATCGCGGCACTGATCCTGCGGAAAATTGAGGAGCTTGTTGCATGAATGTTCAAGTTGGCCACCGGGTCTCTTACGACCTCGGATGCATGCGTTCGCTCAAGAAGCTTCCAGACAGGGTATCGGCGAAGTTTCTCGATATGATGATGCGTTACATGAGTGATCCTTCCGGAAATGGCCTCAATTTTGAAACCGTTGAAGGTGCCCGGGATCGAGGCGTTAAATCGATCCGGATTGACCAAGGCTATCGTGCGATTGCCTTCGTTACCGGTCAGGACATCATGTTTCTTCATGTCAACGAACATGACAAGGCATATCGTTGGGCAGAGGGACGCAGGGTACGTGTGGATACAGCTACCAACCGGATTCGCATTGTCGAGGAAATCGATACTGAGACGGCACCGGCATCCACCAAGAATGGAATGCGCAGCTCCGAAATGCCGGCATTGTTCGCCGACATCTCCGACGACCGCTTGCTTTCCTTGGGGGTAATTGCGGATGAGCTTCCCAAGGTCCGGAAGTTGCGTGATCAGGCCGACCTCGATGCGGAAGAAGATGCATTCGACACGACTACTTTCGACATCTTGATTGCCCTAGCGGCCGGTTACTCCGACGAGGAAATCCGGGCGATCATCGGAGCCACGCGCCCCGAAAACAAAGAGGTCCCAGCCAAGGCCGAAGCCACCTTCTCGGCGATCGTCGCGTCGGACGAAAGCCGACAGCGGATCTTTATTCCTGAAAATGAGGACGAACTACGCCGGTTCTTCGAGGGCGACTTGGAGGGCTGGCGGGTGTTCTTGCACCGGGACCAGCGCCGGGTGGCCTATCGGGACTACAAGGGCCCAGCGTTGGTTCGCGGCGGCGCCGGAACAGGCAAAACTGTTGTCGCTATGCATCGCGCAAAGCATCTGGCCGATCAGATAGCGGCGGATCCTGCACGAGCGGATGATCGCATCCTGTTCACAACCTTTACCACCAGCCTAGCGTATGACATTGAGGCCAATCTGAAGACGCTATGCCCCGAGCACCTCGCTCGATCAAATCCGAGAATCGAAGTTATCAATCTGGACCGTTGGGTGAGCGGGTTCCTCAAACGAAAAAAGTTCGGACGCGACGTCGCCTATTTCGGTGAGGAGCGTGAGAGGCTCGACACGATCTGGCGCGAGGTGTTCGACAAACATGGAGTGCCTGACGGTCTCTCCGAGGAATTCGTGCGTGCAGAATGGGAACAGGTAATCCAGGCCAAGGGCGTTATGACCGATCGCGCCTATTTCAAGGTGCCAAGGACAGGCCGGGGAACCGCCTTGGACCGGCGGAGCCGATCTGCACTGTGGACGATCTTCTCCGACTATCGCGCCCGCATGGTGGACGCTGGATTGGCGGAGCCGGACGATGCTTACCGGGAAGCGGTCGAGATTCTTCAGTCTGAAGCGCCGAGCTTGTCCTACACTTCTGTCATCGTGGATGAAGCGCAGGACATGGGGGAACAGGCCTTCCGTCTCATCCGCGCAATCGTTCCCGAGAAACCGGACGGAGATCAGAACTCGATCTTCATTGTTGGAGACGCGCATCAGAGAATTTACACCCGACGCGCCAGCATGGCGGCTTGCGGAATCAATGTTCGGGGTAGGTCAAGGCAGTTGCGTCTTAATTACCGGACAAGCGACGAAATCCGGAAATGGGCCGTCTCTATTCTCGAAGGTGTTCCTGTCGACGATCTAGACGAGGGGATGGACAGCCTCAGCGGCTATACCAGTGTGTTCAGAGGACCCACTCCAGAACTTGCCAGCTACGCTGGTGAGGACGAAGAGCTGGCGGGTCTAGCCGGCTGGCTCTCTGCACTCAAGGCGCAGGGAACGAAGCACGATGACGTGGGCGTTCTGGCCAGCACCCGGCTTCAGTTGGATCGGTTGGCCATCAAACTGAAGGATGTCGGAATCGAGACTGTCAGGCTTCAGCCGAACATGGCCGACGAACGGAATTTGCCGGGGGTAAGACTGACTACCATGCATCGAGCCAAAGGACTGGAATTTCAAGCGGTTGCCATTCCATTCCTTGCCAAGTCAACTTTCCCACCGCCAGCTGCCTTAAAGTCAGCGGTAGACGAGGTTGATCGCCGCAATATCCTGCAACAGCAAAAGTCGCTCCTCCATGTGGCGGCTACGCGGGCTAAGAAAGTTCTTCGGGTGTCATGGAGCGGCGAACCATCCGTCTTTCTTGCGGGTACGAGTTCGATGCCGGAGAAAGGGAGCTAAGCGATCATAGGCGGAAACTGCAACGCCGCACTTCGATCGTGCTGCAGACTCCCCTCTACCGGCGACATGAGGCCCGTGGCGACTCGGTGGCGATTCTTGAGACAAGAAAAAGGCCACCCCGCAGGGTGGCCAGTTAGTAATGCTGATAAATCAGCATCTTAGTTGGTTGCGGGGATAGGATTTGAACCTATGACCTTCAGGTTATGAGCCTGACGAGCTACCGGGCTGCTCCACCCCGCGTTAAACCGTTGCTTTGCCTTGGCCAAAATGCCGGGGACGATGAATGAGGGCCGGCGCTATTCGCGTGGCTTGCTCTCGCGTCCCAAAGGCTTCCTTGGAAGGCAACCCCGGGGCAAAGCCCCTCGGGTGCGAGGCGTATGTACCAACCCGGGCCGCCTTTGGAAAGGGCCGACGGGACGTTTTTTTCGACTTTATGACAGTGAGTTGGGCCGATTTCCGACCCGTTTGGTGCGCTCTTGCCAGAAGTTCCACAAAGGCCCAGCTTGCGGGCAATAAAACCAGGGGCAAACGCCATTTTCAGGGGAGACCGCCCATGGACCACACCTTGGACCGACCCATAGACCGTCCCTCGGCGAGCGCGCCACTCCCGGCGCTGAAAGATGCCTTCGAGGCGATGGTTGCGCGGGCGCGCGCCGAGCCTGCACCTGACCTGGCTGAGCGGCTCGACCGGCTGGCGCGGCTGCGTGCCGTGGTCGCGGACAATGAGGAGCGTTTCCGGCAGGCGATCTCGGCCGATTTCGGCCACCGCTCGGCCGTCGAGACCACCATCGCCGAGACGATGCTGGTGTTCTCCGAGATCCGGCATGCGACCAAGCACCTGAAGAGCTGGATGGCGCCGCAGCGCGTGGCCACCACGCTGCAATTCCTGCCCGCGCGCAACCGGCTGATCCCGCAGCCGCTCGGCGTCGTCGGCATCATCGCGCCCTGGAATTATCCGCTCCAGCTCACGCTTGCGCCCGCGATCGGCGCGATCGCCGCCGGCAACCGTGTCATGATCAAGCCGAGCGAGCTGTCGCCGCACTTTTCAGTGCTGCTGAAGGAGACGGTGGCCGCGCGGTTCGATGCCAACGAGGTGCTCGTCACCGGCATCGAGGACGAAGTGGCAAAAGCCTTCGCACACCTCCCCTTCGACCATCTCGTCTTCACCGGCTCGACCCGGGTCGGCCGGCTGGTCGCGGAGGCCGCCGGGCGCAATCTCACGCCCGTTACGCTCGAGCTCGGCGGCAAGTCGCCTGTTATCATCGACGCCTCCGCCGATCTCGAGGAGGCGTCCGAGCGCATCGCCTACGGAAAGTTGCTCAATGCCGGGCAGACCTGCATCGCACCGGACTACGTGCTGGTGCCCGAGCGCTCGTTGCAGGCCTTCGCCGAAAAAGTGCGCGCGCAGATGCGGCGCATGTTCGGCACCGATCCAGCCAACAAGGACTACACCTCCGTCATCTCCGACCGGCATTATGCGCGGCTTGAAGGACTCGTGGCAGATGCTGCGCAGCGCGGCGCAAAAATCCTGCAACCGGCGAAAGCGGACGATCCGAACTGGAAAGCACACCGCAAATTCCCGCCGACACTGATCGTCGGCGCGACCGAGGCGATGGCGGCGATGCAGGAGGAGATTTTCGGCCCCGTTCTGCCAGTGCTGGGCTATCGCGATCCGGCGGAGGCGATCGCTTTCGTCAACGCCCGCGACCGGCCGCTCGCGCTGTACTGGTTCGGCAAGGATCGCGCCGCCCGCGACGAGGTGCTGTCGCGCACGATCTCCGGCGGCGTCACCGTCAACGACTGCCTGTTCCACTTCGCGCAAGCCAACCAGCCGATGGGCGGCGTCGGCGCATCCGGCACCGGCGCCTATCACGGCGAATGGGGCTTTCGCACGTTCAGCAAACTGAAGCCGGTGTTTTATCGCTCCAAGTTCAACCGCCTCGCCGACCTCTATCCGCCCTATGGCGGCAAGATCGCGCGGCTGGAGAAGTTGATGCGGTTCATGTCGTAAGTTTCAACACCCATCATTGCGAGCGCAGCGAAGCAATCCAGAATCCCTCTGCGGTGACAGCCTGGATTGCTTCGCTTCGCTCGCAATGACGGCAACAAAGAAAATGCAGAGGGGGAAACATCGGTGACTGATACATTCGATTTCGTCGTCGTGGGCGCGGGCTCCGGCGGCTGCGCGGTGGCGGGGCGGCTGTCGGAGGATGCGGCGACATCCGTGGCGCTGCTCGATGCCGGCGGACGGAACGACAATTGGCGGATCACCACGCCATTCGGGCTTGCCCTGCCGTACAGCGCGGCCAATTGGGCCTTCGATACCGTGCCGCAGAAGGGATTGAACGGCCGCATCGGCTATCAACCGCGCGGCAAGGGCCTCGGCGGATCCTCGGCGATCAATGCGATGGTCTATATCCGCGGTCATCGCGCCGACTACGACCACTGGGCCGCGCTCGGCAATGCCGGCTGGTCGTATACGGACGTGCTGCCCTATTTCAAGCGCTCGGAGAACAATTCCGATTTCGACGGCGAGTATCACGGCAAGGGCGGTCCGCTGCACGTCAACAGACTGCGCTCGGAGAATCCGATCCATGACGTCTTCCACCAGGCCGCGCGCGAGGCGCAGTTCCGCATCCGCGAGGACTTCAATGGTGAGGACCAAGAAGGTCTCGGCAGCTACCAGGTGACGCAGCACCATGGCGAGCGCTGGAGCGCGGCGCGCGCCTATCTGCAGCCCCACATGGACAAGCGCGCGAATCTGCGCGTCGAGACGGGGTCGCAGGCCACGAAAATCCTGTTTGAGGGCGGGCGCGCGGTCGGCATCGAATATGTGCAGGGCAAGCAGACGAAGCAGCTGCGTGCCCGCCGCGAGGTGATCCTCGCCGGCGGCGCATTCCAGTCACCGCAGCTATTGATGCTGTCGGGCATCGGCGATGGCGAGGCGCTTCGTACGCACGGCCTCGGCGTCACGCATCATTTGCCGGGCGTCGGGCGCAATCTGCAGGACCATCCGGATTTCGTGTTCGTCTACGCCTCCGACTATCCCCACTTCGTTCACTCGTCACTGGGACGGCTGCCATCCCTGCTCCGCGCCATCCAGCGGTACCGCAGGGAGCGACGCGGCCTCATGACCACCAATTTCGCCGAGTGTGGCGGCTTTCTGAAAACCAGCCCCGACCTCGATGTGCCGGACATTCAGCTGCACTTCGTCATCGCGATGCTCGACGACCACGGCCGCAAGAAGCACAAGGAGGCGGGCTTCTCATGCCATGTCTGCCTGCTCAGACCGAAGAGCCGCGGCAGCGTTTGGCTGAAGAGCGCCGATCCGCTCGCTGCACCCATGATCGATCCGAACTTTCTGGGCGAGGCGGAGGATCTCGAGGCGATGGTCGCGGGCTTCAAGACCACGCGACGGCTGATGGAGACGCCTGCGCTGCGCGCGTTGCAGAAGAAGGACATGTTCACGTCCGACGTGAGGACCGACGAGGACATTCGCGCCATCCTGCGCAATCGCGTCGACACCGTCTATCATCCCGTCGGCACCTGCAAGATGGGCACCGATGCGATGGCCGTGGTCGATCCGAAGCTGAAGGTGCACGGCATCGAGGGCTTGCGCGTCGTCGACGCCTCGATCATGCCGACGCTGATCGGCGGCAACACCAATGCGCCGACCATCATGATCGGGGAGAAGGCGGCGGATATGATCAGGGCGGAGATGCGGACAAACTAGCGGTGCGGCACGAACGGGACTTTTCGAGCTGCAACCGGCCGGGATAGACTGCTCATCTAGCTCGGAGAAGTTGATGCGCGCCGCTGCCTCGGAGTTTTGCCTGACATGACGCGTGGACGACGAGTCGGACTTGCGGCAGCGATCGCGCTAGCGCTTTTCGTTGCCTATGAGGTGATATCGTCGTTCGTCGCCTTCACCGACGACGCCTATGTTCAGTCCGATCTGGTCGCGCTCGCGCCTCAGGTGACTGGGCGCATCATTGCCGTACATGTCGCCGACAATCAGGATGTGGCCGAGGGCAACCTGCTTGCGAGCATCGATCCCGTACCTTTCCAGTTGGCCCTGGATCAGCGGCGTGCCGATCTTGCCGAGGCCCGCGCGCAGATCGCCTCCGACCAGCACCGGATCGCGTCGGCACGGGACGCGTTGGCGGCGGCGAGCTCGGCCGCGGATTTTGCGAGCGAAAACGAAAAGCGCCTGACGACGCTCGCCTCGGCCCAGGATGTCTCCCGCGTCGCGCTCGACCAGGCGAGCGATACGCTGCGGCGCGCGAATGCGGCACGCGACGCCGCACAGGAGTCGGTCGCCGCGACGGAGGCCACGCTATCCATGCATCAGGCGACCGAAACCCGCGCCAATTCGGCGCTGGCACTCGCAGAATGGCAGCTCGCCCGCACCAAGCTGGTCGCACCAACCAGCGGCACGGTGACGTCGCTCAGCCTGCGCGTGGGCGACACTGCACAGGCCGATGTGCCGCTGATCGGCATCGTCGATGCCCGCGCCTGGCGCATCGTCGCCAACTTCAAGGAAAGCTACATCCGCGGCTTTGCCGTCGGCAGCACGGCCTGGGTGTCGCTGGACTCAAATCCCTGGCATCTACACCGTGCCAAGGTGACCGGCATTGCTCGTGGCATCAGCCGCGAACCCGTGCCCAATCGCCTGCTCAACTACGTGGCGCCGACCACTGACTGGATCCGCCTCAAGCGCCGCTTTCCGGTGACGCTGACGCTGGTCGATCCGCCACCAGACCTGAGACTCTATATGGGTGCCGACGCCAGGGTGGTCGTGCTGCCATGAGCGGGGCCGCGACGAGAGCGATCTCTGCATTGCGGCGGGAGTTGCTGGAGATCGATCTGGCCGGCCCACGCGGCCATCATTGCAGCCGCGTTGCACTGGCCGTCACGCTGGCCGTGATCGTGGCGCTTGTGCTGCGGGTGGACGCACCATGGTGGGCGGCGATCAGTGCCTTCGTCTCGACGCAGGTGACGGCGCCCTCTTCCTTGCGTCGCGGCGCCCTGCGCATCGTCGGCACCGCGATCGGTGCCGCTGCAGGCCTGCTCTTGAGCCCGTGGCTGATCGAGGACCAGGTTGCACTGAGCCTCGCACTGTTCATCGCCAGCAGCATCGGCGTGCTCGGCCTGCAAGTCAGTCGCCACGGCTATGCCTGGCTGCTCGGCGCCGTCACGGCCGACATGGTGCTGCTCGCAACGCTCGACGATCCGACCTCGGCGCTGTCAGTCGCCTGCAACCGTACTGCCGAGGTGACGATCGGCACTCTCGCCGCAATTCTGGTCTCGCACCTGCTGTCGCCGCGCGAGGATCATGCGCCGCCACGTCCGCGGGCGCCGGGCTGGTCCGACCTTCTCGGCGCGCAATGGGCCTCGACCCAGCACGCAATGCGCGCGGGCCTTGGTGTGATGCTGGTGCCGCTGGCATGGAGCTGGCTGCAATTGCCGAGCTTCTCGCAGGCCGCGATCACGGTCGCGGCCGTGATGGCCGTGCCGGCAATATCCGACGACGATGCTGCGAATCGCGAGAAGATCGCGGCCCGTGGCACGCATCGCATCCTCGGCTGCCTGATCGGCGGCCTCGCCGGCCTCGCGGTGCTGATCGCCTCGTTCGAAAACTTCCTGCCCTGGCTTGCCGCGCTTGCCATCGGGGTCTGGGTCGGTGCGCATGTCCAGGCAAGCGCGCGCGATATCGGCTATGTCGGCACACAGGGCGCGGTCGTCTTCATCATGACGATGGTGCAGGGATCAGGGCCGCCGTCCAGCATCATTCCCGGCATCGAGCGCCTTGCCGGTATCACCGGCGGGCTGCTGATCGTCGAGATCGTGGCTATCCTGCTGACGCCCTCGGCTAGGAGCGCTGAAACAAGATAATGCGTAGCTCTTCTCCCTCTCCCCGTTCTTACGGGAAGAGGGTTGGGGTGAGGGGCTATCTCGGCAAAAGCGGTGAGAGTTGGACTCGCGGAGACCCCCCTCACCCGGCTTTACGCTGCGCGCAAATCCGGCCTCTCCCCGCAGCCGGGGAGAGGCGAAGAAAGTCAATTCAACAAGAACCCGCCATCCACCGTCACGATGCTCCCCGTCATGTACCGCGACGCCTTCGAGGCCAGCAGCAAAATCGCGCCGTCGAGATCGGACTCGGCGCCGACACGGCGTTGCGGGATGCGTTTGGCCAATCGCTCGCCCGCGGGCGTCGACCAGAAGGCGTGATTCATTTCGGTATCGATATAGCCCGGCGCCAGCGCGTTGATGCGGATGTTCTGGCCTGCGAGCTCCAGCGCCATCGCCCTGGTCGCCTGGAGGATGCCGGCCTTGGAGATCGCATAGGGCGACACCGCCTTCAGCACGCCAGTGCCGAGCACGGAAGCGATGTTGACGATGTTGCCTTCCTGCTTGCGCGCGATCATGCGGCGCGCGACTTCGGTCGCGAGGAAATAGGCGCCCTTCAGATTGGCGCCGATCACGGCGTCCCAATCGGATTCGGTCTGCTCGGTCGCGAGTTTCTCGATGGCGATGCCGGCATTGTTGATCAGCACCGTGATCGGACCGAGCGCGGCTTCCGTGGCATCCACAGCCTTGGCGATCGATGACATGTCAGTGACGTCGAGCGCGACCGCAGCAGCGCGGCCGCCCTTGCCGCGGATCTCCTCCTCCAGGCTCTTCAGCTTGTCGGTCTGCCGCGCCGCGAGCGCGACGGCCGCGCCATGGTCCGCCAGAACCCGGGCAAATTGCCGCCCCAGCCCCTGGCTTGCGCCCGTCACAAGGATGGTTTCTTTACTGACGTCGAATAGATCTGACATGACGCTTGCCTTGAGCGTTTTCCCTGAGCTTTGGAGCCATCAATACAGACGATTTTAACGATCTGAAACCGGAATGATCGGTCCGGCGTTCATTCGTTCCATCGACGCAAGCGTTCCATCGAGGCAGGCCTGACGCTCATGAACAGTTTCGATCTCGCGGTCTATGCGGCACTCGCCGTCGCGATCGGCTTCGGTTTCAGGACTGGCCTGCTCGGCAGCGCCATGACCATTCTCGCCTATCTCCTGGCCGCTCCCATCGCCGTCGCGCTGATGCCGCTGATCGTGCCGCAGGTCGCGACCAATCCGAACGCGCCGCTGCTGCAAAACTGGATCTGGTTCTTCGGCATCTTCGTGGTCGTCGGCATGCTCCTTGGATATATCGGCCGCATGGCGCTGAACGACACGATACGCGAAGCCGGGATCGGCGACCGGCTCGCCGGCGCCGCACTCGGCGCCGTCAGGGTCGGCCTCGTCGCCACCACGCTGGTGCTGGTGTTCGACCAGATCGTGCCGGCCAACCGCCAGCCGCCGTTCCTCGCCGGTTCGCATCTGCGGCCGCTGTTCTCGGCGGCCGGCAAGATGGGCTTCAAGACATTGCCGCCGGAGGCCGCGGCCGCGATCGACCGCCTCAAGCAGGAACGGCGCATCTAGCTTATTGTCTGGGCATGATCTTTTCGGAAAACCGCTGCACACTTTTCCGGATCATGCCCGCACATTTGCATCGCCGCGCGACCGCGCCATGCATTTTGACGCGGCCCCCTCTCTTATCAGCGGCGCCACGATTGGCTAGAGTGCGGCCCGTCTAAAACCTGCCTGACATTACGGGAGTGAAACAGTGGATCTTGGGATCAAAGGTCGCCGCGCCATCGTCTGCGCATCCAGCAAGGGCCTCGGCCGCGCCTGCGCCATCTCGCTGGCGGAAGCCGGCGTTGACGTCACGCTGACCGCGCGCGGCGCCGAAGCCCTGAAGAAGACGGCCGACGACATCCGCAAGGCCTATCCGGGCGTGAAGGTCACCGAGATCATCGGCGACATCACGACGCCTGCCGGCCGCGAGGCCGTGCTGAAGGCCTGCCCCGAGCCGGACATCTTGATCAACAATGCCGGCGGCCCGCCGCCCGGCGATTTCCGCAACTGGACCCGCGACGACTGGATCAAGGCGATCGACGCCAACATGCTCACGCCGATCGAGCTGATCAAGTCGACCGTCGACGGCATGATGGCGCGCAAGTTCGGCCGCATCGTCAACATCACCTCGGCGGCGGTGAAGGCGCCGATCGACATCCTCGGCCTCTCCAACGGCGCGCGCGCCGGCCTCACCGGCTTCATCGCCGGCCTGTCGCGCAAGACGGTGATCAACAACGTCACCATCAACGGCCTGTTGCCGGGTCCGTTCGAGACCGACCGCTTGACGGGCACCGCAAAGGCCGAGGCCGACAAGCGCGGCACGACACCGGAGCAGATCCTGGCCGAGCGCGCCAAGCTCAACCCCGCCGGCCGCTTCGGCCAGCCCGACGAGTTCGGCTATGCCTGCGCCTTCCTCTGTGGCGCCAAGGCCGGCTTCATCACGGGCCAGAACATTTTGCTCGACGGCGGCGCGTTCCCGGGCACGCTCTAGTGCCACCGATTTGAAGTTCCTGCGGTGTATGCCGCGAGTTCTGTCAGGAACTTCAAATCGATAAGTGGCACTAGAATTTTGAATTCCTTTCTGGGGCCCGCTTTCCGAAGTTCGCGTTCGAGGTAGCAGCAATGGTTCACGAACTTCGGAAAGCGGGCCCCAGATGAGAGCGGTCTGGTACGAACAGACGGGACCGGCGGCGGACGTCCTCACCTATGGTGAGATGACGACGCCGGTCGCGGGTCCAGGCGAGGTCCGCATTCGCCTGGAAGCCTCCGGCGTCAATCCGGCCGATGTCGGCCGGCGCGGCGGCAGCTATCGTGCGATGGAACACGAGCGCGTCATTCCGAACAGCGACGGCGCGGGTTTCGTCGACCAGATCGGCGACGGCGTGACGCGCTTCAAGGTCGGCGACCGGGTCTGGTTGTTCAACGGCCAGCGCAACGGCCGCGCCTTCGGCACGGCGGCCGAATATATCGCGCTCGCCGAGCAGCTGGTGACGCCGCTGCCGGATCATCTTTCTTTTGCGGAAGGCGCAACGCTCGGCATCCCCGCGATGACCGCATGGTGCAGCCTGTTTGCGGATGGGCCGATCGTCGGCAAGACCGTGCTTGTCACCGGCGGCGCCGGCGCGGTTGGCCATTATGCCGTGCAGCTCGCCAAATGGGGCGGCGCGCAGGTGATCGCGACAGTCAGCTCGGCGATGAAGGCCGAACAGGCCCGGCGCGCGGGCGCCGATCTCGTGGTCAATTACAGGGACGAGGACGTCGTTGCCAAGGCGATGGCGTTCACCGGCGGACGTGGTGTCGATCGCGTGGTCGATGTCGATTTCGGCGGCAACATCGCGACCACCTTGAGGTTGATGGCGGTCAATTCGACGATCGCGGTCTACGCCACCAACGGCAACCGCACGCCAACGGTGCCGATGCGCGAGCTGATGGAAAAGTGCATCGCGTTGCGCACGCTGGTGCTGTTCGCGCTGCCGCCCGCGCTGCTCTCGGCGGCGCAGGCCGACATCACGAAATGGCTGGCGGCGGGACCGCGGATCCACACCATCGCGGCGCAGTTCGCACTGTCGGACACGGCGCAGGCCCATCTCGCCGTCGAGAAGGGCGACAAGCTCGGCACCGTGATCGTCGACTGCGCGCGGTAGCGACTTAGGATACCGGCGTGGTCCGCTCGTCGGTCCAGTCGATGCCGAGCTCGTCCATGCCATCGGCGAGGAGATCGCCCAGCATCGGCTCGCCCAGCAGGTATTGCACCGCCTCGCGCCGGGGCGCCTTGTATTCGGCGCGGGCCTCGGCGGCGCGGGCACGCAGATCGTCCCATTCGTCAATCGTGCCGTCGCCGCGGCCGAGCCACATCAGCGTGACGAGGTCAAGCTGCTCGTCCTCGTTCATCGCCTGGATGAAGCCGGAGAGTTCGGCTGCGACCGGATCGGAATTGGTGTCCTCCAGCACGTCGATCTCGTCATCGTCGGTCGCGTTGGACCCCGAGTCCGGATCGGACGCCGCTTCCTTGACGTCGAATTCGCGGGCCTTCTCGATGATGAAGGCGACCTTCTCGGCGGAAATGGCGAGCTCTGGCATGGGTTTCCCCTTCGCGTGTGGTTCTTTCTGGTCTCGGGTTCCTGCGATAACGCAACATCGCGACAGATGATCCATTGCCTTCGACGGCGGAAGACCGCATCTTTCGCGAAAGCAAGAAAATGAGGGGCGCGCCGCATGCAGTGGAAAGTCGGCAAGGTCAAAATCACCAAAATCGTGGAATTGGAGACGGTCGGCTCGACCCGCTTCATCCTGCCTTTGGCGAGCAGTGACGAAATCCGGAAGCTGCCCTGGCTGATCCCGCATTTCGCCACCGAAGAGGGCCGGCTAAAAATGTCGATCCATTCGCTGGTGGTGGAGACGCCGACGCGCCGCATCGTGGTCGACACGGGGCTGGGCAACGACAAGCAGGGCCGCGGCGTCCCGGTCTGGAATAACCGCAGTACGCCGTTCCTGGAGACCATGACTGCGGCAGGCTTTCCGCCTGACAGCATCGACACCGTGCTGTGCACGCATCTGCATGTCGATCACGTCGGCTGGAACACGAAGCTGGTCGACGGCAAATGGGTGCCGACGTTCTCCAATGCGCGCTATCTGTTCGGCAAGACCGAGTATGAATATTGGCGTGACTATACGGCCGAGCCGGACAAGATCGCAGTGTTCAACGATTCCGTGAAGCCGGTCGTCGATGCGGGCCTGGCCGAGTTGATCCCGAGCGATCACCGGCTCTGCGAGGAGATCAGCGTGATCCCGACCCCCGGCCACAGTCCCGGGCATATGAGCGTCCTGATCGTATCCGGCGGCGAACAGGCGCTGCTCAGCGGCGACGTCGCCCATCACCCCTGCCAAATGGCGCATCTCGACTGGTGCTCGGTCGTCGACACCGATACCGCCCAATCGGCGGAAACCCGGCACAAGGTGTTCGCGCGCTTTGCCGACACCCCGACGCTGGTGGTCGGCGGGCATTTCTCGGCCGGGCACATCAAGCGGGACGGGGATGCGTTCAGGTTTGTGGTGCTGCAATCGTAGGGTGGGCAAAGCCACCGGGTCGCGCGAATGCGCGCCCGATGACAGGCTCCGCGTGCCCACCATACCGGGCCATCAAAAAGAATTGGTGGGCACGGCGCTCCGCGGCTTTGCCCACCCTACAAAGGAAGGGCTGCAATGCGCCCCGTTTTGAGCGGTTGAATTTCCCGCCGCCCTGTTCCATGAAGCTATTTAACCGATCGGTCCATCTCCAGGGAGAAACGAGAATGAAGCTTGTTCGTTATGGCGAAAAGGGTGCGGAAAAGCCCGGCCTGATCGACAAATCCGGCCAATTGCGCGACCTGTCGGCGCATGTGAAGGACCTGACCGGCGAGGCCTATTCCCCTGATACCCTGAAGAAGCTGGCGGGCCTTGACCCGGCCTCCCTGCCCGCCGTCTCCGGCAAGCCGCGCTTCGGCGCGCCCGTCACCGGCATCTCGAAATTCGTCGCCATCGGCCTCAACTACAGCGACCACGCCAAGGAAACCGGCGCCGCGATCCCGACCGAGCCGATCATCTTCATGAAGGCCAACACTTCGCTGTCCGGCCCGAACGATGCGGTCGAGAAGCCGCGCGGCTCGACCAAGCTCGACTGGGAAGTCGAGATCGCCGCCATCATCGGCACCCGCGCAAAGTATGTCTCTGAAGCCGATGCGCTGAACTACGTCGCCGGCTATTGCGTCTGCAACGACGTCTCCGAGCGCGCCTTCCAGATCGAGCGCCTGGGTCAGTGGACCAAGGGCAAGTCGCACGACACCTTCGGCCCGGTCGGCCCGTGGCTCGCGACCAAGGACGAGATCAAGGACGTGCAGAACCTGTCGATGTGGCTCGACGTCAACGGCGAGCGCCGCCAGACCGGCTCGACCCAGACCATGATCTTCTCCATGGCCAAATGCGTCTCGTACGTGTCGCAGTTCATGACGCTGCTGCCGGGCGACATCATCACCACCGGCACCCCGCCCGGCGTCGGCCTCGGCATGAAGCCGCCGACCTTCCTCAATGTCGGCGACGTCGTCACGCTCGGCATCGAAGGCCTCGGCGAGCAGCGCCAGGAGATCGTGGCGGCGTAAGGCCTCCGCCCTCTCCCCGTCATTGCGAGGAGCGAAGCGACGAAGCAATCCAGACTATTTCCACGGAGACAGACTGGATTGCTTCGCTTCGCTCGCAATGACGAAAACAAATTGCCGGTCACCGCGTAGGACATTTTCCGATGAAACTCTCCTTCTCCGCCGCCTCGCCCTTCGCCCGCAAGGTGCGCGTCGCCGCGATCGAGCTCGGGCTGATCGACAAGATCGAGCTGACGCCCGCGACCGTCGCGCCGGGCACGGTCAATGAGGATTATTCGCGCATCACGCCGCTGAAGAAGCTGCCGGTGCTGATCACCAATGACGGCGACGTCATTCTGGATTCCTACGTCATCGTCGAATATCTCAACGAGATGGCCGGTGGCAGCCTGATCCCGGATTACGGCCCGCGGCGCTGGAAGGCCAAGACCAATCACTCCCTGATCAACGGCATGCTCGATTCCATGCTGCTGTGCCGCTACGAGAAGATGGTGCGGCCGCAGGGCCTGCAATGGCAGGCGTGGTCGGACGACCACTGGAACCGGGCCTGGACCGGCATGGCGCGCTTCGAGAACATGCCCGAAGTTTTGAACGGCCCGTTCGACATCTCGCAGATCGGGCTCGTGTGCGTGCTCGGCTATGCCGACTTCCGCTTCGCCGATTGCGGCTGGCGCAAGGCCTATCCGAAACTCGACGCCTTCCACCAGAAGATGCTGGAACGCCCCTCGGTCAAGATCTCGGTGCCTCCAGCCGCCTAAAGCGCGATGAAGAACATCGCGCTTTAGGGTTGTTGTTTGACCATGATCTTGTCGGAAAACCGCTACACACTTTTCCGGATCATGCTGTACAGCGGGAGTTCTCATGAGCCTGAAATACGCGGTCGGCGATCTCACCATCCATCGCGTCATCGAGCAGGAGACCTCGTTCGTCCCGGCGCTGGAAATGCTGCCGGGATTGACGGCCGAGGTGCTGGCCGAGAACCGGGACTGGATGCGGCAGGCCAAGGCGCTGGACGAGCAGGACGTACTGCTCCTGTGCTTCCAGTCCTATGTGGTGAAGACGCCGCACCACACCATTTTGATCGATAGCTGCATCGGCAACGACAAGCCGCGCCCCAATCGTCCGAAATGGAACATGAAGACCGACGACACCTACTTGCGCGGACTCAACGCCGCCGGGTTCGCGGTCGACGACATCGATTTCGTGATGTGCACGCATCTGCATGTCGATCACGTCGGCTGGAACACGCGGCTCGAGAACGGCCGCTGGGTGCCGACCTTCCCCAAGGCGCGCTACGTCTTCGCCAAGCAGGAATACGATCACTGGTTCGCGGAGAATGCCAAGACGGAGATCCCGCCCTTCGCCGACAGCGTGCTGCCGGTGGTCGAGGCCAGGCGCCACGAGCTGGTCGGCAATGATCACCAGATCGGCGATCACGTCCGCATCATGCCGACGCCGGGCCACACGCCTGGCCACATCGCCATCGCGATGGGCCGCGGGAAGGACGACGCTGTGTTCTCCGGCGACCTCATGCACTCGCCGCTGCAAACGCATTATCCGGAGCTGTCGATGAAGTTCGACGCCGATCAGGCCAAGGCGGCCACGACGCGCCGGAGCTTTCTCGAACGCTATTGCGACACCGACACGCTGTGCTGCACCGCGCATTTTCCGTCACCGTCGGTGGGGAAGATCCGGCGCAAGGGCAACGCGTTCGTGTGTGCAGCGGTGTGATGTAAGGCGGTTGCACCGCGAACTCCCATCCTCCCCTGGAGGGGGAGGATCGGTTCGTATGCAGCGAAGCGGAATGCGAACCGAGGTGGGGTGACGGTCTCTCCACAACGGACGCTGCCTGTGTTGAGAGATCACCCCACCCCGCTCGCGCTTCGCGCGATCGACCCTCCCCCTCCAGGGGAGGGTAAGGAGGAAATAATGACAACACTCCCAAACATCCCTCTCCCCGCCGGAATCCGCTCGCGCTATGTCGACGGCATCAACGACTTGCGCATGCACGTGCTCGAAGCCGGCTTCGAGACCAAGGGGCGGCCTTGTATCCTGTTGCTGCACGGCTTTCCCGAGCTCGCCTTCTCCTGGCGCAAGGTGATGCCGGCGCTGGCCGCGGCCGGCTATCACGTGATCGCGCCGGACCAGCGCGGCTACGGCCGCACCACGGGCTGGACCGCCGATTACGACGGCGATCTCACGCCGTTCTCGCTCCTCAACCTCGTGCGCGACGCGCTCGCCCTGGTGTCGGCGTTCGGCTACCGGCAGGTCGATCTCGCCGGGCATGATTTCGGCAGCCCGGTCGCGGCCTGGTGCGCGCTGATCCGGCCCGACGTGTTTCGCTCGGTGACACTGATGAGCGCGCCGTTCGGCGGGGCGCCACCGATGCCCTTCAACACCGTCGACAGTCCGGCAAAGCCGCCAGCGGAAGACCCCGTGCATCGCGAGCTCGCCGCGCTGCCGCGTCCGCGAATTCACTATCAATGGTATTACGCGACGCGGCCGGCCAACGCGGACATGCAGCACGCGCCGCAGGGCGTGCACGATTTCCTCCGCGCCTACTATCACCACAAGAGTGCGGACTGGACCGACAACAAGCCATATCCGCTGAAGTCGTGGTCCGCGGGCGAGCTCGCCAAGCTGCCGACCTACTACGTGATGGACGCGGGCGAGACCATGGCCGAGACGGTTGCGAAGGAGATGCCCTCGCCGGCCGCGATCGCCGCCAACCAATGGCTGCCGGACAGCGACCTCGCCTATTACAGCGCCGAATACGGCCGCACCGGATTCCAGGGGGGCTTGCAATGGTACCCCTACGGCACGTCGGGCATGCTCAACAGCGAGATGCAGCTGTTTGCGGGCCGCAGCATCGACGTGCCCTCCTGCTTCATCTCGGGCAAGCAGGATTGGGGCACCTATCAGCGCCCCGGCGGGTTCGAAGCGATGCAGGGGCGCGGCTGCACGAAGATGCTCGGCTGTCACCTCGTCGACGGCGCCGGCCATTGGGTGCAGCAGGAACAGCCGGCCGAGGTGAGCCGCCTGCTGCTCGATTTTCTGACGAAAGCCGGCGCGGCCTGATTTGACCCGGGAACCACGGCGCCCTATATAGTTTAGAATAGTTCTAAACTACTGGAACAGGGCCGCCGTGAAGAATTTTGCCGATCTGACCGAGCGCGAGGTGCTTGCGGTCGCGATCTCCTCCGAGGAGGAGGACAGCCGCATCTACATGACCTTCGCCGAGGATCTGAGGGAGCGTTATCCGGATTCGGCCAAGATCTTCGAGCAGATGGCCGAAGAAGAGCGCGGGCATCGTCACATGCTGCTGGAGACGTACGAGCAGCGTTTCGGTCCGCACCTGCCTCCCATCCGCCGCGAGGACGTCAAGGGCTTCCTGCGTCGCCGCCCGGTCTGGCTCACCAAGAACCTGTCGCTCGACACCATCCGCAGGGAAGTCGAGACGATGGAAATGCAGGCCGAGCGCTTTTATGTGAAGGCCGCCGAACAGGCGCAGGATGTCGGCGTGCGCCGTTTGCTCGGTGATCTCGCCGAAGCCGAGAAGGGCCACGAAGAGATGGCCTCAAAGCTGGCGGACCAGATCCTCAGCCCCGATGTGCGCGCGGAGGAAGATCGGACCAACCGCCGCATGTTCGTGCTGCAATATGTGCAGCCGGGCCTCGCCGGCCTGATGGACGGATCGGTCTCGACGCTGGCGCCGCTGTTCGCCGCGGCTTTCGCCACGCACCAGAACTGGCAGACGTTTCTGGTCGGTCTCGCCGCGTCGATCGGCGCCGGCATCAGCATGGGTTTTGCGGAGGCGCTGTCCGACGACGGCTCGCTGACCGGGCGCGGCTCGCCATGGCTGCGCGGCATCACCTGCGGCGCTATGACGACCCTCGGCGGGCTCGGCCACACCCTGCCTTATCTCGTCCCAGACAGCTGGCCGAACGCATTCTGGATCGCGACGGGAGTAGCCGGCGTCGTCGTGTTCTTCGAATTGTGGGCAATCGCCTTCATCCGCGCGCGCTACATGGACACGCCGTTCCTCCAGGCCGTGTTCCAGATCGTGCTCGGCGGCGCGATCGTGCTGGCGGTCGGGATATTGATCGGGGCGGCGTAGGCAGCCAGCCTCACACTCGCAGTCATCGCCCGCCTTGTGCGCAATTGCGCACCGGAGCGGGCGATCCAGTACGCCGCGGCCTATCGCTTCAATCACAACCCTCTCGGAGTACTGGATCGCCCGGTCAAGCCGGGCGATGACACCGACTTTTGGGCGTCCGCCCGACGAGCCTCACCGGCATATCAATCGCGATCAAACGGCGGTTGCGGCATTCGGCCAAACTGCGCATCATCCTTTCAGGGAAGCGCAGGAGCATGTCGTGGCGAAATCGGAATGGAGTTTCAAGAGCGCGGTCGAGCTGTCGGCCGCGTTGGCCGCAAGGAAAGTCTCCGCGGTCGAGCTCACGCGGGATGCGATCGACCGCATCGAACGGCACGACGGCAAGGTCAACGCGATCTGCGTCCGGGATTTCGAGCGCGCGCTGAGCGCTGCGCGTGACGCGGATGGAGCGTTGGCTCGCGGCGAAAGAAAGCCGCTGCTCGGCCTGCCCATGACGGTGAAGGAATCCTACAACATTGCGGGCCTGCCGACGACCTGGGGCATTCCTGCGCAAAAAGACTTCATTGCCAAGGAAGATTCTCTGCCGGTCACGCGGGTGAAGGACGCCGGCACCGTCATCGTCGGCAAGACCAACGTGCCGCTCGCGCTCGGCGACTGGCAGAGCTACAACGACATCTACGGCATCACCAACAACCCCTACGATCTCGGCCGCACGCCGGGCGGCTCGTCCGGCGGCTCCTCGGCTGCGCTCGCTGCGGGCTATGGCCCGCTGTCGATCGGCTCCGACATCGGCGGCTCGCTGCGCGTGCCCGCCTTCCATTGCGGCATCTATGCGCACAAGCCGACCTTCAACCTCGTCGCGATGCGCGGGCATGTCGCGCCACCGGCGCCTCATTTGCCGTTCGAGCGCGATCTTTCGGTGATCGGTCCGATGGCGCGCAGTGCCGTCGATCTTTCGCTCGTGCTCGATGTCATGGCCGGGCCGGACCCTATTGAAGCAGGCATCGCCTACCGGCTCGAATTGCCGGCGGCGCGTCATACTGCGTTCAGGGATTTCCGCGTGCTGGTGATCGACACCGACCCGGTGATGCCGACAGACACGGCAGTGCGCGATACCATCAACATGCTGGCCGACAATCTCGCCAAGGCCGGCGTCAGGATTGAGCGCAGCAGCCCATTGCTGCCGGATTTCGCAGCTTCCTCGCGGCTCTATATGCGGATGCTGATGTCGTTCCTCGCAGCAAGTTTTGCGCCTGACGTTTATGCCGGCGCCAGGGCAGCGGCTGCGGCGCTCCCCGAGCGCGACAACAGCCTCGCCGCGGAGCGGCTGCGCGGGATCGCGCTGAGCCATCGCGACTGGGTGGCGGCAAATGCCGGACGCACGCGGCTGCGGGCGCAATGGCGCGAGCTGTTCAAGACGTACGACGCCGTGATCTGCCCGGTGATGCCGACGGCAGCTTATCCGCACGACCATTCGCCGGAGCAGGAGCAGCGCCGCATCAAGATCGACGGCAAGGAGCACATCTATCCCGACCAGCTCGCCTGGCCCGGCATCGCGACGCTGCCTGGTCTGCCTTCCACCGCGATCCCGACGGGCTTTGCGCCTGATGGACTGCCCATCGGCGTGCAGATCGTCGGCCCGTGGCTGGAAGACCGTACGCCGCTCAAGCTCGCCGAGCTGATCGAGCGCGAGTTCGGCGGGTTCGTACCGCCGAAGATGTTTGATGATTAGTGCCGCCGCGTCATTGCGAGCGAAGCGAAGCAATCCAGTCAGTCACTGCGGACAGATTCTGGATTGCTTCGTCGCTTCAGCGCAAAATTGCTTCGCAATTTTGTCGCGAGCTCCTCGCAAATGACGGAGTAAAACAATATTGGGATTCCGGGGCCACGCTCGGCGCGCCCGGAATGACAGGGAGGGAAATGCAATGAGCCAAGACCTCGACCAGCTCACCGCGCTCAACCACGACTATGTCGCCTCCGTACAAAACTGCGACGTCAAACGCTTCGACGAAATCCTGGCGCCGGAGTTCTATTGCTCCAATCCCGACAAGACATTGGTCGATCGCGCAGGCTTCCTGGAGCAGACGGCACGGCCGATCGCGATCCGCAATCTGCATGCGCATGATGTCATCATCCGCATCATGGGCGATTTTGCCATCATCCACGCCGCCACCAGCTTCACCACCGCCGACGGCCAGCAGGCGACGGGGCGGTACACCGATTGCTGGACGAAGAAGAACGGGACGTGGCTCGCGGTATCAGCGCACGTGTCGCGGTGAGTTGAGTTAAGCCATCCTCACACTCCGCTGTCATGCCCCGGCCTTGACCGGGGCATCCAGTACGCCGCGGCCTCTCGGTTCAATCACAACCGTCTCTGGAATACTGGGCGCCCGATCCCGTCTCCGCCAAGGGGCTTCGCCGCGCGAAGAACTCACTCGGCCGCCGAAGCCTTAGCGAAGGCGACAAGAAGGCGGCGAGTCGGGCGATGACACCGAGTGTGACGTCAAAAATCCTTCAGCAGACGCTCGAGGTAATCGAGCTCGATCTGCGGACGCGCGGGATCGCTCAGGCGGCGGCGGAGCTCTTCGAGGATGCGGCGCGCGCGCTGGGCATCGATCTCGCCGGGAATCTTGACCGTGTAGTCGTCGCTGTATTCCTTGCCGCGCAGCGGCCGGCCCAGCGGATCGGTCCGTTCGCCGCCGCTCTGCTGGCGGCCGACAGCCTGACCGGGGCCGTCACCATCGCCCGGATCCTGACCTTCGCCGTTCTGCTGCCCGCCGAGCGCGTCGGCGAGATCCTGCATGCCCTTGCGCAGGGCATCGATAGCCTTGCCTTGCGATGCCGTCGCACCGTCGGCATCGCCCTCACCGATCTGATTGCCGGCATCTCCCATGGCGTTCTCGGCGGCGTCGAAGCCGTCATCGCCATCCTGGTCGCCGTCCTGACCCTGACCTTGGCCCTGCTGACCTTGTTGGCCTTGCTGCCCCGGCTGCTTCTGCCCGCGCTGGCCGTTCTGGCCATCCTGCTGCAAGCCCATCTCGGCGAGCTTCTTCTTGAGGGCCTCCAGCCGCTTCTTCAGTTGCTCCTGCCGGCCCTGCGTGTCCTGCGACCCTTCGCGCGACGCGGAGGGATCGTTCGGATCGGGATAGAGATATTTCTCCATGTCCCTGATAGCCCTGGACTGCTGGCCCACGCTCTCGTCCGAATTCTTGTCCTTCAGGCTGTCGGCGGATTGCTTCATCGACCGCTCGGCGCTGTCGAGCAGTGCATCCAAACTCTTTTGGTCGGCGCGCGACGACTGGGCGAGGCCAAGCGAAGCCGTGGAACAGGACAGCATAAGCACGAGACAGGCCGTGGCCAGCCTTCCGCGTGCGACCTTGCCATTCTGCCAGATTGAGGTGTGTTTCATGAGCTATCTCGCTCCCTGGGATTCACGCCAGGTCCTGAGCTCTTCGCGCAAGGCGTCCTGCTGCTTCGCCAGATCCTCCAGCTGATCGCTGGTCGCGCCGCGCGTCTTCTGCCGCAGCTCTCTCGATTTGCGCAGGATCTCCGCGACCTTGGGCGGCAGAGGTTTTGTGCGCTGACCGCGCTTGGAGTCCTTGCTCTGCCGGTCGGTCTCGTCGCGAAGCGCGTTCTGCTCGCGGAGCAGATCGTTCAGCTCGCGCGCGATCTCGTCCATCTCTTTCTGCTCGGCGCTGGGCGGCCCCGGAGGATTTTCCAATGCGCGGGCCAGGCGGTCCAGCTCGCGCGCCGCCGCTTCGCGGTTGCCGCGCTGGATCAGCCGCTCGATGCGCTTCATCTGGTCGTCGAGGCCGATAGCCGGCCGCGCCAGCGGATTGCTGCGCATCTGCTGCGCGTACTGGCGCATGTAATTGTCCAGCGCGGTCCGCAGATTGTCCATGAGCTTCTTGAGCTCTTCGTCGCTGGCGCCGCGCTGAAGCGCCTGCTTGAGCGCGTCCTGCGCCGCGCGCAACGCCTTCGCGACGTCGCTGATGTTGCCGTCCTCGATCGTCACCGCGAGCGCCCACAGGCTCGCCACGACCTCACGCAGGGAATCGTCGGTGCGCGCCGCCTCGAGCTGGCGTGCGACACTGTGCAGGCCGAGATACTGCCCGGCCTCCGGCGTGAACATCTCGGGCGCGATCATCAGCGCGTCGAGCGCGGCGTAGACATCGGAATTCTTGTTGGCGTCGAGCGCGAGGATGCGGCGTTGCTCGATCAGCGCGCGGGCGAGCGGCTTGGTGAACAGCCGGCCCGGCAAGCGCATGTTGAAGGGCTCGCTCTTCGCCTCGTTGCCGGCCTCGTCCTTGGCGGTGAGCGTCAGCGTCACGTCAGCACCGGAATAGGGGTCTTCGCTGAGGTCCTTCACGGTCTGGCCCACGCCATTGCGTGTCCGCGCGTTGGGCAGGGTGAGCGCGAATTGCGGCGGCTGGAACAGCGGCCGCGCGGCCTTGCCGTCCGCGTCCTTGGTTCCGTCCTTGTCTTCGGTTGCGCGCGGAACGAACTGCGCCGCGGCGCCCGTGACGCCGTAATCGTCCTCGATCTTGTAGGAGAGCTGCAACGCGCCGTAGGCCTGACGCTCGGGATCCTTGGCGAGCGCGATCGTCGGCGCGCGGTCCGGCGTCGCCGCGAAGGCCCATTGCGGCTGGCCGGAAGGCGCGCGGACATGCGCGGTGCCGTCGCCGGTGATGGTAAAATGCTTCTCGTTGGTGCCCTTCGGCGCGGCCTCGGTGGGCGCGACCTCCTTGAGGCCACCGGAGGTGACGACATCGAGGCTGCTACCGGAGGAGCGTACGATCAGGGTCGAGCCGGCCGGAACTGCGAGTGGACCGCTCGCAGGTAGCGCTGCGGCCTCCTTGTTGGCCGCCGACAGGATGACCGGCGGCTTACCGGTGTAGAGCGGCGGGGTGATCCAGGCATCGACGCGGACGTTGGTCGGCGCCAGCACGCCGTTCCAGTCGAACGCAGCACCTAACCGCATCGCGCGCTCGTCGCCGGCGGCGAAGAAGGTCGCGACCAGCATCACCATGACCAGCGCGCGCAGCGCCCAGGGATCGTGCAGGGCGAGGCGCGGATGCGGCAAGCCGGCACGGATGCGCTTGAGCGACGCCAGCGTGCGCTCGCGCTGCGCCTGCCACAGCGCCAGCGCGACCGGATCTTTCGAGCTCAGCGTGTCCGTCAGCGTCGTCGCCGGACGGTGACGGATACCGGAGCCACGGTCGAGCCGGCTCAGAGCCTCGTCGCGGCCCGGCCAGCGGAAACGAATCAGGGGGACCAAAGCAGCGATTGCAATACCGGCAAAAGCCACGAGACCGATGGCACGGATGACGGACGGCAACACCAACCAGAGGCCGGCCCACGACACCACCAGGAAGAGGCCGACGACAGTCAGCACCCGCGCCAGATGTGGCCAGGCACGTTCCCACGCGATGGCATAAATGGCCCGATCAAGGGCCTGCGCCAGCTTCAGCCGCGACAGAGCGTCGCCATCGCGGATCGGGTCTGACGGGTCGGGGGTGACGCCGTTCAATCAACTCTCCAGGTTGCCCGGTAGAGAAGCGTAGCACAACGGCAGCACTGAGGCATCCGTTCCGGTACGGGAGAGACCCCTTTTCCCGCATAACACAAGGACGTGACTGGCCGGGCGCAACCCCGTAATTTCCGCGCGCCATTCCCAAGGAAAGCGCAAGGGAAATAGAGGAAACGCCATGGACAAGAAGATGCACGACAAGGGCCTGGAAGTCCGCAAAGCGGTGCTGGGCGAGGCCTATGTCAACAATGCCCTGAAGAACGTCGACGATTTCAACCGTCCGTTCCAGGAGATGCTCAACGAATATTGCTGGGGCACCGTGTGGGGCCGCGAGGAGCTGCCGCGCAAGACCCGCAGCATGCTCAACATCGCCATGATCGCGATCCTCAACCGTCAGCACGAGTTTCGCGCGCATCTGAAGGGTGCGCTGACCAACGGCGTCTCCCGCGACGAGATCCGCGAGATCCTGATGCAGGTCGCGATCTATGGCGGCATGCCCGCCGCAGTCGACAGCTTTCGCATCGCGCGCGAGGTGTTCGCGGAGATCGACGGCAAGGCGTGAGACCGGCCTCTCCGCCGTCGTCCCGGGGCGCGTCGAGCGCGAGCCCGGGAGGACGAGCGGAGAATGATCGCCGCTTCACATCCAACAAACAACGAAGAAAAAAGAAGGAAACACCATGCACATCGGATTCATCGGCCTCGGAAACATGGGTTTCCCGATGGCACGACGATTGGTCGAGGCGGGGCACAAGCTCGTCGTGTTCGACACGCGCAAGGAGGCCGTCGACAAGCTCGTGGCGCGCGGCGCCACCGCTGCAACCTCGCCGAAGGACGTCGCCGACCAGGTCGAGACTGTCATGGCGAGCCTGCCCTCGCTGCAGGCCTCGCTCGAAGTCGCGACAGGTGCGAACGGCGTGATCGAAGGGAGCCGCGCCAGGCGCTTCATCGATCTCTCCACCGTCGGCTCGACGATGGCGTCGAAGATCCACGGCCTGCTGGCGAAACGCGACATCGTGCAGATCGACTGCCCCGTCTCCGGCGGCGTCGGCGGCGCCGAGAAGGGCACGCTGGCGGTGATGGTCTCAGGGCCCAGAGCCGAGTTCGAGCTGTTGAAGCCCGCGCTCGACGTGATCGGAAAAGTGTTCTTCATCGGCGAGAAGCCGGGCGCGGCGCAGACCATGAAGCTCGCCAACAATTTCCTGTCGGCGACCGCGATCGTGGCCACCTCGGAAGCGGTGGTGATGGGCGTCAAGGCGGGGCTCGATCCCGCCGTGATGATCGACGTCATCAATGCCGGCTCCGGTATGAACACCGCGAGCCGCGACAAGTTTCCGCGCTCAGTGCTGCCGCGGACCTTCGACTTCGGCTTCTCCACGGGGCTGATGGTGAAGGACGTGCGGCTGGCGCTGGAGGAGATGAAGCAGCTCGGCCTGTCGATGGAGGTCGCCGATGCCGTCGGCCGGTTGTGGGAGACCGTGATCAGCGCGGAAGGCGCCGAGTCCGATTTCACCGCGGCGATCAAGCCGATCGAGAAGAAGGCGGGGGTGGTGGTTGGTGGAACGAAGAGTGGATTGGCCGGGAAGTAGCGCTCCGCACTCTCCTCGTCGTCCCGGGGCGCGACTTGTCCGCCGTAGCTAAGAGCGAAGGCGGAAGCGCGAGCCCGGGACCCATAACCACAGGCGGATATGGTAACGGGGACTCGGAGTTCCAGCTTAGCCAAACAACCACTTCTTGTGGTCATGGGTCCCCGCCCCCCGTGCGCAATTGCGCACTAGGCGGGGACGACAGCGAGGATGAGGCGCGGCCTTACCGCCCCTCAATCCCTCACAACCACGGCGCCGGCGTATCCATCGCGATCAGCTGCTCGACCTCGATGCGCGGGCGCACCACGGCGTATTGATCGCCCTTCACCAGCACTTCCGGCACCAGCGGCCGCGTGTTGTAGGTGCCGGCCTGCACCGCGCCATAGGCGCCCGCGGTCATGATGGCGATGAGATCGCCGGGCTTCGGCGTCGGCAGCGTGCGATCCAGTGCGAGATAGTCGCCGGTCTCGCAGACCGGGCCGACGACGTCGGCCATGATCGTGGCGGCGCTCGTGGCCGGCTGCGTCACCGGCAAAATGTCGTGATGCGCCTCGTACAGTGTCGGGCGGATCAAATCGTTCATGGCGGCGTCGATGATGACGAAATTCTTGCCGTCGCCGTGCTTCACATAGATCACCTTGGCGACCAGGATGCCGGCGTTGCCGACGATCATGCGGCCCGGCTCGAACATCAGCGTGCAGCCGAGATTGTGGCTGACGCGCTTGACCATGGCGGCATAGGCGTCGGGCGCGGGCGGCGCCTCGCGGTCCATGTAATAGGGAATGCCGAGGCCGCCGCCGAAATCGACGTGGCTGATGTTGTGACCGTCGGCGCGCAACGTCTGCACGAATTCGGAGAGGATGCGGAACGCGGTCTCCATCTTGGAGAGATCGGTGATCTGGCTGCCGATATGCACGTCGGTGCCGGTGACCTCGATGCCCGGAAGCTTTGCGGCGCGCGCATAGACCTCGCGGGCATAGGCGATCGGAATGCCGAACTTGTTCTCGGACTTGCCGGTCGAGATCTTGGCGTGCGTGCCGGCATCGACGTCCGGATTGACGCGCACGGAGATGCGCGCGGTTTTGCCCATCTCGGTCGCGAGGCGCGACAACAGCTCGAGCTCGGGCTCGGATTCGACGTTGAGGCAGAGGATGTCGGCGGCCAGCGCGGCGCGTAATTCGGTTTCGGTCTTGCCGACGCCGGAGAACAGGATCTTGCTGGCGGGAATGCCGGCGGCAAGCGCGCGCTTCAATTCGCCGCCGGAGACCACGTCGGCGCCGGCCCCGAGCTTGGCTAGCGTGCGCAGCACCGACTGGTTGGAATTCGCCTTCATGGCGTAGCAGACCAGCACCTTCTCGCCGGCGAAGGCGTCGGCGAAGACGCGGTAGTGCCGCTCGAGCGTCGCGGTCGAATAGCAATAGAACGGCGTACCGACGGTTGCGGCCAGCTCGGACAGGTTCACGGCCTCGGCGTGCAGCACGCCGTTGCGATAGTCAAAATGGTTCATGGCGTCGGCTCAGCTATCCCGGCTCATTTTTTGCCGGGAGGTTCGTCCAGGAGCGGGTCGAGGATAAACGATTTCTTCTTGCCCTTGGCGGCCGCAGGCGCCGCGTCCGCACCGTAGGTGGGATTGAACACGCTCGGCGTCCTCTGGGCTTCGGCCTCGGTGTCGGTTGGAGGCGCGACATTGGCCGTGGATGCACTGGAGGCGGTCGGCGGCAGATCCAGCGGGCCCTTACGGCCGCAGCCGGCAAGCGCAAGCGCCGTCAGGCTCAAGACAATGATGGCCCACCCCGAGCCGGCCGGGCGAAACTTTGACGTCACGACGAAATCCCCACTACGCGGGCCGCACCATACAGAGATTGGCGCGCTCTGGCGAGAGCCGGATGACCATGAAACATAAGCGAAATTTTGCCCTCAGCCCAATTTTCGCTCTTTTTCCAGCCGCTTCGCCCAGGCCTTGGCCTGCGACGCCACGTTCTTCGGCGCGGTGCCGCCGAAGCTGGTCCGGCTCTTCACCGACGATTCGACCGAGAGCACGCCGAGCACATCCTTGGTGATCTTGGGCTCAATCGCCTGCATCTCCTTCAGCGGCAGCTCGTGCAGCGCCACCCCGCCCTCGGCGGCCTTGGCCACGATACGGCCGGTGACGTGGTGGGCGTCGCGGAACGGCATCTTCAGCGTCCGCACCAGCCAGTCGGCAAGGTCGGTCGCGGTGGCATAACCCTCGCCCGCCGCCGCCTTCATCTTCGCTTCGTCGGGCACGAGATCGCGGACCATTCCGGTCATGGCGCGGATCGCGAGCGACAGGGCAGCAAAGCCCTCCATCGCGCCCTGCTTGTCCTCCTGCATGTCCTTTTGATAGGCGAGCGGCAGGCCCTTCATCACGATCAGGAGGCCATTGAGCGCGCCGATGACGCGGCCGGTCTTGGCGCGCACGAGCTCGGCGGCATCCGGGTTGCGCTTCTGCGGCATGATCGAGGATCCCGTGGTGAACTTGTCGCTGAGGCGGATGAGACCGACCAGCGGCGAGGTCCAGATCACGATCTCCTCGGCGAAGCGCGACATGTGCACGGCGCAGATCGAGGCCGCCGACAGCGTCTCCAGCACGAAGTCGCGATCGGAGACCGCATCGAGCGAGTTCGCCATCGGGCGGTCGAAACCGAGCGCCTTCGCCGTGGCGTGGCGATCGATCGGGAACGAGGTGCCGGCGAGCGCGGCGGCGCCGAGCGGCGATTCATTGAGCCGCTTGCGGGCGTCCTGGAAACGGCCGCGGTCGCGCGCCGCCATCTCGACATAGGCGAGCAGATGATGGCCGAAGGTCACGGGCTGCGCGGTCTGCAGATGCGTGAAGCCGGGCATGACGGTCGCGGCATGCTCGAGCGCGCGATTGACCAGCGCGGCCTGGAACGCGGCGAGCGCGGCATCGGTCTCGTCGAGAACGTCGCGGACATAGAGACGGAAATCGGTCGCAACCTGGTCGTTGCGCGAGCGCGCGGTGTGCAGCCGGCCGGCGGCGGGGCCGATCAGCTCGGACAGGCGGCTCTCGACGTTCATATGGATATCTTCGAGCGCACGCTTGAACGTGAAGCCGCCCTTGCCGATCTCTGACAAAATCGTGTCTAGACCCTTGCCGATATTTTTCGCATCAGAGCCCGTGATGATGCCCTGCGCGGCAAGCATCGCGGCGTGCGCCTTGGATGCGGCAATGTCCTGGGCGAAGAGGTGACGATCGACGTCGATGGAGACGTTGATCTCTTCCATGATCTCATCGGGACGTTCCGAGAACCGGCCGCCCCACATCTTGTTGCTCATGATCCCCTGCTCACGCCTTGCTTGCCGCTGCTGCCGCACGTTTGCTGGCCGGAGCCAGCCGTATTAAGAGGCCCCTGATAGCCATATCTGCGACCGGATGACAAACGATATGCTCGACAAGACGCCCTCCGCCACGCGCCGGATCCCCCTCGTCATCGCCACCGTGGCGATCGGGGGGCTGGCCGGCTTTGCCGCGCTGTACGGGCTGGGCCTGAACCGGGCGCCCTCTGGCGATCCGGCCTGCCGGGCCGCGGTGGCAACGGCGCAGAAAATCGCCCCCCTCGCCCATGGCGAATTGGCCGCCCTGACCGTGGCGAGCGCGCCGCTAAAACTGCCCGACCTGGTCTTCGAGGACGCCGACGGCAAGCCGAAGAAGCTGTCCGATTTCCGCGGCAAGACGCTGCTGGTCAACCTCTGGGCCACCTGGTGCGTGCCCTGCCGCAAGGAAATGCCGGCGCTGGACGAGCTCCAGGGCAAGCTTTCGGGCCCGAATTTCGAGGTGGTGGCGATCAACATCGACACCCGCGACGCCGAGAAGCCCAAGACGTTCCTGAAAGAGGCCAATCTGACCCGGCTCGGCTATTTTAACGATCAGAAAGCCAAGGTTTTCCAGGATCTTAAGGCCATAGGCCGGGCCTTGGGCATGCCGACCTCGGTGCTAGTCGACCCGCAGGGCTGCGAGATCGCGACGATCGCGGGGCCGGCGGAATGGGCGAGCGAGGACGCGCTCAAGCTGCTCCGGGCAGCGACCGGCAAGGCCGCCGCGTCGCTCTAGGGTGTGTCTTAAGCGGTGACGTTGAGGTTGCTGCCGACGCCGGCGCCGACATTGGCGAGCGAGGGCTGACCGGCGCCGAGCAGCGTCAGGACGGTGGATTTCTCCATATCCGCGTTCTGCTTCATCAGCGTCGCCGAGATATTCGACTGCAGCGCGCCTTGCTGAGCAGCCAGCATGGTGCTGACCATCGCCATCATGTCCATTACGCAAACCCTCTTACCGGGCGCAGCCTAGAGGCGATGGGTTAACGCGACATGAATTGTCACGGCGCCGATGCACGGCCGAAGGGCGATAGCGCCGTAGGGTGGGCAAAGCGACCTGTCCGCCGTAGCTCAAAGAGCGAAGGCGGACGCGTGCCCACCAATTTCCACCGCATCATTGGAGAGATGGTGGGCACGGCGCTTTGCGCCTTTGCCCACCCTACGGCACCGGAAATTGGATCAGCGCGTCGGAACCGGCTTGGCGCCGCGGTAGTCGTAGAAGCCGCGCTGGGTCTTGCGACCGAGCCAGCCGGCCTCGACGTATTTCACCAGAAGCGGACACGGGCGATATTTGGAGTCGGCGAGGCCCTCGTGCAGCACCTGCATGATCGACAGGCAGGTGTCGAGGCCGATGAAATCGGCGAGCTCGAGCGGGCCCATCGGATGATGCGCGCCAAGCTTCATCGCCGCGTCGATGGCCTCGACATTACCGACGCCTTCATACAGCGTGTAGATCGCCTCGTTGATCATCGGCAGCAGGATGCGGTTGACGATGAAGGCCGGGAAATCCTCCGAGACCGCGACCTGCTTGCCGAGCTTGGAGACGAATTCCTTGGACGCCTCGAAGGTCTGGTCGTCGGTGGCGATGCCGCGGATCAGCTCGACCAGCTCCATCAGCGGCACCGGATTCATGAAGTGAATGCCGATGAAGCGCTCGGGCCGGTCGGTGGCCGCGGCAAGCCGCGTGATCGAGATCGAGGAGGTATCGGAGGCGACGATCGCCTCCGGCTTCAGCACAGCGCAGAGCTCGTGGAAGATCTTGCGCTTGACCTCTTCCTTCTCGACCGCGGTCTCGATCACGAGGTCGCAATCGGCGAGGTCGTCGAGCTTCTCGGCGAGCTTGATGCGCGCCATCGCCTTGGTCTTGTCGTCCTCGCTGACGGCCTTCTTGGAGACCTGGCGTGCCAGATTGCCATTGATGGTGGCCATGCCCGACTTGAGCCGGTCGGCCGAAACGTCGTTGAGCACCACGTCGAAACCGGCCAGCGCCGCGACATGCGCGATGCCATTGCCCATCTGACCCGCGCCGATCACGCCGACCTTCTTGATCACTGCCGCCATAATGTCATCCACCGGAACGGCGCGCAGATCGCGCCTGCCTCATCCCCCGAGCCGGGAGGTCCGATTTAATCAGAAGCCCGATTAGATCAGAATCCTGGCTCGAAACCTAGATTGGATCGCTTCCCCGGCGTGCCCCTCGCCAAAGAAAACGCCTCGAAAAAGAAAAACCGGCCGGAGTGTACCACTCCGGCCGGTGTTTTTAGCGCGTTTTTACTTGCCGAGCTTGGCGAGCGCGTCGGTGAGCTCAGGAACCGCCTGGTAGAGGTCGGCAACCAGGCCGTAATCGGCGACCTGGAAGATCGGCGCGTCCTCGTCCTTGTTGATCGCGACGATCACCTTGGAGTCCTTCATGCCGGCCAGATGCTGGATCGCGCCGGAAATGCCCACCGCGACATAGAGCTCGGGGGCCACCACCTTGCCGGTCTGGCCGACCTGCCAATCGTTCGGCGCATAGCCGGCATCCACCGCCGCGCGCGAGGCACCGACGCCGGCACCGAGCTTGTCGGCGAGCGGCTCGATGTACTTGGCGAAGTTCTCGCGGCTCTGCATGGCACGGCCACCGGAGACGATGATCTTGGCCGAGGTCAGCTCGGGGCGGTCGCTCTTGGCGACTTCCTCGCCGACGAAGGACGACAGGCCCGGATCGGCCGCCGCAGCGACGTTCTCGACGGAGGCGCTGCCGCCTTCACCCGCCGCAGCGAAGGTCGAGGTGCGCACCGTGATGACCTTCTTGGCGTCCTTCGACTTCACCGTCTGGATGGCGTTGCCGGCATAGATCGGGCGCTCATAGGTGTCGGGGGCGACCACCTTGGTGATCTCGGAGACCTGCATGACGTCGAGCAGGGCTGCGACACGCGGCATCACGTTCTTGAAGCGCGAGGTCGCGGGCGCGACGATCGCGTCATAGCCGGAAGCCAGCGAGACGATCAGCGCAGCCAGCGGCTCGGCGAGATCGTGAGCGTAAGTCTCGCCCTCCGCGAGCAGCACCTTCTTCACGCCGGCAAGCTTGGCGGCAGCATCCGCCGCAGCCCTGGCGTTCTGGCCGGCCACCAGCACGTCGACATCCGCGCCGAGCGCGGCAGCCGCGGTCAGGGCCTTGTTGGTCGCATCCTTCAGCGACGCATTGTCGTGTTCGGCAATCAGAAGCGTCGTCATCAGAGCACCCCGGCTTCGTTCTTGAGTTTCGACACCAGCTCGGCGACGTCCTTGACCTTGACGCCCGCCTTGCGGCCCGCCGGCTCCGTCGTCTTGAGAACCTCGAGACGCGCGGCGACGTCGACGCCGTAATCGGCGACGGTCTTCTCCGCGATCGGCTTCTTCTTGGCCTTCATGATGTTGGGCAGCGAGGCATAGCGCGGCTCGTTGAGACGCAGGTCGGTGGTGACGATTGCCGGCCCCTTCAGCTTCACGGTCTGCAGACCACCGTCGACTTCGCGGGTGACCTTGAAGTCAGAACCTTCGACCTCGAGCTTCGAAGCAAACGTCGCCTGAGACCAGCCGAGCAGCGCGGCCAGCATCTGACCGGTCTGGTTGCTGTCGTCGTCGATCGCCTGCTTGCCGAGGATGATCAGGCCGGGCTGCTCTTCATCCGCAACCTTCTTCAGGATCTTGGCGACCGCGAGCGGCTCGACGGTGCCCTCGACCTTCACCAGGATGCCGCGGTCGGCACCCATGGCGAGGCCGGTGCGGATCGTCTCCGAGGCCTGCGCCGGTCCAATGGAAACCACGACGACCTCGGTGGCCTTGCCGCCTTCCTTCAGGCGCAACGCTTCCTCGACCGCGATTTCGTCGAACGGGTTCATCGACATTTTGACGTTGGCGAGTTCAACGCCCGATCCATCGCCCTTGACGCGGACCTTGACGTTGTAATCAACCACCCGCTTTACCGGCACCAAGACCTTCATCGATCCTCTTTCACTCAATTTGGGAAGGGGGTTATCAACTGGCGCGGAACCTAAAGGCCTGATCCAGCCCGGTCAACGCGCGACAGGGCCAAATTTTAGACCTTAGAAATATCGACCTCAATGGGCAGAATCTTGGGGGTCAGCGATTCTGGCCCGGAACCCAGAGCACGTCGCCGGCGCCGTTGCGGTTGGCGGCGCGGCTGGCGACAAACAGGAAGTCGGACAAGCGGTTCATATACTGGATGCCAGCAGCGCCCACGGGCTCGCCGGGCCGGGCCGCCAGTTCCACCATCACGCGTTCCGCCCTGCGGCAAATCGTACGGGCAACGTGGAGGTAGGCGGCGGCCGGCGTGCCCCCCGGCAGCACGAAGGAGGTGAGCGGCGCCAGTCTGTCGTTGAGCGCGTCGATGTCGCGCTCGAGCCGCTCGACCTGGCTTGCCACCACCCGCAGCCGCTCGGCCTTGCCTTCACGCTCGGGCACTGCGAGGTCCGCGCCGAGGTCGAACAGATCATTCTGGATGCGGCCCAGCATCGCGTCGAACTCGGGCATGTCATGGGTATGGAGCCTGACAACGCCGATCGCGGCATTGGTCTCGTCCACGGTGCCGTAGGCTTCGATGCGCAGATCGTATTTCGGACGGCGCTCGCCAGTTCCGAGCGCCGTCGTGCCGTCGTCACCGGTCTTCGTATAGATGCGATTCAGCGTCACCATTTTTAACGCCCCATTGCCCAGACTGCGAGCATGGCAATGACGATCGCCACGAACTGAAGCAGCACGCGCCAGCGCATCAACTTCTGCGAGGTGTTGGGCGAGCCGCCGCGCATCATGTTGACGAGACCGAGCAGCAGCACCAACGCCACGGCGCCAGCTGCCACCGGCAGGATGAAAGTACTCAGGAGAGATGCCATCAGCGGTAGATAACACCGTGTGCGCTGGTCCGCCATGGCGTTCCCGATCTGGCTTTTAAGCCAATAATATCAGAAGCTAGCTGGATGATTTCCGATTTGCGCTCGTCGCCTGTCTTCTTCGCCTCTCCCCGCATGCGGGGAAAGGCGAATCCGGAGTAAGCTGTGAAGGCCATCCGCTACATCTACGTCGTCGTGGAAGACGCCTTCTACACCTTCCTCGCCGACGACGGCTGGGCGATCGCGAGCCATATCGCGCTGTCGACCCTGATGGCGCTCTTCCCGTTCCTGATCGTGCTGACCTCGCTCGCCGGCTTCTTCGGCTCCAAGGAACTTGCCGATCAGGCCGCAAGCCTGATGCTTCAGGTCTGGCCCAAGCAGGTCGCCGATTCGATCTCGGGGGAAGTCCACGACGTTTTGACCACGACCCGCACCGGCGTGCTGACGATCGGTGCAGCACTGTCGGTGTACTTCGCCTCCAACGGCGTCGAGGCGCTCCGCGTCGCGCTGAACCGCGCCTATGCGGTGGTGGAGATGCGGCGCTGGTACTGGCTGCGCCTTGAATCGATCGGCTACACGCTGGTCGCGGCCTTCACCGCGCTCGCCATGGCGTTCCTGATCGTGCTCGGCCCGCTCTTCATCGAGGCGGCGCGGCGCCATATCCCGCTGTTCGTCGAGTCCAACGAGAGCATCCTCACCTGGCTGCGCTACGGCATCACCGTGGGTGCGCTGGTGGTGGCGCTGATCATCCTGCATGCCTGGCTGCCGGCGGGACGGCGCGCCTTCCTCCAGATCCTGCCCGGCATCGTCTTCACCATCGTGGCGTCGCTGATCTCGGGCATCGTGTTCGGCCAATATCTGGCGCGCTTCGCCAACAACTACGTGACGATGTATGCGGGACTCGCCTCGGTGATCATCGCGCTGGTGTTCCTGTATTTCATCGCCGCGATCTTCGTCTACGGCGGGGAGCTCAACGCCGCGATCATCAAGTCGCGGCTTCCTCACGGCGTTTCGCTTCAAGCAGCGCAGTCGCTAAAGCGCGCGGAGACACAGGCTTGACCAGGAAGGCGTCGGCGCCGGCCTCGCGCGAGGCCGCCTCGTCCTCGCCGCGGCCGGACACGCCGATGATGGGGATCTGAGCCAGCGGCGCCGGCATGGTCCGGATCCGCCTGATGGCCTCGACGCCGTCGATGCCAGGCAGCACCATGTCCATCAGCACCGCATCGAACGCGCCCTGCGCGAGCCGGTTCACCGCGTCCTCGCCGCGCCCGATGAACTCGGCTTGGTGGCCGAGCTCGGTCAGGATGGTGTTGAGGACGACGCGGCCGAACGGGTTGTCCTCGACGCTGAGCACGCGCAGCGCGGCCATCGCATCCGCCTCGGCTTCGCCCTTTGACTTGCGGGATTTGCGCGCTTCCGTCGCGTCGAGCGACATAGTCAGCGTGAAGGTGGCGCCGCCGCCGCGCCGCGGTGCGACCGTGATGTCGCCGCCCATCGCGCGCGCCAGTTGCTTGACCGAGGAAAGGCCCAAGCCGGCGCCGCCGAAACGCGAGGCGATGGTGACATTGGCCTGGGTGAAGGGGCGGAACAGCCGCTTGATCTCGGCCATGGTCAGGCCGATGCCGCTGTCGGACACCGCGAAGGCGACGCCGACCCTGCCCTTCGCCTTGTCTCTGGCCTTGCCCTTGGCGGGACGCCAAGGCGCGACCGCGAGCGCGACACCGCCCTGCTCGGTGAACTTGACCGCATTGTCGATCAGATTCTCGAGCGCGGCGCGCAGGCGGACGGGATCGCCGACCACCAGCCCCGGCAGCTTCTCGGAGATATCGACCTGGGCCTGGAGCCCCTTGGCCGCGGCGCGTCCGGCGAGCGAATCGCCGGCGCTGCGGGCGAGCGCGCGCAGATCGAACAAATCCTGCCGCAAGGCACTTCCACCCTTGCCCGCCCCCTTGCCGGTCCTAGCGGCATCGACGAACAGGGTGGCGAGGCTCGCCAGATGCTCGGCACCGGCCTTGATGGTGTCGGCCCAGCGCCGCTCCCGCTCGCCGAGATCGGAGGTGGCGAGCAGGTCGCTGATCGCGAGAATGCCGGTCAGCGGGGTACGGACCTCATGGGCGAAGGCGGCGAGCGCGGCCTGGACCACGTCCGGCGCCACGGCCTTGGCGCTGCGCTTGCGCAACCGGCCGGTCGCCCCGGACCGCTTCCGAGGCGGTCGCCTGGACGTTCGCGTAGTGCGCGCTGAGCGCGTTTTCGCCGCCATGAATCCCTTCGAAGGGTCCCCTTCGATCCCCAGGCTCTCAAGCAAGCATCGCACGGCGGAACCCCTGGAGTCACGGCGGCGTTTTGCTAACCCCCAGAGAAACTTAACCTAATCCCACCAACCGGCGGATGCCGGCGGGCGTAGCGCCGGCAGCGCGCAGCTCGCGCAGGCCGGTCGAGCGGTCCGATTTCGACAACTTCCGGCCCGCCTCGTCCAGAATCAGGGCGTGGTGGCGGTAGGCGGGTTCCGGCAGATCGAGCAGGACCTGGAGCAGGCGGTGAACCGAGGTGGCGTGAAACAGGTCCTGCCCCCGCACGACCTCGCTGATGCCCTGAAGCGCGTCGTCGACGACGACGGACAAATGGTAGCTGGTCGGCGTCTCCTTCCGGGCCAGGATGACGTCGCCCCAAGCCTCGGGCCGCGCGGGGACGGTACCATGCTCGCCGTCGGGGCCCACGCCCAGCTCCGTCCACCTCAGGCCGGCGGCGCGCCGGCAGGCGGCCGCCATGTCGAGCCGGAGCGCGTAAGGCACGCCAGATGCAATGAGCCGGTCGCGCTCGCCGGCCGACAGCGATCTGGCGTCACCCGGATAAAGCGGTGCGCCATCGGGATCGCGAGGCCATGGCCCAGCGGCCTCGCGCGCGGCCACGAGCTTGGCGATCTCCGCGCGGCTTTCGAACGCGGGATAGAGGAGACCAAGCGCAGCGAGCTTTTCGAACGCGGCGCGATAAACGGCGAGATGCTCCGACTGCCGCCGCACCGGCATCTCCCAGGCAATGCCGAGCCAGGCGAGGTCGTCGTAGATCGCCGTCTCATATTCCGGCCGGCAGCGCGTTGCGTCGATGTCCTCGATCCGCAGCAACAGCCGCCCGCCGGTCTCGCGCGCACGGTCGAAATTGAGCAGCGCCGAATAGGCGTGGCCGAGATGCACGAGGCCATTCGGGCTGGGGGCAAATCGGAAAACGGGTGGCATGAGTTCTCGGTGTATTCGTCATTGCCGGGCTTGACCCGGCAATCCATCTTCCGGGACTCTGTTACGATAGGAGATCAATGCGCGGGTCCCGCCTACGCCGAAGGCTTCGGCGGGCGTCTCGGTATTGGGCCAGCGTAGCCTTAGCAGAGACGGCAAGCCCGCGCATGACAAGTTGAGCCACCATGACCATCCACCTCGAAACCCAGTCCGACCTCGAAGACGCCGTCCACGCGCTGATCAAGCGCGACCCGCGCCTCAAGCCCGTACTCGAGATCGCCGGCATGCCGGCCCTGCGGCGCCGTGAGCCGGGTTTTACGGGGCTTGCCCACATCGTTTGCGGGCAGCAGCTCTCCACGGCGAGCGCCGCGGCGATCTGGGGGCGGCTGTCGGCCGCTTTCGATCCATTCGACCATGACGCGGTGCGCCGCGCCCGTACCGACCGGCTGGGACGGCTCGGCCTCTCCGCGGCCAAGATCAAGACGCTGAAACATCTCGCGCGCGAGATCACTGCGCAGCGCCTGAACCTCGACGTGCTCGCCGAAGAAGACGCCGAGGCCGCGCACCATACGTTGATCACGCTGCCCGGCATCGGTCCGTGGACGGCCGATGTCTATCTGCTGTTCTGCCTCGGGCACGGCGATGCCTGGCCGGCCGGCGACATCGCCGTGCAGGAGGGGATCAAAGTTGGCCTGGGGCTCAAGGCGCGGCCGACGGAAAAGCAGATGGCGCCGCTCGCCGAACCCTGGCGGCCGCTGCGCGGAGCAGCGGCGCATCTGTGGTGGAGCTATTATCGCGTGATCAAGAAGCGCGAAGGTGTCATCAGCAACCAGCCTTAAAGCGCGATGAGATTGGGACGAATCGTCATCGCGCTTTAGGTTGTTGTTTGCGCATGATCTGTTCGGAAAACCGCTGCGCACTTTTCCGGATCATGCTTTAGCCTCGCAGCCGCTCGCGATCGGCGCGGGCGCATTCGGCCACGAAGTCGATGACGGCCCGCACCGCGGACAACTCGACCAGATCGGGATGGGCGAGCAGCCAGAGATCGGCGACGCTGACGAGTTTCTGCGGCGCGACGCGCACGAGATCCGGATAGCTCTCCGCGACGAAGCAGGACAGCGCGGAGATTCCGATTCCGGCACGCACCGCCGCCAGCATGTCGCCCTGCGACGAGCAGCGCATCACCATGGTTCCCTGGCGCGTGATCGCGTCGCTCCAGCGCGCCAGCTGCGCGTTCGAATCCTAATCGGCGAAGCCGATGACGCTGTGCCCCTTCCACTCGCCGCTCCGCTCCGGCAAGGACCGGCCGGTGGCATAGTCGCGCGAGGCATAGAAGCCGGTGCCGAGGCGGCCAACCCTGCGACCGACCAGGTTTTCCTCGCCGCTATCGACCGGGCGCAGCACGACGTCGGCCTCCCGCCGCCGCACGCTGGCTGGAAACGGATGGGTGATGATCTCGAGCCGGATGTGGTCATGCGCGCCGAGAAACGATCGCAGCCGCGGCATCAGCCAGTGCGAGGCCAGCGTCGCGCCGATCGACAGCTTGACCGTGCCGCGCGCCTTGCGCCCGCCGGCGCCAACGGCGGCCTCGGCCCGGAGTGCGGCAACGGCCATCGCCTCCGCGTGCTCTCGCAGCGTACGTCCATCGGCGGTGAGCACGAATCCATCCGCGGCCCGCGCCAGCAGCTTGGTGCCAAGCTGCGCCTCCAGCGCCGCGATCTTGCGGCTGACGGTCGGATGACTGGCATGCAGACGTTTTGCCGCAGCGGTGAAGCTGCCGGTGTCGGCGACCGCGACGAAGGTCTTGCAGAGATCCCAATCCACCGCCGGCTCCGTACAAATCTGAATATCCGCTTGTTCAATATTGAACGATCCTCCGCCCGCCGTCCAACCCTATAGTGGGGACAAAGCGCTGGACGGCGGACACCCCGCCGACGCGACAATCGACATGGAAGCGCTCACCCCCGGCCGGCAGGCCGTTGACGCGCGTCGTCAGGAGGATCGGATGGCACTGCCCGCTCTGCTCAAGAACAATCTGGAGCTGCCCGTGGTCGGCTCGCCCCTTTTCATCGTCTCAGGGCCGGAGCTGGTGATCGCCCAATGCAAGGCCGGTGTCGTCGGCTCGTTTCCGGCGCTCAACGCCCGTCCGGTGGAAAAGCTCGACGAGTGGCTGAGCCGCATCGAAGACGAGCTCGGCGAATACAAATCGCGCAATCCCGGCAAGAAGGTTGCGCCCTATGCGGTCAACCAGATCTGCCACGCCTCCAACGACCGGCTGATGAAGGACATGGAAACCTGTGTGAAGCACAGGGCGCCCATCATCATCACCTCGCTGCGGCCGCCCGCCGAGATCGTCGAGGCCGCGCACTCCTATGGCGGGCTGGTGTTCCATGACGTCATCAACGTCAAGCATGCGCGCAAGGCCGCGGAGCAAGGCGTCGACGGACTGATCCTGGTGTGCGCCGGCGCCGGCGGCCATGCCGGCACGCTGTCGCCGTTCGCGCTGGTGCGCGAGGTCAAGCAATGGTTCGACGGCGCGATCCTGCTATCGGGCGCAATCAGCGACGGTTTTGGCATCGCCTCCGCGCTGACGCTGGGCGCCGACCTCGCTTATATGGGCACGCGCTTCATCGCGACGCAGGAAGCCAATGCCGACGAAGCCTACAAGTCCGCGCTGACGCAGCACGCCGCGCACGACATCGTCTACACCAACCTGTTCACCGGCGTGCACGGCAACTATCTGGGTCCCTCGATCGCCGCCGCGGGGCTCGATCCGGACAATCTCCCGCTCGCCGACAAGACGAAGATGAATTTCGGCTCCGGCGGCAACACGAAATCCAAGGCGTGGCGCGACATCTGGGGTTCGGGCCAGGGCATCGGCCAGATCCTGGATGCGCCTCCGGTCGCCGAGCTGGTCGACCGGATGAAGGGCGAATTCGATCAGGCGCGTCACGACTTTATGCTGCGCGCCAGCGCCTGACGCTTGGTCCGACAAGAAAATTGGACTGACAAGACAAACGGGAGGACACCATGAAGCTGGCAGCCGCACTGATCGGCCTATCGTCGCTGACGCTTGCCGCCGGCAGCGCCGGTGCGGACGAGATCCGGATCGGGCAGACCCTGCCCTATAGCGGTCCGGCATCCGGCTTCGGCGCGATCGGACGGACGCAGGAGGCGTTCTTCGAAAAGGTCAACGCGGAAGGCGGCGTCAACGGCCGCAAGGTCAAGTTCATCACGCTGGACGACGCCTACTCGCCGCCGAAGACGGTCGAGCAGACCCGCAAGCTGGTGGAGCAGGACGAGGTGCTGATGATGTTCGGCTCGCTCGGCACCGCCACCAACAGCGCCGTGCAGCGTTACCTCAACGCCAAGAAGGTGCCGCAGCTGTTCGTGCTCTCGGGTGCCACCAAATGGGCCGATCCGCAGAAGAATCCTTGGACGATGCCGGGCATGGCGGCCTACGAATCCGAGGGCGTCGTCTATGCCAAGTATGTCTTGCAGGCCAAGCCCGACGCGAAGATCGCGATCCTGGCCCAGAACGACGATTTCGGCCGCGACTATGTCGCGGGCTTCAAACGCGCGCTCGGGTCCAAGGCCGCCGGCATGATCATCGCGGAGGCGAGCTACGAGACCAGCGCGCCGACGATCAGCTCGCAGCTCTCGACGCTGAAGGCGTCAGGCGCCAACGTGCTGTTTGGCGTCGTGCTCGGCAAGTTCACCTCGCAGATGGTCAAGGGTGTAGCCGAGATCGGCTGGAAGCCGGAGCTGTCCTTCGTACCCACCTCGGCCTCCTCGATCTCGTTCCTGGAGCCGGCGGGACTGGACAATGCGGTCGGACTGATCTCGTCGAGCAACCAGAAGGACACGATGGACCCGCAATGGGCCGACGATCCCGGCGTGAAGTCATATTTCGCGTTCATGAAGCAATACATGCCGACAGCGGATCTCTCGAACTCCAACTATGCGGCGGGCTATCACTATGCCACGCTGCTGATGACGGTGCTGAGCGCCTGCAAGGACGATGTCAGCCGCGACAACATCTTGAAGCAGGCCGCGTCGCTGAAAGAGGTGAAGCTGCCGCTGCTGTTGCCCGGAATGAGCGTGTCGACCGGTCCGGACGACTATCTGCCGTTCCAGCAGCTTCAGCTCCGCCGCTTCAACGGCAAGAGCTGGGTGCCGTTCGGCGACATTCTCGATGACCGGTAGAGGACCTCCCATGATCATCAGCGGCGAGCGCCGGATCGACTATCCAGAACTCCATGCGCGGATCAGACGGGCCGCAGGCGGGATCAGCACGCTCGGCGGGCGCGAGGGCACGCCGGTCGCCATGATGCTGCGCAATGACTTCGCCCTGTTCGAGGTGGTCGCGGCTTCCGCCGCGCTCGGCCGACCGGTGGTGCCGATCAACTGGCACCTGAAGGCCGCCGAAGTCAGCTATATTCTGGCCGACAGCGGCGCCGACATCCTGATCTGCCATGCCGACCTGCTGCCGCAGATTCGCGACGGCCTGCCGGACGGCCTGGCGCTGATGATCGTGCCGACGCCGCCGGAGATCGCCGGCGCGTTCGACATCCCCGCCGCGCTCACAAAGGTGCCGGACGGATTGACCGATTGGGACAAATGGCGGGATAGGCAGCCGGAACTCGCGCAGCCGCCGCGCCGCGGCGCGCCGATGTTCTACACCTCTGGCACCACAGGCATGCCGAAGGGCGTGCGGCGCATGCCGATGCGGCCCGAGCAGGTCGCGGCCTCGGAGCGCGTCGGGGCGATCGCCTATGGCGTGAAGCCGAACGAGGATCAGGTCGTGCTGATGAACGGCCCGATGTACCATTCCGCCCCGCACTCCTACGGCATGCTGGCCTATCGCAGCGGCTGCACCATCGTGCTGGAGCCGCGCTTCGATCCCGAGGACCTGCTGCAACTGATCGAGCGCCATCGCGTCACGCACATGCATATGGTTCCGACGATGTTCGTGCGCCTGCTGCGGCTGCCCGACGACGTGAAGCGGCGTTACGACTTGTCCTCGCTGCGCTTTGTCGTTCATGGCGCGGCGCCCTGCCCGCCCGACGTGAAGAAGGCGATGATCGATTGGTGGGGAGGCGTCATCAACGAATATTTCGGCTCGACCGAGACCGGGATTCCGGTGTGGCATTCCGCCGAAGAGGCGCTGAAGAAGCCCGGCACCGTTGGCCGCGCCATCGAGGGCGGTGTGGTCAGGATCTTCCGCCCCGACGGCAGCCCGTGCGACGCCAACGAACCCGGTGAAATCTACATGCGGCAGGCCTCGGTGCCGGATTTCGACTATCACGGCAAGGCCGAAGCGCGCGCAGAAGCCGGCCGCGACGGGCTCGTCAGCGTCGGCGACGTCGGCTATCTCGACGAGGACGGCTATCTGTTCCTGTGCGACCGCAAGCGCGACATGGTGATCTCGGGCGGGGTCAACATCTATCCCGCCGAGATCGAGAACGCGCTGATCGGAATGCCCGGCGTGCGCGACTGCGCCGTGTTCGGCATTCCCGACGCCGAATTTGGCGAGCGGCTCTGCGCCTATGTCGAGCCGGAGCCGGGCGCGGCGCTCTCGTCGGCCGCGGTCCAGTCGTTCCTGCGCGAGCGGCTTGCCAATTTCAAGGTGCCGAAGGACGTCGAATTCCGCGACGCGCTGCCGCGCGAGGCAACGGGAAAGATCTTCAAGCGCAAGCTGCGGGAGCCATATTGGGTGGCGTGAGCTGGAGCCCACCTTCGGCCCGTGAACGATACCGTCTGAGATTCCGCTCAGCCATGCGGAACGCGTCCAGAGCGCGAAGATGCCTCAACGGGAAATACTGGCAATTGTTCCTACGCGACCTGATGCCGCTGACGTTAGTGCAGCAAGCTCATACAGAGCGCACCTCGTAGTGCTCGCAGCACATCATTCACGCGCGCTTTCGATCGCAGAAGCAAAGCAACCAATCTGAATCTCGTCTGTTGTCGACCGGCACAATCAACTGTCGGAGGACAAACGATGTCACGTCTATTTTCGCTCGCTGCAGCTCTCTTGCTGCTCGGATCAGTGCCTGTAAGCGCGCAGTCGCAGCCGGCGCAGAGCGGGCCGGGCAACAACGCGGTCAACAGCTCCGATCGCAACAACTCGAACGCACCTGTCGCAGGCCGCAACAGCTTCACCGAGGGCCAGGCGAAGTCGAAAATCGAGGCGGCGGGCTATTCCAATGTTTCCGGCCTGCAAAAGGACGACAACGGCGTCTGGCGCGGCAAGGCGGACAAGGCCGGGACCAAGGCCAACGTGAGCGTGGACTTCCAGGGCAACGTGAACCCCGTCAAGTAAGCAGGAGGATGAAACATGACGACCACCATTTCTCGACTCTATGACAACTATTCGGATGCGGAACGTGCGGTCCGACGCCTCGAGGCCGCAGGCGTGCCGCACTCGGACATCAGCATCGTCGCGAACAATTCCGACAACTGGTACGGCTCATCCACCGGCAAGGTTGACCGCGACCGTGACGGCGTCGACGACCGCGCCGAAGGTGCGGGCACAGGCGCCGGCATCGGCGCGGGGCTCGGAAGCGCAGCCGGACTGCTCGCGGGACTTGGATTGCTGGCGATTCCGGGACTGGGGCCGGTCGTCGCTGCGGGTTGGCTGGCTTCGACGGCGGTTGGGGCCGCGGCGGGCGCCGCAACCGGCGGCATCGTCGGAGCATTGACCCAAGCCGGCGTTTCCAAGGAAGACGCGTCGCGCTACGCCGAGGGCGTTCGACGTGGCGGAACACTGGTATCGGCGAGGATATCCGAGCCAGACCGCTCGCGTCTTGACGCCCTTCTTCATGAGAAGTCCGTGAACCTGCAGGATCGGAGCACTGCCTGGCAAAAGTCCGGCTGGAACGGCTTCGACGCCGCCAGCCCGCCGCTATCCCCTGAGGACGTCGGTCGTGAGCGCGAGTTGTACGGCGCCGGCATGCGGGGAAGGTAAGGGGGATACCTCCTGACTGTTAGCCAGTCGCTATGCGGACGGAGCAACCGGGAGAGGCCCAGTAGATATGGGCCTCTCCTCGCGCCGTCTGGATTCATCGGCAGCAGCGAACGGCGTTTTAAACTATGTTGCTGTTGCAAAAGGATCATGGGTGAACGAATGAAATGCCGGCACGGACAAAGCCGGGATCAAAGCCATGACATCGATCGACTTCGTCGTTGCGAAGAATGACCTCGACCAGTGCAAGGTGGTCACGACCGAGCTTCCCGGCGCGGATGCGCTGCCGCCTGACGCCCTGCTCGTGAAGGTCGACCGCTTCGCCTTCACCGCCAACAACATCACCTATGCGGTGATGGGCGACGAGTTGAAATACTGGCAGCTCTTTCCCGCGCCGAACGGTTTTGGCAACATTCCGGTATGGGGCTTTGGCGAGGTGATCGCCTCCAGGCATCCGAACGTCGCCGTGGGCGAGCGCCTGTTCGGCTATTTCCCGATGGCGACGCATCTCGTCATCGAGGCGACCGACGTGAGCAAGCGCGGCCTTCGCGACGGTGCCGCACACCGGCAGGACGTGGCGCCGGTCTACAATGCCTATGCACGGGTCAGCGGCGATCCCGCTTACGCCGGCCGGAAGGGCGATTACCAGGCGCTGCTGCGGCCGCTGTTCATGCTGTCGTTCCTGGTCGACGACTTTCTGGCCGAGAATGACGACTTCGGCGCACGCACCGTGCTGCTCTCGAGCGCCTCGAGCAAGACCGCGTTCGGCCTCGCCCACCTGCTGCACACCCGCGGCCGCAAGGTGATCGGGCTGACGTCCGCCGGCAACAGCGGCTTTGTCTCGTCGCTCGGTTGCTATGACGAGGTCGTCACCTATGACCGCATTGCGTCGTTGCCATCGGATGCGCCGGTCGCCTTCGTTGACATGGCAGGCAACACCGCGCTGCGCGCCGGATTGCATCGGCACTTCGGCGACCGGATGAAATGCTCCGTACGCGTCGGATTGACGCATCGCGCCACCGAGCCCGACGAAGGCGAGCTGCCCGGTGCAAAGCCGCGCTGGTTCTTCGCGCCCGACCAGATCCGCAAGCGCGCCAAGGAATGGGGCCCGGGCGGTATCGAGCAGCGCTTTAGCGCGGCATGGTCCGGTTTTGCGCCGCTGCTGGAGAGATGCTTAACCGTCGTCGAGGGCCGCGGCCCCGACGCGGTGCGGCGGGTGTTTCTCGACACGCTGAAAGGGCGTATTCCGCCGGAGCAGGGCCACATGCTCTCGCTGCTCGGGTAAACCGCTTTCGAGGGCCATCGAACCGGTATAGCGTCAACCTCAGAGGAAACGCCGCGAAGACGGCCACGAGGTCGCGCATGCTGGGCAAGACGAAGGATATTTCCGTCTCGGCGCAAGCCTGGCTTGACGAGTTCGAGCGCTCGCTCGGCAAGCCTGATCCGGCCGCACTCGACCATCTCTTCCTCGCCGACAGTTTCTGGCGCGATGTGCTGGCGCTGAGCTGGAACCTGCAAACGATCGCTGGCCACGCCCGGATTGCCCAAGCGCTGAAGGCGCTCGCGCCACCGGCGGCGCCGACCAGCTTCACGATCGCGCCGAACCGCGCGGCGCCGCGCTGGGTCACGCGCGCCGGCACCAGCAATATCGAGATCATCTTCAATTTCGAGACCGTGATCGGTCGCGGGAGCGGTATCGTCCGGCTCGTGCCCGATACCGCCGATGGCGACCGGCTGAAGGCGTGGACGCTGCTCACCGCGCTCGATGAGCTCAAAGGCTTCGAGGAGCAGCTCGGCACGTCGCGGCCGCGGGGACAGGCCTATTCACGCGATTTCCGCGGGCCGAACTGGCTCGATTTGCGCAACGCGGCGCGCGACTACGCCGATCGCGATCCTGCCGTGCTGGTGGTCGGCGGCGGCCAGGCCGGCCTTGCGATTGCAGCACGATTGAAGCAATTGAAGATCGACACATTGATCGTCGATCGCGAGACGCGGATCGGCGACAATTGGCGCAAGCGCTATCACGCGCTGACCCTGCATAACCAGGTGCAGGTCAATCATCTGCCCTACATGCCATTCCCGCCGAACTGGCCGACCTATATCCCGAAGGACAAGCTCGCCAACTGGTTCGAAGCCTATGTCGACGCGATGGAGCTGGATTTCTGGACCGGCACCGAGTTCGAGGGCGCCACCTACGACGACGCGAAGGGCTGCTGGACCGTCACGCTGCGGGGCGCCGACGGCAGCAACCGCACCATGTGCCCGCGCCATGTCGTGATGGCGACCGGCGTCAGCGGCATCGCCAACGTGCCTGATATTCCGACGCTGAACAATTTCAAAGGCACGCTGCTGCATTCCAGCCGTTACGAGGACGGCGAGAACTGGACCGGCAAGCGCGCCATCGTGATCGGAACCGGCAACAGCGGCCACGACATCGCGCAGGATCTCTGCTCGAGCGGCGCCGAGGTGATGCTGGTGCAGCGGTCGCCGACGCTGGTCACCAATATCGAGCCGTCGGCCCAGCTCGCCTATGCGACGTACAACGAAGGCACCCTCGAGGACAACGATTTGATCGCGACCTCGATGCCGACGCCGCTCGCGAAGAAAACCCATGTGATGCTGACCGAGCAGTCGAAGGCGCTCGACAAGGAGCTGCTCGACGGCCTGCGCAACGTCGGATTCAAGCTCGACTTCGGCGAGGCCGGCACCGGCTGGCAGTTCAAATACCTCACCCGCGGCGGTGGCTATTATTTCAACGTCGGTTGCTCCAACCTGATCGTCGAGGGAGCGATCGGGCTCAGGCAGTTCGCAGACATCGAGAGCTTCACGGCCGAAGGCGCTCGGATGAAGGACGGCGCGATGATCGCGGCCGATCTCATCGTGCTGTCCACGGGCTACAAGCCCCAGGAATATCTGGTGCGAAAGCTGTTCGGCGACGGCGTCGCCGACCGCGTCGGCCCGGTCTGGGGCTTTGGCGACGGCCTCGAACTGCGCAACATGTATGCCCGCACCAGGCAGCCCGGCCTCTGGTTCATCGCCGGCAGCCTCGCGCAGTGCCGGATCAACTCGAAATATCTCGCGCTCCAGATCAAGGCGATCGAGGAAGGGATTTTGGGGCGTGAGGCGGATACGGCTTGAGCCCCTCGTCATTGCGAGCGCAGCGAAGCAATCCAGACTGTCTCCGCGGAAAGATTCTGGATTGCTTCGCTGCGCTCGCAATGACGATGCGGATGCAGACCAGACACAGCTAAAGGAAGGAAAAATCAATGCCTGCCATTCTCGGCACCGGCGAGCACCGCTATCGCGTCGTCGAAAATTTCGCAAAGCTGCCCGACGGCTGGACGCTGACCGACGTCGCCTCGGTCGCCGTCGACAGCAAGGACCGCGTCTACGTCTTCAACCGCGGGGCCCATCCGATGGTGGTGCTGGATCGCGAGGGCAATTTCCTCCGGAGCTGGGGTGAAGGGTTGTTCTCGCGCGCGCACGGCCTACACATCGATGCCGACGACAATCTCTACTGCACCGATGACGGCGACCACACCGTTCGCAAATGCACTACCGACGGCAAGGTGCTGCTGACGATCGGCATCCCCGAGAAGCCGTCGCCGTTCATGAGCGGCGAGCCCTTCCATCGCTGCACCCACACCGCGCTGTCGCCGAAGGGCGATATCTACGTCTCCGACGGCTATGGCAACGCGCGCGTGCACAAGTTCACGCCGGACGGCAAGCTGCTCAAGAGCTGGGGCGAGCCCGGTACCGATCCCGGCCAGTTCAACATCGTGCACAACATCGCCACCGATGCAGACGGCTGGGTCTATGTCGCCGACCGCGAGAACCATCGCGTGCAGGTCTTCAATGGCGAGGGAAAGTACGAGACGCAGTGGAACAATCTGCATCGGCCCTGCGCGCTATGCTGCTGCGGTGGTGCCAAGAGCCCGACCTTCGTGATCGGCGAGCTCGGACCCGGCCTCGACATCAACCGCAACGTGCCCAATCTCGGCCCGCGGCTGTCGATCGTGGACGCCAAGGGCAACCGCATCGCGCGGCTCGGCGGCGAGAACGGGCCAGGCGTTGCCAGCGGGAAGTTTTTGGCGCCGCACGGCCTCGCGCTGGACTCCAGGGGCGACATCTATGTCGGCGAAGTCGGCGTCACCAACTGGAAGGCCAGCTTCGGAGACCAGGAAATGCCGGCCGTGGTGCGCGCGACGCGGTGTTTGCAGAAGCTGGAGCGGGTGCGGGAATAGTTGGGCGGGCGAGGCCGCGATGCGCCGTCTGGTCGACCCTGCCTCGCCCGGCGTCGTCCTCGCCCCCCAAATCACGGCGGTTTTGAGCGCTTTGCCACCCCGCCGCCGCATTGCTTGCACCTGAATAAGTCGCTCAACGGGCTTCACAATCCCGTCACGCTGCATGTAGTATGTCAGTACATGCTGCTTCGCAGCGTACATTGGAGGCCGGGAGCGTTACTTGAACGCACATGTCTCGCAAGGCAGTTGGCCGGTGTTGGTGCTGAATGCGGACTTCCGGCCGCTGAGTTACTACCCGCTGTCTCTCTGGTCGTGGCAGGACGCGATCAAGGCGGTGTTCCTCGACCGCGTCAACATCGTCGCGCATTACGATCAGGCGGTTCACAGTCCCACGCTGCAAATGCAGCTGCCGAGCGTCGTTTCGCTCAAGTCCTTCGTCAAGCCGACCACGCATCCCGCGTTCACCCGGTTCAACGTCTTCCTGCGCGATCGTTTCAATTGCCAGTATTGCGGCTCGCCCGAAGACCTCACCTTCGATCACATCATTCCGCGCAGCAAGGGCGGCCAGACCACCTGGGAGAACGTGGTCGCGGCATGCTCGCCCTGTAATCTGCGCAAGGGCAATCTGACGCCGGCGCAGGCAAAGATGTTTCCGCGCCAGAGCGCGTTCGCGCCGACCGTGCACCAGCTCCACCGCAACGGCCGCCTGTTCCCGCCGAACTATCTGCACGATAGCTGGCTGGACTATCTCTACTGGGATACGGAGCTGGATCCGTAGGATTCGGAGACAGCGCCTTACATCCCGATCGCGTTCCTTGCCACCACATCCCGATAGAACGCCGCGCTCAGCTTCGGCAGCCTCGCCTGGGTCTCGAAGTCGACCCGGTAGAGGCCGAACCGCTTGCCGTAGCCAAAAATCCACTCGAAATTGTCCATCAGGCTCCACAGGAAATAGCCGCGAATCGGCACGCCCTCGGCGATCGCGCGCTGCATCTGGGTCAGGTAATTGCGCAGGAACATGATGCGGTCGAGATCGTAGACCTGGCCGTCGGCGGAAATCTTGTCCTCGGACGAGGTGCCGTTCTCGCTGATGTAGATGGTCTCGATGTTCCAGATTTTTGCGGCCAGACGCGGGGCCCAGTAGATCACCTCAGGGCCGACCCGCAGCCATTCCGAGTTCATGTGCGGGAACGAGGTCGGGAACGGCAGCACGCGGAAGCCCGGCGCACGATCGGATGCCGTGACGTAGTATTGCGGCGCGTAGATGTTGAGCCCGACGAAATCGTTCGGCGTGCCGATGATCTTCAATTCCTCAGGGGTGAATTTCGGCGCATCCGCCCCGGCATAGGCGAGGAAGTGGTCGGTGTACTTGCCCTCCAGCACCACACCAAGAAAGCCGGCGTTGAGCTCGCGCGTCGCGATCTCCGCAGCGCGGATATTTTCCGGCGTTGCGATCGCGGGCACGCAGGCCGCGATATTCTCGGCCGCGCCGACACGGGTGCCGGCCCGCGCGGAGGAGCGGATCGCCTGCACAGCAAGCCCATGCGCCAGCGCGACGTGATGGCGCGCCTGGTTGAGCTGCGCGGTCGGCAGCTTGAGGCCGGGCGCGTCGATGCCCCAGCCATAGCCAAAATTCACGAAGCGCCCGACCTCGTTCACGGTGAAGATGGTTTTGACGCGATCGGTCAGGCGCGGGGCGACGTAGGCGGCGTAATCTGCAAAAGCCTTCGACGTGTCGCTCGACTGCCAGCCGCCGACGCGATCCTGGAGCGCCTGCGGCAGGTCCCAGTGATAGAGCGTCGCATAGGGCTCGATGCCGTTCGCGAGCAGTTCGTCGACGAGCCGGTCGTAGAAATCGAGCCCCTTCGGATTGGGCTGGCCCGATCCATCCGGAAACACCCGCGGCCACGCGATCGAGAAGCGGTAGGCCTTGACGCCGAGCGCCTTAATCAACGCGACGTCGTCCTTGTAGCGGTGATAGTGCTCATTGGCGCGGTCGCCGGTCGAGCCGTCCTCGATCTTGCCTGGCGTGTGGCTGAAAATGTCCCAAATCGATTTGCCGCGGCCGTCCTCGTGGACAAAGCCCTCGATCTGGTAGGACGAGGTCGCCGTGCCCCACAAAAAGTCCTTGGGAAAGGACGCGGGCGCGTGGCGGTCGGCCGATGCGGGCGTCTCATTATCTGCAGCCTTGTTATCTGCAGCCTTGTTATCCCCAGCCTTGGCACCCGCCGCAGCGCCAAGCGCGGCGAGCCCCGCGAGCTTCGCAAGATCGCGCCGCGAGACATCAGCTGACATCGCTATCTCCGAGCTTGCTCCATGTCGATCTGATAGACGGAGATCCGGTCGATCTCGAATGCGACGGTGGGCGGCGATTCCGCATCGACCGGACCGACGCCGAGAAAGAATTTCGATCCGATCGCGAGATTGACGATCATGTACATGGGATCGTCGAAGCCGATCGGCACCTTGATGTCGGAGACCGGCTTGCGGTCGATGAAATAGACCAGGCGATCCTCCTCCCACAGCACACCATAATTGTGGAACACGCTGGAAGCGTCGCCGACCGCATAGTCGAAGCCGCAGGACTGGATCTTCTGGGTCGACGGAATCCGCCAATGCGTCGTCATCACGAGATCGCCCGGCCGCTCGCCGCGGCCTTCCAGCACGTCGACCTCGGGCGGCCAGCCGCCGTCGTCCGCCAGCATCCAGAACGCCGGCCAGACCGCATGGCCAACCGGCACCTTGGCGCGAATTTCGAAATAGCCGTGCTTCTGCGCGAACGTGCCCTGCGTGGTCAGGATCCCCGAGATGTACTCGTTGTTGAACAGAACGGACTTCAGTTCCGGCGGCGTGCGGCTGGCGACGATCGAGAGCACGCCGTCCTTCACCTTGAACGGATCTAGCCCAAGCGGCGTCCCCGCACGCCCCGAATAGCGCGGGTCGACATAGATCTGCTGCTCGCCATTGGCGCTGGTCTTGCGCTTGAAGTCGGAGCCGTCACCACCCCAATAGCGCGCTTCCGGCCACGCCGCACCGCCGGCGTAATGCGGCACCCAGCGACCTGTCGCAAGCGGATGCTCGTCAAAGTCATCGTTGAAAGTCCGGCGCAGCGGCAGGAACGCGAGCAAGGCGGGATTGACCGTCTCAAGCTTGCGGCACTCGATCATGGAGGGATCGGTGCTCACTTGCAGCGTCATCGTGCCGGGCGCAGCATCGAGATCGTCCTGCGCGACGCCCGGCGCGGGCACGGCAGACAGGCCGATCGCAACCAGAGCGCCCTTCGTCCAACTGTCGATCATCACCGCACATCGAACTTGGCAGAAAACTTGGCAGAAAACTTGGCAGAAAACTTGGCAGGATATGCGCAGGTTAGCTCGCCTGTCTTCGAGCGGGCAAGCACGGCCGTCTGTGCGGGCGGGCGATTTCGAAAAGGTCATCTCGACATCGCATCCAGGTTCGCCCGGAAATCGTGTCATCCCGGGCGCAGGATCGGCGGTTAACCGGGCCCAGTTCCGCGCGCCCCAGCTCCGCCAGAGAAGCGCCGGCGCCAAATCCTTCCGCATTCGTTACCGTCCCTTAAGCCTCCGATGGCAGTTTGGCCGGGATCCGCGGCCCTGCCCGTCCAACCGCCGATCCATCAGGTCCAAGGTCGCCGCTCATGTTTGCCGAGACGCTGGAAGCGGTTCAGTCCTCGCCGTCGAAGCGGACTGCCTATGTCCGCTTCGTGCTGGCGGCGCTGGCGTCGATCGCCGTCTTCAAGGCCTTCTGGTTCGCACGCTTCGGCGGCTGGACGGATCGCGAGCTCGCCGATTTCGATGCCTTCCACATCGTCGCGCAGCACGTCTGGCGCGGCGATCTCGACCAGGTCTATCATTTCGATGCCCTGCTGAAGATGCAGATGGAGGCCGCCGGCGGCGCCACCGGCTTCATGCCCTGGACCTATCCGCCGCAATACGACCTCCTGGTCGCGCCGTTCGCATTCCTGCCGGTCGGCGTCGGCTATCTCCTGTTCACCGCCGCAACACTTGCGCTCTATCTCGTGACGCTCCGGGCGATCGCCGGCCGGAATTTCGCGCAGGTGCTGGTGATCCTGTTTCCGGCGATGGCGATCACCATCGGCTGCGGGCAGAACGGCTTTCTGACGGGCGCGCTGATCGGGCTGGTCTGTCTCAACGTGGAGCGGCGGCAGCTGTTGGCCGGCCTCGCGCTCGGCGCCATGGTGATCAAGCCGCACCTTGCGATTGCCGCCGGCGTCTATCTGCTGGTGACGCGGCGCTGGATTGCGCTCGGAACGGCCGCGGCCGTCGTATTGGCGAGCTCACTGCTCTGCACGCTCCTCTTCGGGTGGCAGATCTGGTTCGCGTGGCTCGGGGCGATCAGGGAGTCGGCGGGGTATCTCGAGCAGGGCTTCTACCCGCTCTTCCGCATGATCTCGACCTATGCAGCGCTGTACAAAGCCGGCCTTCCCGCAGGCGCCGCCTTCTGGGGACAGACGGCCGTTGCCGGGCTGGCCTTGTTCGCCGTCCTTCTCGGTGCAGCGCGGGGCGCTTCACCGGCCTTCACGCTCGGTGCCGCCGTGATGGTATCCGTGATGATCAGCCCTTATGCGTATGATTACGATCTGCCGATGGTCGGGATCGGTCTGGCCCTGATGCTGCCCGATCTCGCCAGGATGGCGAGCCCGCGCGAGCGGAGCGTCATATACGGGCTGATCCTGTTCGCCGGAGCCTATGGGCTGTTGCAGTCGGGGCGGCTCGCGGTGCAATTCGGGCAGAAGGCCGATCCCGACCAACATTTCGCGCCCGCCCTGGGCGGCTTCGCCCTGATGGCGCTCCTGGTCCTGCTGCTGCGGCTGCTGTGGCGCGGGACGCAGCCGGCGCCCATCCTGTCGCAGCCCGCGGAATAACGCCTCTCAGCCCGCTGCAACGCCAGCGTCACGCCGCCGAGCGTCGGACGGTGGAACCCGGAACGCCAGTACCCCGTTCAGATGGGAGCGCGGGTGGCGGTGGTGCCGCAACGCAAACGAGGGAGACGTACAATGCCCACAGCCGAGACGGATCACGTCTACAAGATCCTGGAGCTGGTCGGATCATCCGAGACCTCCATCGAGGATGCGATCAAGAACGCGATCAGCCGCGCCGCCAAGACCGTGCGCGAAATGAAATGGTTCGAGGTGGTGCAGACGCGCGGTCACATCGAGAATGGCGCTGTCCGCCACTACCAGGTGACGCTGCGCGTCGGCTTCACGCTGATGGACTGACGCGGCGGACGCCGCGCGAAACATCATGCCGCGGCGGCGTGGTTAACATCCGACGATGAGAGTCGATCAAAATATCGACGACCTCGTCCGGCGGACTGCCGACGCGCAAAATCATCGCGGAAGTTGCAACAGGCCGTTAAGACCAAAGTGAGAGGTTTGCGCCGGTTTGGAGCAAGCCCGATGGTCACGAACCGCGAACTCGGCAAGACGCGCCTTCCGCTCTGGGCGGCGGGATTCGTCTTGCTGATCTGCGTGGCGATCCTCGGCTTGAGCGTCTGGCGCGAATGGGAAACGCACAACGCCGATCTCAGGAACGCCGAGATCGACGTCGCCAATCTCGCGCATTCGCTGATCCAGCACGCCGACGACACGTTCGAGCTCGCCGATACGATCCTGGTCGGACTGGTCCATCGGCTCGAACTCGACGGAACCGGCCCGGACACGATCGCGAAGCTCCAGACTTACCTGCCGACCCGCAAATCATCGGACCGCATCCGCGGCATCTTCGTCTATGACGAAGCCGGCCGATGGCTTGCCACGACCGAGCATGTCGACTTCTCCAAGCTCAACAACAGCGATCGCGAATATTTCCGGCAGCACCGTGATTCCCCGGCGAAGGACACGCTGATCGGGCGGCCCATCAAGAGCCGCGCCGGCGGCCAGTGGATCATCACCGCGTCACGCCGGATCAACCACCCCGACGGCAGCTTTGCCGGCGTCGCGCTGCTCACGATCGACGTCGCCTATTTCGCGAAATTCTACGAGCGCTTCGACGTCGGCCCGAACGGCTCGGCATCGCTGCTCAACGACGCCGGTATCATGCTGGCGCGCAGCCACGACGAGAGCGGCGCCTTCATCGGGCGCGACCTCTCCAATGCGCCGCTGTTCAGGGAATGGAAAAGCCGTCCGGCGGCCGCAGTCTACTATTTCAAGTCGCCGCTCGATGGCGTGCACCGGCTGAGCTACTACCAGCGCAGCAGCCGCTATCCGCTGATGGTGCTGGCGAGCAAGTCGCAGGACGACGTGCTGGCACCCTGGCGACGCGTGGCAGCCGTACGCACGGCCTTCGTGCTCGGCCTCGTCGTGCTGATTGCGGTGATCGGCTTCTACCTGGTCCGCCAGCTCTGGCAGCGGCAGCGAATGGCGCAGGCCCTGGTCGCGAAGGAAGCCCATTTCCGCCTGCTCGCCGAGCAATCCAGCGATATGGTATCCCGGATCGGGCTGGATAACCGGCTGCTCTACGCCTCTCCCTCGTGCGTGCGTATCATCGGCTGGTCTCCCGAGGAACTGCTCGGCACGTCGGCGGTGGCCGGCATCCACGCGGACGACATCGAGCGGGTCGAGCAGGCCATCACCGCGCTGAAGAACGGCGAGGCCGAGGAAGCGCGGTTCGTCTATCGCCAGCGCCATCGCGACAAGGGCGATATCTGGGCCGAGGCGGCCTTGCACGTGACCCGAGCCCCCGACAGCGGCGAGGTCGACGGTGTCGTCGCGGTCGTGCGCGACATGACAGAGCAGAAGGACTTGCAGGACAAACTCGCATCGCTCGCGACCACCGATGGCCTGACCGGCCTTGCCAACCGCCGCGCGTTCGACGAACGCCTCGCTGAGGAATGGGCGCGCGCCCGGCGCGACGGCACGGAGATCTCGCTCCTGTTGATCGACGTCGATCACTTCAAGAAATTCAACGATCATTACGGACACCAGGCGGGCGACGGATGCCTGCGCGCGCTCGGCCGGATCCTGTCCGCTCAGGTCAGGCGCCCGGCCGACCTCGCGGCGCGTTACGGCGGCGAGGAGTTCGCCGTACTGTTGCCGAACACCGGCCCGGATGGTTGCACCGAAGTCGGCGAAGGGATTCGCCAGGCACTGCACGAGCTCGCGATGCTGCATGCGCAAAATCCGCCCTCCCGGCTGGTGACGGCAAGCATCGGCGCTGCGACGAGCCTTCCATCCCAAACCGCGATGGACTGCAACACGCTGGTCGCTGGCGCCGACCGCGCGCTCTACGCCGCCAAGGACAGCGGCCGTGACCGCATGGTGATGTCGGGACAGGTCGTACCCTGGCCCGCGAAGAGCGCGTGACGGGATCGACCGCTCACCAGGCGTAGCGAACGCTACCCTTGCCGGCATAGCTGCGGGTAACGTTGGAGAACTCGCCTTCGAAACTCGCCGCCGTCGACCAGCCGTTCGGCCAGCTCATCGCCACCGAGGCCGTAGTGAGCGCGGAGTCGCGGGCCTGTGCGGCGCCGTTGACGACGAAGCTCGCGCCCGGCAGCGCCTGGAAGGTGGCGGCGATCGAGCGATCGGGATTGAAATCATGTGCCCAGGCAAGGCGGCCGCGCAGGCTCAGCACGCCGTCTCGCATGGCGAAGGATTTGTCGGTTCGCAGGCCGAGCTCGCTGCGCGTATCCGTGACACTCTTTGCGGCATAGCTCAAGGCGAACGCGGCCGAGCCCGAGACGGCCTGCTCGGCATAGGCCGGCAGATCGAGCGTCGTGAACTGCGCCGCGCCATAGGGCGTGATGCCGATCCCGCCGATCCACGGCGCGACAAAACGGTAGCCGCCTTCGATGCGGCCGGAATACGCGTTCGCGTCGAACTCGGCACGCAAACGATCGGTGCCGGCGATGGTCACGGTGCGATCTGTCGTGATGTCCTGCCAGCCATAGGCCAGCGCGGCGGAGATATACGCCGGACCATTCGTGTGGCGCAGATAGGCGCCGGCCTGGAACAGGTCGGAGCGGCCGGAGCCGAGACCGTTGACATTGAAGCTGGTGCCGCCGCCGGCGAGCGCGAAGCCGAGCAACGTATTCGGCGAGAGCAGATAGTCGGCACCAACGGCCGTGCCGGCGATGCGGCTCGTCGTGTCGTTCGAGCCGGCCGCCGCATTGCCGTCGGTCGATTGCGAACCACCAAAGCCCGCGGCCCACACGCTCCAGCGCTGCGCGAAGCTCTGCGGCGGCGCCTTGCTGACCATGGCAAATGCATCGGTGCGCTTGCGTGCGGCGTAGGCGCTTGAACTGTCCTCTTCCGCAAAGCCGAACGTGCCTCCGGCCGGGTCCGCCCCACCGTTTCGCTGCGCCAGGGGATCGGTGAGCAGGCCCATGAACTGGCCCATGGCAGCAAACGTGGTCTGCTGCGAGCCCGTTCCGGATTCGCCGGAAGCCTGGGTCAGGCCTGGTGCCGTCATGCCGCCATAGACCAGCGGGATGCCGCCATTGACGTTGAAGGAATTGACCAGCGTGTTCGCCACCGCCTGCTGATTGCCGTTCAGCCCGGAATTCGACGGCGGGACGAAGGCCAGGGACAGATTCAGATAGACCTTGTTTCCGTTTGCGTCGTAGCCGAGATCGGTCTTGAAGTTCGCCGGCAGATTGCTGTTCGCGACCGCCGAAGCAAAGCTGCCGGAGATGCCGCCGCTCGCGCTGAGGATCGTGTACCTTTTCTCGATGTAACTGCCGGCCGCGAACACCGCGTTGACGGTGGCACCGCCGAGCGTCGCGCTTCCGGTGACGTTCGCATAGGACGCCGTCGACGGATTGACCTGGACCTGATAAATGGCGCCCGATTGCAAGACGAGATTGCCGATGATGCTTGTCGAGCTGCCCGGCGTGCCGTTGCCCGGCGCGAATGTGCCACCGCTGGCAATCGCCACCGTCAGCGGATCGATGGTGCCGGCCCCCATCAGCACACCGCCGGAATTCACCGTCACCGCCGAAGTGCCGGTGATTGTTCCCTCGACGTCAAGCACGCCGCCGTTCACGGTGGTCGCACCGGTATAGCCGTTGATGCCGAGCAGCATCGTCAGGCCCGCGGTCGTCGTCAGGCTCGCGGAGCCGCCGATGCCATTGAGGATGCCGCCAGTGGACGTGATGGGCGCGTTCAGACTGCCGTTGCGGATCATACCGCCATTGAGGCCAACTGCGCTCTGGGTTTGCGTCGTGCCACCGAGGTCGAGCGTGGCACCGCTGTTGACCGTCGTCAATCCGCCGACGTCGCCCAGCGTACCGGCGCCGCTCAGGGCGAGCGTGCCGCCATTGATGAAGGTGCCGCCGGCATAGGTGTTGGCGCCCGTCAGCGTCAGCGTGCCCAGCCCGGTCTTTGTCAACGATCCCGTATTGATGATCTGGCCCGACAACGTCGCGTTGAAGCCGTTGGCGTCGATCGTGCCGCCGCCGGCCAGCAGCGAGATCGTCCGCGCGCTGTTGAAAGCACCGGTGAATTGCAGCGTGCCGCCATTGAAATTGATGTATTGCCCGAAGCCCAGCGCGGTGAGGGCCGCATCGCTGGCGACCGAAAGCGCCCCACCCGCCGCGACGATGACGTTCGGGCCGATAAACGCGGTACCGACATTGCCGCTGCCCGCGATAGGAATGGATACCGAGGTTACGATCGTGTTGGTCGCGGTATCCAGCACATAGGATCCAAGCCCGGTCGTGATATAGGCGCGGCTCCCGTCGGGCGTTACAGTCACCCCGAGGCCGGAGCCTGGCAAAGCCAGAGTTGCGATTACGGTGTTCGTCGCCGCATTGATGACCGCGAGTTGATTGGACTGGGTGGTGGTCACATAGATCCGTGAACCATCGGGACTGACCGCAACACTCAAGGGGAATCCGGTGACCGGAACGGTCGCGACGACCGATTGCGATGCCGCATTGATCACCGAGACGGAGCTGCTGGTTTGATTGGCCACATAAATCTTGCTGCCGTCAGGCGACAGGGTGACGCCGGAAGGCGCGTTTCCGACCGCGATCGTGCCTATCACGGCTTTCGACGTGGCATCGATGATCGAGACGCTGTCGGAGGCTGCATTGGAGACATAGATTCGAGTCGCGTCCGGCGAGACCGCAATCCCGAGGGGATGCGAACCTACCGCAATGGGTGAGCCAACCACGTGATTGGTCGCGGTCGAGACGACGGTGACCGAATTGCTTAGGTTGGACGCCACGTAGAGGCTCGTGCCATCCGCACTGAGAGCCAACGCAGCGAGCGATCCAGCGACGATGGGAATGGTCGCGACAACATTCCGGCTGACGACGTCGATGACATCGACTTCGCCGCTTGCATATGCGGCAACGTAGGTGAAACGGCCATCGGGCGAGAACACCGCGTTCGTGGGATATGCGCCCGTCGCGATGGCCGCCCCGATCGGAGCATTGGTCAGCGTATCGAATTCAAGCACCTGCCCGGGCGTGCTGCTGCTTCCAGTCCAGATCCCGTAATTGTCGATTTGCGCCCGGCTGGCAGAGGTCGCGCCGAGGTACGACAGGACCATGACCGCAAATGTCCGCCAGGCTCGCGCTTTCCCGGTGCGCCTGCGCCAGCGCGATTTCGAACCACTCGCGCCCGTCATTCCCACTTCCAATCGCACGCGGCACCCCATTCCGAACGGCGCAGCCCCCCGCGTGGCGGCACCGGCACTCAATTGGCGAACGGACCTCTAGCAGGCCGACTCGTCGCATGATGTGCCCAACGTCTCAGGGCGATAAAATCGGTGCGGATTCCGGACGACCTGTGCCAAATCCGTCGCGGCCTCGCCCAACGTTGCTTGCACACTGATTTCCGAATAGCTACATGCCGAAATGATGTTGGTGTGCCGCCGGTCTTCGAATATCGAGTCCATGCGGTCCTGCCTCGTCGTGGGGTGATGCAGGCGGGACGGCCGTGAACGAGAATATGCTGGCGGACATCCCAGGGCGCGGGGTGCACGCGCTAAGGCAGTTGCGCGCCATGACGGCCGACATCTGCGACGTCGTTCCGCTCACCGCGGAAGACGATTTCCATGTCACCACCCTGACGACGATGACCCGCAATGCGTTGCTGGTCGATACGCGCGCGACCGACCAGGAATACGACCGGACGCCGGCACACGTCGCCCGCGGCGCGATGGATCACTTTCAGATCACCCTGTGTGTCGAAGGCGAGATGCAGTTCAGCTCCGGCCGCCGCGAGGTGACGCTGGGGCCCGGTGACATCGTTCTCATCGACATGGCGCAGCCGAACCGGACGGTGTTGCGCGCGTCTGGTAGCCGCACCCGCCTGACGGCGATCATCCTGCAACGCGCCATGCTCGCACCGCGGCTCGCGCATCCGGATTCGGCCACGGCGACCCTGCTGCCGTCAAACCATCCACACGCGCGGCTGCTCTCCAACCATTACGCCGCGCTTGCGCTGCCGCCCGAACCCGAGGCCGGCAGCCCCGAGGCCACAATCGAAGCCATCGCCGATATCGTCGCCGCAGCCGCGGGCGGGACGGCCGACATTGCCGCAGGGGTCGAACGCGCCGAGCGGCATCTTTATCTCGCACTGATCAAGCGCCACATCGCCGATAATCTCGAGACCGACGCGCTCACCGTGGCAGCGATCTGCCACCACTTCCAGATCTCGCGCGCCACCCTCTATCGGCTGTTCGAGGCGGACGGCGGGCTGGCGCACTACGTGAGGGAGCAGCGGCTCAATCTCGCTTTCCGCCAGCTGATATCGCCGTCCGCGGAGGACACGCGGCTGATCGACCTTGCCGTCGGCATGCGCTTCAGCAGCGATTCCACCTTCATTCGCGCATTCCGCCGCAAGTTCGGCTTGACGCCGGGCGAACTGAGGGAGCTGGCCGACAATTGGCTCCGCGAGACCGGTGCGGTCCCGAGCATCGACACGGTGCTGCATCAACTGGCCCGACGCACGTCACAAAACGGGTGACGGCCTTCAGGCGAGGTGGCACGCCACGAAGTGCCCGCCCGCCCCTTCCCTCAGCTCGGGTGCGCTTTCCGCGCAGCGCGGCTGGGCGATCGGGCAGCGGGTGTGGAAGTGGCAGCCGGATGGCGGCTTCATCGGGCTCGGCACGTCGCCCTTGAGGCGAATGCGTTCACGCTTGAGCTTGGGATCGGGCACCGGCACCGCCGACAACAGCGCTCTGGTGTAGGGATGCTGCGGATTGCGGTAGAGATCGCTCGCTTTCGCCAGCTCGACGATCCGGCCGAGATACATCACGGCGACGCGGTCGGAGATGTGCTCGACCACCGACAGGTCGTGCGCGACGAACAGATAGGTGAGGTTCAGCTCGGCCTGGAGATCCTCCAGCAGATTGATCACCTGCGCCTGGATCGACACGTCGAGCGCGGATACCGGCTCGTCGCAGACGATCAGCTTCGGCTCGACCGCGAGCGCCCGCGCGATCACGATGCGCTGGCGCTGGCCGCCCGAGAATTCGTGCGGGTAGCGGCGCATGTGCTCCGCCTTGAGACCGACCTTCACGAGCAGGCTGGCGACGCGCTCCTCGCGCTCCTTGGCCGAGGACCCGAGCTTATGGATAATCAGGGCCTCACCGAGGATGGCGCCGACCGTCATGCGCGGATTGAGCGAGGCGAACGGATCCTGGAACACCAGCTGCATGTTCCGCCGCATCGCGCGCAAATCATTGCCGCCGAGCTTACGCACGTCCTGGCCGTCGAACACGACCTCGCCGTCGGTCGGCTCGATCAGCCGCAGCACGCAGCGGCCGGTGGTGGATTTGCCGCAGCCGGATTCGCCGACGAGACCGAGCGTCTCGCCGCGATTGACGGAGAACGAGACCCCGTCGACCGCATAGACGCTGCCGACCTGGCGCGACAACAGGCCGCCGAGCACGGGGAAATATTTCTTCAGGCCGCTGACGCGGAGCAAGGGCTCGGTCATGCCGTGCCTCCCAACTGCGTATCTCCCAAATGACAGGCCATGCGGTGGCCGGGCGCGATCTCGCGCAGCAGCGGCTCCTTCTCGGTGCAAACGCTCATGGCGTGGCGGCAGCGCGGAGCAAAGCGGCAGCCGACCGGCGGATTGATCAGGATCGGCACCGAGCCGCCGATCGCTTCGAGCCTTGTCTTGTGCTCGCTGTCGAGATCGATGCGCGGGATCGAGCGGATCAGGCCCTGTGTATACGGATGACCGGGATTGCCGAAGAGGTCGTCGACGAGCGCTTCCTCCACCACCTTGCCGGCATACATCACGACGACGCGCTGCGCGGTCTCGGCGACGACGCCCATGGCGTGGGTGATCAGCATCACCGCCATGCCGAAGCGCTCCTTCATGTCCTGCAAGAGGTCGAGGATCTGCGCCTGGATGGTGACGTCGAGCGCGGTGGTGGGCTCGTCGGCGATGATCAGCTTCGGCCTGCAGGCGAGCGCCATCGCGATCATCACGCGCTGGCGCATGCCGCCCGAGAACTGGTGCGGATAATTGTGCACGCGGCCTTCAGCGTTGGGGATCTGCACCAGCTTCAGCATCTCGATGGTGCGCTCGAGCGCCTGCTTCTTCGTCACCGCTTCATGGCGGCGCAGGCTCTCGGCGATCTGCTCGCCGATGGTGAGCACCGGATTGAGCGAGGTCATCGGCTCCTGGAAGATGAAGCCGATCTCCTTGGCCCTGATCTCGTCGAGCTGACGGCTCGTCAGCGGCACGAGATCGCGGCCCTCGAAGATGATCTGGCCCGCCGCGATACGGCCGGGCGGCATGGCGATCAGCTTCAGGATCGACATCGCGGTCACGGTCTTGCCGCAGCCGGATTCGCCGACGACACAGAGCGTCTCGCCCTTGTTGATGGAGATGTCGACACCGTCGACGGCCTGCAGGATGCCGTCGTCGGTCGAGAAGTGGGTTTTCAGCCCTTTGATTTCCAGCAGCGGCGCCATCAGATCACCCGTCGCGCATCGAGCGCGTCACGCAGGCCGTCGCCGATGAAGTTGATGGCGACCACCGCGATGAAGATCGCGCCGCCCGGAAACAGCGCCCAATGCGGGCCGATGTCGAGGAAATCCTTGGCGTCGTACAACAGCCGGCCCCAGGTCGGCGTATCCGGCGGAAAGCCGAGGCCGAGGAAGGACAGCGTCGATTCCGCGATGATGGCGGCAGCGACGTCGATGGTGCCGGCGATGATCACCGGACCGAGCGCATTGGGCAGGATGTGCCGGACCACCTGGCGCACCGGACTTGCGCCGAGCGCACGGGCCGCCTCGACGAACTCCTTCTCGCGGATCGACAGGAACTGCGCACGCACGAGGCGTGCCACCGGCATCCAGCGCAAGCCGCCGATCACGAGCACGATCAGGATGAAGATGCCGCCCTCGGGACCGAACATCTGCTTCAGCCCGTCGCGGAAGAGATAGATCAACAGCAGCAGCAGCGGCAGCTGCGGCAGGGACAGGAAGAGGTCGGTGAGCCACATCAGGCCGTGGCCGAGCGCGCCGCGCGACATGCCGGCGAGCGCGCCGATCAGGACACCGATAAAGACCGAGACCAGCATCGCAGCAAGGCCGACTGCAAGCGAGATGCGCCCGCCATAGATCATGCGGGCCAGGATGTCCTGCCCGAGATCGTCCGTGCCGAACGGATGGGCAAGCGACGGCCCCTGCATGCCCGCAACGATATCGATGTCGTCGATCTTGACCCGCCAGACGAAGGGGCCGGCCACCACCGCGAGGATCAGAATGAGGAGCAGAAACGCACTGACCACGGCGAGCTTGTGGCGGCTGTAGCGCCGCCACATCTCGCGCCAGGGCGAGTAGACGCGCCGCTCAGCGGAGGGAGATGCGAGGGTCAAGCCAGCCATAAAGGACGTCCGCGATGAGATTGAACAGCACGACGAGGCACGCGAAGACGAAGGTGACGGCCATCACCACCGGCGTGTCGTTGGAGAGGATGGAGGAGATCAGCAGCGAGCCGATGCCGGGGATGCGGAAGATCTGCTCGGTGACGATTGCGCCGCCGAACACGGCCGGCATCTGCAACGCAATCAGGGTGACGACCGGGATCATGGCGTTGCGCATCACGTGCTTGACGATGACCTTGGCCTGCCCGAGTCCCTTGGCGCGGGCGGTGGTGACGTAGTCGAGCCGGATCACGTCGAGCATCGCCGAGCGAACGAAACGCGTCATCGACGCCGCCTGGAACAGACCGAGCACCGCCACCGGCATGATTGCCTGCCGGATCATCTCCAGCACCCAACGGATGCCGGTGCCCTTGATGTCGGTCGTATAGACGAAAGGCAGCCAGTCCAGCGTGACCGAGAAGATCAGGATGAACAGGATGCCGGTGAAGAAGGTCGGCAGCGAGAAGCCGACGAAGGCGAGCGTGTTGGCGATCTGGTCGAACAGCGAATAGGGCTTTGTCGCCGCATAGACCCCGACCGGGATCGCAATCAGGAGCGCCAGGATCTGCGCCGAACCGATCACGTAGAGTGTTGCCGGCAGACGCTGGAGGATCAGCGTGTCGACGTTCATCCGGCTGACGAAGGAGAAACCCCAGTCACCGTGCAGCATGGCGTTGAGCCAGTGCAGGTAACGAAGGTAGATCGGATCGTCGAGGCCGAACTTCGCCCGAAGCGCGAGAGCGACTTCGGGCGGCACGTTCGGATTGGTCGCCAGTTCCGAGAAGGGATCGCCGGGTGCCAGGGCAAGCACGACGAACAGCACCAGGGAGATGCCAAGCAGACTCGGAACGGCGATCAGCAGACGACGCAGGACATACTGACTCATAAAGGACGATCCCGGTTTAGGCCTGCGTGATCATTCCTCCCGGTACCAGTCGAACAGATTGTCGGTCTCGTTGGCCCAGCCGGAAACGACGGGCCGCAGATTGTTGGCGGCCGCCTCGACCTTCAGGCGGTGCTGCACCGGAATGAACACGGTGTCCTGGTACATGAGGTCATTGGCCTTGATGTAGAGCGCCGCGCGCTTGACCGGATCCATCTCGCCGTCCGCGGCCTGGATGGTCTCGTCGTACTCCTTGTTGACCCAGCGCGGGAAGTTGGTGCCCTGCCACTTGTTCTCCTTGGTGGCGACGAGGTTCGAAAGGTAGCGACGCATGTGCTGCGACGGATCGGGCTGGCTCAGCGGGATCTGGAACATCTCCATGTCGGCGTAGAACTTGGAATAGGTGTCGGGATTGCCGACGTCGGAGGAAAAGAACACGGAGGCGACGACCGATTTCAGCTCGACGTCGATCCCCGCCTTCTGGCAGGCCTGCTTGACGATCGCCTGTGTCTTCTGGCGCGGGCCGTTGATCGAGGTCTGGTAGACGAGCTTCAGCTTCTTCCCGTCCTTCTCGCGGATGCCGTCGGTGCCCGGCTTCCAGCCGGCCTCGTCGAGGACCTTCGAGGCCTTCTCCACGCTGAACTCCCACGAGGTGTTCTTGGATACGAATTTTTCCGGCCCGTTGAGGAAGTTGGCGGTGGTGCGGCCGGCGCGGCCGTAGATCGCCTTCTTGACCGATTCGCGATCGATCAACAGCGAGAGCGCCTTGCGCACCGCCGGATCTGAAAACAGCGGATGCTTGGTCTTCATCGACGAGCGTTCGCCATCGACCTCGGTGTTGGGATCAGTGAAGTTCAGTGCGATGAACTCGGTGTCTCCGCCGACCGCGTAGACGGTCTTTCCCTTGCCGCCCTTCTCCAGGCGCAGCAGCACGTCGTCCTCGACCTGGATGTTCCATCCGAAATCATATTCGCCGGTCTGGATCACCGCGCGCGCCGCCGAGACGGCATCGCCACCACCCTTCATCTCGATCGTATCGAAATAGGGACGGTTCGCCATGTGATAGTCGGGATTGATCACGCCGCGGACGAGATCGCCCGGCTTGAACTCGACGAATTTGTAGGGGCCGGTGCCGACCGGCGAGAGGTTGGTCGGAGCCTCCCGCGATTTGGACCCCATATAGTCCTTGAACAGATGTTTCGGGATGATGGTGTTGGGAGCCCCGACGAAGGCGTCGGCCCAGAACGGCGTCGGCTTGTTGAAAAGGATGCGAACCGTGAGTTCGTCCACCTTTTCGACCGTGATATCGCGGAGCGTCGCGATCGTCAGAGCCGAGGTCGCCGGATCCTTGGCATATTCCCAGTTGAACACGACGTCGTCGGCCGTGAACGGCGTGCCGTCATGCCATTTGACGCCGGGTTTGAGCTTCCAGGTCACCGACTTGCCGTCGGCTGCGAGGCCGCCGTTCTGGATCGAGGGAATTTCGGCGGCCAGAACCAGCTTCATGTTGCCGTCGGGATCCCAACAGGCGAGCGGCTCGTAGAACAGGCGCGCGCCGTCCTGGTCCTTGGTGCCGGTGGCGAAATGCGGATTGAGCAGGGTCGGACCCTGCCACCACAGCAGCTTCAATGCACCGCCGCCGCCGCGCTTGGTCGGCTTGTAGGTCGAGGCACCTTCCGCCATGGCGACGCCGCCGAGCGCGAGAATCTGGTTGGCGAGGGGTGCGGTGAGGCCGACCGCGGCCATACGCTTGATGAAGGCACGGCGATCCATCCGCCCGTCCTTCACGTCACCGATCATCGAACGCAGTTCTTTATCCAGCATGGTTGTCCCCCGTCTGGTTCCCGTATGGATGCAGGCAGCCGCACCGCGGCCGCCGGGTTTTGCTGGCGGTAGATGGCACACCGAATAGGCCGCGCGTCAACTGCGACCGTGTGTATGCAAACGGTGTTTTGGCTGCCCGTTGGGCAAAACCGCGTTCCGCAGCCCAAGCGTTCGGCAATCCGGCGTCAAAACGCGCCGAAATCCACGTTGCACTGCGAAAAATTTGTTCGCCGGATCAGACGAAGTATCGAGACGAAATTCTACGCCACGGACATGGTCAGCGGCGGCGCGACGTGGTCCGGCAGCGGACAGACATAAGGTGTCTTGGCGGTCCGCTTCTGCAAATCCGCTTTCGCGGCCTTGATCAGCTCCGGATCCGTCAACGCCTTGATGCCGATCCCGGCCATCGCCTTGGCCGCCTGCACCATGGCCTTATGAGCGTGTCCGCTCTTGCCCTGCGCCACCACCTGCCAGGTGTGGAACGGCGTGCCGATTGCAACCGTGGGTGCGTGAACCTGCACGGTCGGCACCACCCAGCTCACGTCGCCGACGTCGGTCGAGCCGACCAGCGGGTTGCGCTTGGCATCGAGCGGCACCAGGAAGTCGGCCAGCGGCCGGTCGGTCGGCTCCATACCGATCGCATAATAGACCGACGCGATGTCCTTGTCGGTCAGCGTCGCGCGGATCTGGCTGGCAAAGCCCTTGTCGGCGTCGTCGAAATGCGGCGGTCCGAGATCTTCCATCACCCGATGCAGCGCCTGCTCCAGCGGCGTGTTCGGCAGGATGTTGGAGACGGCAGAGATGATCTTCATCTCGACCTTGGTCTCGGTCATCAAGGCCGCGCCTTCTGCGATCTTGCTGACGCGTCCGACCAGCTCGTTCATGCCGGGCAGATCGCGGGCGCGGATCGAATAGCGTACGCGCGCATGCGCCTGCACCACGTTGGGGGCGATGCCGCCGGTGTCGAGCAGGGCGTAATGCACGCGCGCGTCGCTCGGCATGTGCTCGCGCATGTAGTTCACGCCGACATTCATCAGCTCCACCGCGTCGAGCGCGGAGCGGCCGAGATGCGGCGAGGCCGCCGCATGCGAGGTGCGACCGGTGAAGATGAAATCCGCGCGGGTGTTGGCGAGCGACGGCGTCACGGCGACTTCCCAGAAGCTGTGCGGATGCCAGGTGATGGCGATGTCGGCGTCTTCAAACGCGCCCGAGCGCACCATGAAGGCCTTGGCTGCGCCGCCCTCTTCCGCCGGACAACCGTAATAGCGCACGCGGCCGGGCACCTTGTTCTCGGCGAGCCAGTCCTTCATCGCGGTCGCGGCGAGCAGCGCCGCGGAACCAAGCAGATTGTGGCCGCAACCATGGCCGTGGCCGCCGGTCTCGACCGGACGGTGCTCGGCGACGCCGGCCTCCTGGCTGAGGCCCGGCAGCGCGTCATATTCACCCATGAAGGCGATGACCGGACCGCCCTCACCCCACTCGCCCATCACCGCAGTGGGGATGCCCGCGACCTTCTCGGTGATACGGAAACCCTGGTGGCGCAGCTCGGCGAGATGCTCGGCGGCGGACCGCGCCTCGGTGTAGCACACCTCGGGCATGCCCCAGACCCTGTCGCTGAGGTCGATGAAACGCGCCTTGATCGTGTCGACGCCACGCCAGATGTCGCTGCGGTTATCCATGCTTCGGTCCGTGATCTCTTGGTCAAACGAAGCGGCAATGGTTAGCAGCTTCATTGCACCCCGCCTAGCACGTCGCGGGACAGCAGCCATGCGGCCGGTGCCGGATCGCGCGGGCGCTTGCCACCTATGCGGGCGTTCCTGTGCCTGTCGAAGATTTCACGCGGCGATCTCCGGAATAGTTGGGAACGAGGCTTTCAAGACGGCCTCCTCCAGCCTAAATTATGAGTGCTTCGCGCGTCGTTCCGCCAGCCACGGCGGAGCAATGCTCTCAGCCAGGAGAACTCCATGCCCGCCCTGACCGAATGGAGAGTGCCGCCGGCCAATCAGCCGCGCGCGAGCGATTACGGTTTCGATCTCGACCGCTCGCTCGGGTCCGTCGTCGGCCTGCACGCCATCATCCCGCCCGATGCCTTCAGTGCCGAAACGCTGGGCACCGAACGCGCCGGCAACGGCGTCGTGATCGACAACGGGCTGGTGCTCACCATCGGCTACCTCATTACCGAGGCGGAATCGGTGTGGCTGCATCTCGCCGACGGGCGCGTCGTCGAGGGGCATGCGCTCGGTTTCGATTCCGTCTCCGGCTTCGGCCTCGTGCAGGCGCTCGGTCACCTCGACGTCGAACCCTTGCCGCTCGGCAACTCGGCGAAAACAAGGGTCGGCGACCGCGTCGTAGTCGGCGGCGCCGGCGGCCGCACCCGATCGGTCGCGAGCCAGATCGTAGCCAAGCAGGAATTCGCCGGCTATTGGGAATATCTGCTGGACGAAGCGGTATTCACCTATCCCGCGCATCCGAACTGGGGCGGCACAGCGCTGCTCAATGAGCGCGGGGAGCTGATCGGTATCGGCTCGCTCCAGCTGGAGCGCGAACGCGACGGCAAGGCCGAGCACGTCAACATGATTGTGCCGATCGACCTGTTGAAGCCGGTGCTCGACGATCTGCGCAAATTCGGTCGCGTCAATAAGCCGTCGCGCCCCTGGCTCGGGCTCTATTCGACCGAGATCGACAACCGCCTGGTGGTGATCGGGATCTCCGCCAACGGCCCGGCCGCACGCGCCGAGCTGAAGACCGGCGATGTCATCCTTGCGGTGGACGGCGAGGAGGTGACGAGCCAGACCGCCTTCTACAAGAAGATGTGGGCGCTGGGCGCTGCCGGCGTCGACGTGCCGCTGACCGTGCATCATGAAGGCGTCACCTTCGACGTCACGGTGACCTCAACCGATCGCTTCAAGCTGCTCAAGGCGCCGAAGCTGCACTGACACCACCGAACCGACGCAAGGAAGCGGCGATGACCGAGGCCGTCGTTGACGACATCGTGACCGTGCTGCCGCCGCTGCTCAACGCGCTGGAAGCACTCGGCTTCTTCCAGCGAAACCTGCATCCGCCGGCCTTTGCCTCGGTGATGAATGCGATCGGCACGCCCGACGAGGCGCTGCAAGCGGCATACGCTGCGATCGGCGCCTGGCCCGAGCCGTTCACCGGGCTGCGCGAGCGGCTCGACCGCGCCTGCAACGAGACGCTCGCCGCCTTTGCCGGCATACGCGAGGTCGAGCGTGGCAATGGCGATCTCGTCGCAGTCTTCCGCGCGCTGCGCCATCTGCCTCGTGCGCAGGAAGCGCTGTATCCGCTGTCGACCCAGTTTCCGCCGGTGAGCAGCTTCTTCCTCAACGCTGCCAATCGCGAGAATGACGACCTGCTGGTGCGGCTGGAAGCCGGCGCGGGCGAACACACCGGCATCTTCCACGACCACAACGAGCCCGGCAGCCGCGGCGGCTTCTCGGTCTATGTGCCAGAATATTATTCGCCGGAGCGCGCCATGCCGCTGGTGATGGCGCTGCATGGCGGCAGCGGCAACGGCCGCGGTTTTCTCTGGAGTTGGCTCCGCGACGCCCGCAGCGTTGGCGCGATCCTGGTGGCGCCGACCGCGACCGGCCCGACATGGGCGCTGATGGGCGACGATAGCGACACGCCGAACCTCATGCGCATTCTCGACACGGTGCGCAGCCGCTGGGCGATCGACGCCTCGCGCCTGCTGCTGACCGGCATGAGTGACGGCGGCACCTTCTGCTACGTCACCGGGCTCGACGGCGCCTCGCCCTTCACGCATCTCGCGCCGGTGTCGGCGACCTTCCATCCGCTGATGGCGGAGATGGCGGACGCCGCGCGCCTGCAGGGACTGCCGATCTTCATCACCCACGGCAAGCTCGACTGGATGTTTCCGGTACAGACCGCGCGTCAGACGCAGGCAGCCCTCTCCGCCGCCGGCGCCGACGTCACCTATCGCGAGATCGACGATCTCAGCCACACCTATCCGCGCGAGATCAACGCGGAGCTGCTGGAGTGGCTGAACGGCGGATGAACGAGTCGTCCTTACCTGCGCCGTACTGCCGCGGAACCATCACTCCGGGCCGACGTTATCGCCCGTCACCGGAGGTTCGCAGATGCAGACGTTTTTCGGAATGATTTTGGGCGCGCTGCTGCTCGGTTGCGGCGTGTACGTCTATGATTCCATGCAGACGTCGTCGGTCGCCAATGGCGAGGTCGCGACGACCAACCGCACCATCGTGAACTGGGACGTCGCCAAGGCCGATTGGGATGCGCTACGCGATCGCACGCACAAGGACTGGGTCCGCATCTCGTCGAAATAACGACGCCGTATCACGAACAAGGCGCCGTCGCGGGTCCGCGGCGGCGCCTTTGCGTTGACGGCGATCGATCCGGTCGCGTCAGTTCATCTTGGCCTTGCGGGCATCGGCGATGACCTGCTCGAACTCGGTCATGCTGAGCACGCCCGGTACGCGGTACTTGCCAACGATGAAGGAGGGGGTACCGCTGAAGCCGAAGGCTTCGGCCTGCTCGTTGTTGCGCTTGAGGACGGCGTCGATGTCCTTGGCGCGGTCGGTGAGATCGCGCTTCAAGCGGTCCATGTCGACGCCGGCGGCCGCGAGTAGCTCGTTGATGCGCGGCTCCGTCAGGCGCGAGCTGACACCCATCATGGCGTCATGCGCCTGATGGTATTTGTCCTGGAATTTCGCCGCGAGCGCGATCCGCGCCGCGGTGACCGAGACCGGCCCGAGGATCGGCCAATCCTTCATCACCAGCCTCACCTTGCCGTCGTCCTGGACGACCTGGCGCAGCTCCGGCTCCAGCTTGCGGCAATAGGGACAATTGTAGTCGGACCATTCGATAATGCTGATGTTGCCGTCGGGATTACCGGCAACGGGAACATCGGGGTCGCGCAGCACCTTGGCTTCGGTCAGCACCTCGTCATCGGCGGCGGCCGCGCGCGCAGAGGTGATCCGACCTGCCGCAAGGGCACCCGCCCCGATCAGCGTCAGCGCCGCACGCCGCGTCGCCACGAGGCCCTTGTTCCTGAATCCAGCCATATCTCGTCCCGTTTCGGTCCCATCGCTGCAAATACGGTTCGCGACCGGGACCTGTTACGCGTCATATAGAGCGTTGCGGGCGCGATGTCATCGCCGTGCTATGCGCGGATCGCCGCCGGCGCCGGCGAAGCCGCCGCGCGGGGCAGCATCGCCATCAGAGACCCGGTCATGGTGGCGATCAGCGTGGTGTTGCCCTCATGCTCGGCAAAGGCCCTCGCCTCGCAGAAGGTCAACGTGCGACCGGGCTTGACCACCTCGGCCTTGAAGACGAAGCGGGCGCCGCGAGCGGGTGCCAGCAGCGTGGTCTTGAACTCGACGGTCAGGATGTCGGCCTCGCGCGGCATCAGGGTGAAGGCGGCGACGCCGCAGGCATTGTCGAGGCCTGCCGTGATGATGCCGGCATGGACAAATCCGTTCTGCTGCGTGAAGGCCGCCGAATGCAGCATGGCCAATTCGACCTCGCCGGGCGCGAGGCGGACGATCACGATGCCGAGCGTGCGCATCGCCGGCTGGCCGTCGAACATGGCAATGGCGGCAGCGCGATAGCCCGGATTTTTCGGCTCGAACGTGGCCATGGCTCAGGCCCCGGCCGGCTCGGCAAGATGCTGCAGAGCGACCGCGCGGATTGCATCCGTGAACGGCGCCGACTTCCGCTGGCTGCGGTCCATGTGCACGCCGGTGATGTCGCAGAACGCGGCGATCTCGCCGGTCTCGGCATTGGTCATGTCATGCCGGAAACGGATCGACCTGTCGCGGACCTCCAGCAAATGGCTGCGGATCTCGACGATGTCGCCGGCAAGCAGCTCCCGCCTGTAGGTGATGTTCTGCTGCACGGCGGCCATGCCGCGGCCGGAAGAGCGCAGATAGCTCGGCGTCAGCCCGAGGCGGGCGAACAGATTCCAGTTTGCCTCGTCGAATTTGCCGACATACCACATGATGTTCATGTGGCCGACATGATCGCACTGCCACGGATAGACCGTGCCGCGATAGGTCGCCTCCTGCATCGCCATTCCTCCTGCCGTTTTTCCACCCTCTGATCATTGATACGGTAGCGTATCAGCGCCTCCGCGCGTTAGCAATACGGTACCGTATCAAGAACCGGTGAGGCTTTCTTCATGAGCGACGGCAAGGGCGATGTCTGGGTCGAGGCCGGGTTTACCGAGCTCGCCCGCTCGGGGGTCGAGGGTGTCAGGGTCGAGGTGCTCGCCAAGAATCTCGGCGTCACCAAGGGCGGCTTCTACCGCCGCTTCGCCGACCGTGCCGCGCTGCTCGATGCCATGCTGGAACGCTGGCGCGAGGGACGTGCGGCGTCAATCGCGCAGCAGACAAGCCTCGATGGGCAAGAGCCCCGCGAGCGGCTGAAGGCGGTGATCCAGCTCTATTCCGAGCGGCTTAATCCGGAGGGCATGGCGATCGAGCTCGCGATCCGGCAATGGGCCCGCTCGGACGAAAACGCCGCCGCGGCGGTCGCGAGCGTGGACGCGGCGCGGCTCAAGCACGTCGCCGAGCTCTATCGCGCGACCGGCCTCGAGGCCGAGGCGGCCGAGGCGCAGGCCTTCCTGTTCTATTGCTTCATCTTCGGCCAGAGTTTGCTGTTCGTCGAGCGCGGTCCGCGCAAGCGCTCGCAGCTGGTGGCGAAGTCGGCCGAGAAGCTGTTGGGCTAATGGCCGGAGCTTTGCTCCGGCCATCGCATCATGTCGAAGCTCAGGCGGCGCCCTTCAGCTTCTTGTTGCACTCGCTGTAATAGCCGCCGCCCTTCTCGATCCACTTCATGCCGCCATTGCCGTTGGTGGTCTTGTTGGCGTTGTACTGGTCGACGCAGGTGTGGAGGCGGGCCTTGCCGGCGGTCTCCTTGGCGTATTTCGGGTCGACCGCATTCGGATAGATCGCGGGTCCGGCCGGCAGGGTTGGCGCGGCAGCGGGGGCCGCCTCCTTCTTCGCCTGCTTCGGCTCGGCGGGAGCGGCGGGCGCAGCCGGAGCAGCGGCGGTCGGCGCAGCGGCAGGCGTCGCATCCGCACCGCACTGGGCCTTGCGGAAGTCATTCCACTTCGTGGCGCCAAGCGAGCCGTCCTTCTTGGCGGCCTGGTATTTCGCGCTGCACTCCTGCGAGGTCAGCGCCTGCGCCGGCGCGCTCGCGATCAGCGCCGCAAAGCCCGTCAACGCCACTGCACACAGCAATTTCGATTGAATGGTCATCCTTGGTCCTCCTCCTTGGTCTTCCCCGACGGAAGCGAAACGAGGATTGCTATCCTAGCGTGCCGCTCAGCCGCGACAAGGAAGCGATGGCTCCTGCCGCCAAAATATAGTGATCCCCCCGGCTCGGATTATTCATGTCGCGTTCAGCAAGGCGAGCCGACGTTCCCAACCCTCCGCAATCTCGCAAGAGTGCACCACCATGACCTTCACGTCTCGCCTCGCCATCGTCGCCCTGACCTCCCTGCTCGCCACCGGCACCGCCTTCGCGCAGACCGCCGCGCCGGCTGCCAAGACCGACGCCAAGACCACAACTGCCGCCGCCCCCGCCGACAAGAAGGCGTCGAAGGAGCGCTCGGCGGAGTCGCTCGAATGCTCCAAGCAAGCGGACGCCAAGGCGCTGAAGGGCAAGGAGCGCAAAAAATTTCGCCGTGAGTGCATGAAGGAAGCGAAGGCCGGCACCGCCGCCCCCGCCGCCGCCGACAAGAAGTAAATCCGTCACACTACGGTTCGCGAGCGTCCGTGAGAGGCGCGCGCATTGCGGCATGACGAGGCTGCAATTGTGTGCCTCTCGCTGATTTGCGATAAGGTGGTGTGAAGCAAATCACCGCCTCCCTGCCGTTCGAATGGCCAAGCCGTGCCAAGATCTTGAGCACGGTGGAGACGCTCGTCATCGGCACCGCCGGCGGCCTCGTGTTTCTGGTCGCCGGACTTCCCGGGGGACTGATCTCGGGCTCGATGATCGCGGTCGGGATCGCCGCGATCGCCGGCCGCCAGCTGGCACTGCCGCCGATCCTGACCCAGACCGTGCTGGTGCTGCTCGGCATTTCACTGGGCTCGGTCGTCTCGCGCCATCTGCTGCAACAGGTCAGCGCCTATCCCCTCACCATCGGGCTGCTTGCGCTCGCCACCTTCTGCTCGACCTTCGGCTCGAGCTATTACCTCCAGCGCATCCATGGCTGGGACCGCACCTCGGCCTTTCTCGCCGGCAGCCCAGGGGCGCTGTCGCAGATCACGATCCTGGCGGTCGAGCGCGGCGCCGACCTGCCCGGCATCGCGGTGGTGCAGACCATGCGCGTCATCATCCTCACCGCGGCGCTGCCGATGGTGCTCGCGTTCGCGGGCGTGGCACCCTCCGTCGCGCCGTCGCTGACGACGACGATCGCCTCGCCGCTCGAGCTCGTGGAGCTGGTCGCGGCCTCGCTGGCCGCGGCGCTGCTGCTGCGGCTGATCAAGTTTCCGGCGAGCTGGATGTTCGGCGCGATGATCGCCTCCAGCGTGCTGCATGGCGCAGGCTGGGTCGAGGGCGGCCTGCCGAACTGGGTGCGCGGCGTGGCGCTGATCGGCATCGGCGCGCTGATCGGCAGCCGTTTCGCGCGGATGCGGATCAAGACACTCGCCGGCCACATCCATGCGGCGCTGGGCTCGTTTGCCGTGGCTATCGCCGTCTCCGCCATCTTCGTCGGCGTCGTCGCGCTCACCACGCAGGTGAAATTATCGGATGTCGTCGTCGCCTTCGCGCCGGGCGCGATGGACGCGATGCTGGCGCTCGCGCTCACCCTGCACATCGACCCGATCTTCGTCGGCGCCCATCATTTGTCGCGCTTCGTCTTCGTGACGATCGCGACCCCGGGCATCGTGCACCTGTTCGGCCGCACGCAGGACGATGTGGATGATTGAGCGGACACGGCTCCCGTAGGGTGGGCAAAGCGCAGCGTGCCCACCAACAACTGGCGTGAATGTTGATGAATGGTGGGCACGGCGCGCAAAGAGCGCGCCTTTGCCCACCCTACGGCAGCTACGCGCGCTTCGTCGTCTTCGCAAATCCCCACGCCGCGATCGCGGCCATCAGCAGCGAGATCAGCACGTTGTAGCCGGCGAGCGAGAGGCCGAGGAAGCGCCACTGCACCTCGTCGCAGCGCACCACCTTCACGGTATCGAGCTTGGACAGCAGATCGGCGGCATTGCCGAGATTGATGACGGGACCAGAGCAATCGGTCGGGCCCTTCCAGAAACCCCATTCGACGCCGGAGTGGTAGGTGCCGAGGCCGGCATTGGCGAGTGTCGCCAGCGCGAGGATCGCAAGGCCCGCGAGCAGCAGCGGGCGCGGCGCCCCGCTCCGCGCCGCAAGCGCCGTGAGCACACCGACCGGGATCGCGAGATAATAGGCGTAGCGCTGCTCCAGGCACAGCGGACAGGGCAGGATCTCCAGCACGAGCTGGAAGAACCAGGCGCCGGCGATGGTCGCGGCGGCAATCAGCGTGACGAGCACCGAGGCGGTCAGCGCGGGACCGGTCGCAGCCGGCCTGAATGCAGGTATTGCGGCACTCTGGGTCGTCACGGCAGCCTCTCTCGGATGGGTCGCTTTCTTAAGCCTCTAACCCCGGCCCAGGCGGCTGTCGAGAACGGCCGGGATCACTTTGGCGCGGGTTGACCCTGCCCAGTCCATGGCTATAGTCCGCCCGCTTTGCGAGGCCCTTTTCCAGGGGCCGACCGGGAGCCCCTGTGGCGGAATTGGTAGACGCGCTCGACTCAAAATCGAGTTCCGCAAGGAGTGCTGGTTCGATTCCGGCCAGGGGCACCACGCTTCGCCCTTTCGGGCTTCGCGTGGCGCAGCCACGCCGAACCGAAAGGGCGAAGCGTGTCCGGCGAAGCCTCTTGGCGAAGACGGACTGCCTGAATCTTCCCCTCCCCTTCCAATCGTCACATCCCACCTGTATAAACCGGTAGCTTCTTCTGTAACTCGAAGGAGCTCACATGAACGACCTGCATACGTGGCTTTCGCAACAGCACCACGGCCTGCGCACCTTCCGGACATTTCAGCAAAAGCTCGAGACGCTCGGCCGGGACGATCCCGCCCAGCGCGGTCTTTGCCGCCTGTTGAGCGGCCTCGTCGGCAGCTATGTCGAGGCCTTTGACGAGGCCCCGCTGCCGGTCGAAATCGCCGACGGCGCCTATCACCGCCTGCTGACGCTGGTGGCCAGCATCGACCTGAACGCCGACGCCGACCGCCGGCTCGCCGACATCAACCGCGTGGCGGAGAGTGAGCTCTGGCGGTGAGAGGCGGCACGCCGTCGCCATCGCGCCGGCGTGATCACGGGAGACGCGTGTAGGTCGTGTTCATCGTGTAGTCCTTGCTCGGACCCGATACGACATGACGGACGACGAACGTTCCATCCGGCCGAAACTTGTAGGCCGACTGATAGTCGTCGTGCTTGCAAAGATGGCGCGCACGTCCGCTCAGCTCTCCTCCGGAAGATGCGGACAGTGAAATCTCGTGAAACAGCCGCGGCTGATCCTCCTTGAAGAAGACCTTGAATCCTCCGTCGCTGTTGCTGAAGACGTATTCGCGTTCGGCTTCCACCGTGGTGCCGTTAGCGAGCTTCAGATATCCCTGCTCGCGATAAGCCAGCCGCCCCCCGTCCAGGGGCGTGAAGGTCGCGATACCCTGCATCGTAGCCTGGCCTTCGATGACACGGTTGAAGGACCACGAGCCGATCAGGCTTCTCGTGACGTCCGAGGCGCCACCCCAGCCGTCGATCATCGCTTCATTCATATCTTCCGACCTGCGCAATTAACCAGCCGGTCCAGCCTCACGGGACCCGCAGCCGGGAGTTCGACTTCGGCGAGCCGATATCTATATCCTATCGCAGCGAAATGGTGATGCAGTGAGCAGCTTCGATGGCCAGGAGACGCACGACGGAAGCGGACGCCGACGACCTCCCCCGCTATTTCGTCTGGGTCCGGGGCCTCGAAGGCCCCGAGCCGCAGAAATGGACGGCGATGGATTTCGGCATCGGCGACTGGAAGCGGCCGCAGGTGCTGGCCTTTCTGGAGCTGCCGGAAGGCGAACGGCACCTGCCGCTGTCGGCGCTGGCGCGGCGCTATCCGCCGCCGCGGGTTGAAATCCCGTAGCCTCGCGGTTGCGCGAATCCCGCTGGCGCGCGCCGTGGCAATGGCAAGTAGAGACTGAAACACCGGCCTCTCCCCGCTCGCCGGGTTATCCGCGACCATTATCCCGCGGCGCTTCACTGCCGCGTGGCGACGCGATCTCGCTTGCTACCTCAACGGGATTATGCACAGAATGCACCTGTTTTTCATAACGCAACCATTGATTGAAATCGTGGAGTGCTGAACGGCGCCGGCCTGAAGTGCTTCACCGTCGATTGCCAGAGGGGCGGCCCCATGACCCACCATGAAGGCGCGCAGAACAGCGATTCTGCCAGATCCAAGCACACCCATGACGATGCTAGCGCGGGCGGGAGGACTGCCGCCACCCTGTCGAAGCGCAAGCTCGTGCTGTTCGCCGACGGCACGGGTAACGCGTTCACCGCCCAGGAATCCAGCGTCTGGCGTCTCTATGAAGCGCTCGACCACACCCAGCCCGACCAGATCGCGCATTACATCAAGGGCGTCGGCACCGCCGGCTGGGCGCCGCTCGCGGCCATCGACGGCGCCACCGGCATCGGCGTTCCCTCCAATGTCCGCAAGCTCTACCGCTTCCTGTGCTGGAACTGGCGCGAGGGCGACGAGATCTACATCTTCGGCTTCAGCCGCGGCGCCTTCACCGCGCGCACACTGGCGGCGCTGATCGCGAGCCAGGGGTTGGTGCCGGCGGAGATCGACAAGGTTGCGGTGTCGCATGCGGAAATGCAGCGCAACACGATGGCTGCCTGGCGCGAGTATCGCAAGAAGTCGGTGGGCTATTGCAGCCTGCCGACAATCTGGATCGTCCGCTGGATCCGCGACATCCTGATCTATCTCTATCACCTCGTCCTTGGCCATCGCTCCTATGCCAAGGTCCGCGAAGCGATGGACGGCCGCAAGCACGTCGAGATCGAATTCCTCGGACTGTTCGACACAGTCGAGGCGTTCGGCGTCCCGGTCGAGGAGCTCCGCCTCGCGATCGACTGGGCAATCTGGCCGATCTCCTTCCGTAACCACCGCCTATCGAAGACGGCCAAGCACGCCTGTCATGCACTGGCGCTAGACGACGAACGCACCACTTTTCACCCGCTGCGGATCGACCAAAGCGATCTTCCCGCGGGTCAAGTCGTCAAGGAGGTATGGTTCGCGGGCGTTCATTCCGACATCGGGGGCGGCTATCCAGAATCCACCCTGTCCTTCGTGCCGCTGGTTTGGATGGTCGAGCAACTCGGCAACCAGCTCCGCTTCCAAGATGGGACGATCGATCGCTTCCGCGAATACCAGTCGGCAATCGGCCCGATGCACGACTCACGCGGCGGCGCCGCGGTGCTGTACCGCTACGGCCCGCGACCGATTGGAGACCGGATCGAAGATGGCGGATCGCCGGTGGTGCACTTCGCCGTCGTCGAACGCATGCTGCACGGATGTGACAATTACGCGCCGCTGATGCTTCCGGCGAATGCCAGGGTCCTGCTGCCGACCGGGGAGGTACTGCCGCTCACCAAGGACGAGACACGCAAGGCCATGAGATCCGCCTACGCGGAAAGGACCGGCGATCCGCAAAAGGCGGCCGAGGCCGACGCATTCACGGAGATGAGTCCGCCCGATGCCGAGATGGCCAGGCAGGTGCTCGACACCGTATGGTGGCGCCGCGTGGCCTATTTCTCACTGGTCATCGCGCTTGGCATATTGGTGTCATGGCCCTGGATCGCGCGCACGGTGGTGGGGTCGTCCAAGGAGCACGGCCTCGAAGATACCACGCTGCTCAAATGGATCACGGCGTTCGACAACGGCACGGGCACGGTCGTCAAGCCGCTCGCCGACCTGCTCGGGAGCGTCCTGCCGTCCTATGCGGCGCCATGGGTTGCCATCGCTCTCTATTATCCCTTCCTCACCACGGTTCTTGTCGTTGTCATCCTCATCGCCTGGAACAGGAACGCGGCCCTGCGCGACAGCATTCAGGAGCGCGCGCGGCTAGCTTGGTACCGGCCCGACCGGAAGGCCTCCAGACGCCGGGTGAGCAAGTCAGGCTGGCTACTCGCAATTGGACGCTGGATGCGACTGCACGCGTGGCCGGTGCGCATGGCATTCACCAACGTCCTGCTGCCGGGCATTTTCCTCGTCGCCATTTTTGGTTCCGCGCTGCTGCTGGTGTCCCGCAGCTATCTCGACTGGAGCGAAGGCACCGGCGACATTTGCGTCAGCAGCAAATCTGCACGCGCGGTCGGTGACGTGTCGGTGACGGCCCGCGACGGCGAGTTGTTCGACGTCAGCGATTTTTGCTGGGCGAGCAGGCTCGCGGTCGAGAAGGGGCGCAAATATCGCGTCTGGATTCAAATGGCCGATCCCTGGTTCGACCGCACCATCATGACCGGCCTGAACGGCTTCAAGACCCCGCCGGATCTGACCCATCGCTCGGCGGTGCCGATCCTGCGGCTCTACGGCGCAGACTGGTTCCAGCCGATCGTGCGGGTCGGCGCCAAGGGATCGAACAATCTGCCGCTGCTTGCCGTCAACACTATCCCGGCCGACGAGTTGCCGCGTCGGGTCAACGCGACCGTGCCGGCGTATGAGGACAACTCCAAGGACAATTACCCCATCCATGTCGAGGACTCCGCGGAGTTCAGGAAACCGGACAGCGAGTTGAGGCGAGTCTGGCGTCCATTCGGAGATTTCGAGCCGATCCCCCCTGAAGCGCTGCCCGCAGCACGTGCCCTATGGCGCAGTCAGGGATTGTCCGATCTGCTCGTTGCCGAGTTCGTGGCGCCCGAGGCGGGCGAGCTGTTCTTCTACGTCAACGACGCCGTCCAGCTCTTCCCGCAAGTCGTACCGTTGCGGTATACGCCGCGGTGGCTCGTTCCCCTGCAGGGGCCACGCGTCCAGTTCTACAACAACAACAGCGGTACGGCGACGATCCGGGTCCAGCGCCTGCCAGCCCCGCCACCGACGAACTAGCCGCGACCGTCGTCGCAGCCAGTCGCGTCGAACACCGCCTTGCCGCCCCCATGATTATGGGTGTCGCGGCGTCCGCGCCGCGGCTAAACTTGGCCTCGCGCCGCGGGGGACACGCGGTGCGGGACGACGAACATGAGCGAACAGGGCGAGACGGGTGAGGCCATCACCATCCTCCTCGTCGAGGACGACGCGCCGACCTGCTGGCGGCTCCAGGATGCGCCGGTCAAGGCCGGCTACAAGGTGCGCAGCGCAGCCACGCTCGGCGAGGCGCGCCAGACCCTGAACGGCGGCGCGCCGCGCGTGCTGCTGACCGATCTGCGGCTGCCCGACGGCCATGGCATCGAGCTGATCCGCGAGACCCGGCAGCGCTTTCCCGACACCGAGATCATGGTGATCTCGGCGCTCGGCGACGAGGAGAGCGTGATCTCGGCGATCGCCGTCGGCGCCACCGGCTATCTCCTGAAGGACGCCTTCCCGACCGACATCGCCACCACCGTGCGCGATCTGGTCGCCGGCCATTCGCCGATCTCGGCCTCGATCGCCCGTTTCATCGTACGCAGAACGCAAGGCGCCGCGCCGAGTTCGGCCGAGCCGCCGCGGGGGCCCGTGCTCAACACCGCGCGACTCACGCCGCGCGAGATCGATATCCTCTGGGGCATCGCAAAGGGTTTCAGCTACGCCGAGATCGCGAGCCATCTCGGCCTGTCCAGACAGACCGTGCCCGGCCACATCAAGAACATCTATCGCAAGCTCGAAGTGCACACGCGCAGTGAAGCGGTGTTCGAGGCGGTGCAGCAGGGCCTGATCAAGCTGTGAGCGAGATTGCGGCGAGGGCCCCCGCGCGACCGCGGCGCCGGCTGATCGCGGCGCGCCTGGTGCCTTATCTGCTGCTCCAGGTCTTGATCGTGATCGTCACCATCCTGGGGCTGCGGCTGCTCCAGCCCAGCGACCCCGACGATTTCGCAGTGAGCGGATTTTCGCTGCGGGAGGACGGCGCGAGCCGTCCCGTGGCGCTGCCCCATTTCACGTCGTCGCGCTATTCGCTGTCGGATCCTCCGCTCTACACCGGCACCTTCACTTTCAGAAACGGCGATGCCGGATGGTCCGTATTCCTGCCGCGCTTCAGCAACGCGGTGGAGGTCGCCGTCAACGGCGTCGTCGTGCTCGACTCCCGCCGCGATGCCAACGCCAACCGGCCAGACCGCAACACGCCGCAGATCGCGCTCATCCCCGCCTCGCTGCTGCATGACGGCGACAACGAGATCGCGCTGCGGCTGTTCGTCTGGGGACCGCTGAAGGGCTTTCTCGATACCGTCTATGTCGGGCCGGATGCTGCCCTGCGTCCGTCCTACGAGACTCGCACATTGCTGTTCGTCACGCTGCCCGTGGTGTTCTCCGCCTGGCAATCGATCCTCGCCGTCATCCTCGCTATCATGTGGCTGATGCGGCGCCGCGAGCCGGTCTATGGCGTGCTGGCGGTGGCGATGGTGCTCGGCGTGGTGCAGGCGTTCGTGCCGCCGCCGGTGCCGCCGGCCACGACATCGCGGCTGGCCGCCGTGCTGCTGGCGTCGGCGCCGACGGAAAGCGCGCTGATCGTCGTCTTCGCCCTGCTGTTCTTTGGTTGGCACTGGCCGCGCTATGGCGCGCTGCTGTTCGTGCCGGGCATCGTGGTGTTCGCGGTCGGACTGGTGGGCGGCCCGCCGCTGCCGCGCATTCTCTTCCTGGTCCTTGGCATTCCCATGGTCGGCGTCTGTCTGTTGCTGATGGCCAGCATCACGGCGACACAAGTGGTGCGGAGGCAGGACGCCGCAAGCTTCACGCTTGGCTGCGCAGTGACCATCGTGCTGACCTGCTGGGTCCACGACATGCTGTCGGTGTTCGAGATCATGACCAACGAGCGCATCTTTGTCTCGCGCCTGTCCTATTCGGCGATGCTGGTCGCGATCGGCGCCGGGCTGACCTGGCGCTTCGCCCGCGCCCTGAACCAGGTCGACAGTTTTGCCAGCCAGCTCGTGACGCGCGTGCGCGAGGCGGAGGAGCGGCTGAAGGCGAGCTTTGCGCGCGAGGAGGAGCGCGCGCGGGCCGCCGCACTCGCCAACGAGCGCACGCGGCTGATGCGCGACCTGCATGACGGCCTCGGCGGCCAGCTCGTCAGCATCGTCGCGCTTTCCGAGCGTGGACACGAGAGCTCAGGCATCACGGACGCTGCGCGCGCCGCGTTGAAGGATCTGCGCCTCGTCATCGATTCCATGGACGACATCGGCGGCGACCTGATGCTAGCGCTCGGCTCCTGGCGCGAGCGCGCGACGGCACAATTGCGGCCGCACGACGTCGCCCTCGGATGGCACGTGGCGACGCCACAGGGCCTGCCGCTGCATCCTGAACTGCGGCCATGGCACGTCATCCAGATCGTGCGCATCCTCGACGAGGCCGTGACCAACGCGGTCAAGCATGCGCAGGCGCGCCATATCGTTGTGACCATCGAGACGCTCGACGATGGCCAAGAGAGCGGCCAAGGATCGCGTGGCATGATCAGCGTCGCCGACGACGGCAAGGGCTTTGCCCTGTCCGGCAACGGCGAAGCCGGCAATGCGGGCCAGACCGCGCGGGGTCTGCGCAACATGCGAAGCCGCGCCGCGCGCTGCGGCGCGTTGCTGGATCTGGCCTCGGATGCCTCGGGCACGCGCGTACGGCTGCAACTGCCGAAAACCTTTCCCGATAGCGACGCCGCCGCCACGGGCTGAAAAGCCCCCTCCCCGAGCGTGTGGGACGCACGGAGAGAGGGAACGGGCCGGATGATCGTCATGCGGAGGACGGGGGGTTCGTCCGCAAGCCATCCTTTCGCCCGAAGCGATGCAATCAACTCAATCAAACGAGATCGTCAGCGCACGCCGACGCGATTGACCGGGCCGCCGCGATTCATCGGCGTTCCCGCACGAACGCCGACGCCGGGCGCGCCGACTCCGGGCGTCGCCACCGCGACCGCGGCGGCCGGCGCGACCACCACCGCCCCGGTCGGCCGCACCACGCAGCCCTTCGGCACGCCGACCGTCTTGCAATAGACCAGCGCCTGCGCCGGGCTCGTGCCCAGCGACACCATCGCCGCGCCCGCGAGCATCATGACCGTCAGCCCGGCGCTCAGCGCTCCCACTTTTTTCGACATCTTGCTCTCCTGCTTCCCGTTCGGCGCCCCGATGCAATCACCGGGTTTCGCAGCCGACGTGCAGCCTGAATGGCAAAAGACGGCGCGCGGATACATGCCATGAAGATGGGGGTGCGCCGAGCGAGCCGATGCCATGAACATGGCATGGACCGGCAACGGGCCTTCGCGAGATGGTCCGGCTCACCCGATCCCAGCGGGACCCGTCACAATCCCAAAGAGGTGCTTCATGAAGACTTCAGTTCTTGCCGCGCTGCTGCTCGCTGCCGCCATCCTGCCCGCCGCTGCGCAATCCGGTCCGACGCCGCAGGAGCAGATGGCCTGCCGCAGCGACGCCGGCAAATACTGCGCCGAACATATCGGCAAGCCGCCGCAGATGAATGCCTGCCTGCGCGAGAACAAGACAAAGCTCTCGGATGCTTGCCGCAAGGTGGTGGAGTCGCACGGCAGGTGATCTTCTTCCCCCCCTGTCCTGTGGGAGAAGGTGCCTTGCCAATGGCAAGGCGGATGAGAGTTGCTTCGACGCACCAAGAGCAGAGACGCTCTGCCGCGAGCCACCCTCTCCCGCGAAGAAGGGAGAGGGACAGCAGCTAGTTCGTCAGGCCATAGACATCGATGCGGCCGTCATAAGTCGGGCGATAGATGCGGCCTTTCCAGACGATCGGACGGTTGAACTTGGGATGCATGAAGGCGTGCTCCGGCCCCCAGTCCTCGCTGTCCCAGATCACCTGGAGCCGCTTGGAGCCATCCGGATTGGTGGCGAAATTCTGCGCGTCATAGACCAGGAAGCGGCCCGGACTGAGAATCATGTTGCTGTCCTGATAGGGCACCATCGCCACGATGATGCCATCGGTGCCGTTGTTGGCGGCAAGCGTGATGCCCCAGCCGGGCATGCCGCCCGGCGGACGCGGCGATTGCGGCGAAGCGATCTCGTTGCCCCCGGCGAGATAGGTCGTTCTCCCGTCGGCCGCAATCGACCAGGCCCGCAAGGCGCTGTTCTCGCCGCCGACGAAATGCATGGTGCCGTGGGTGGCGGACTGGAACAGCAGCGGCGTGCCATGCAGATGCCGCGTCGCGCCGCCGGGAAACAGGTTCAGCTCCGTCGGTGACGCCGGCGCCGGCGGCACGGCGGGATCGAAATATGTGTACAGGATCGGCGGCATGAGAAGCCTATTGTAATTCGCCGCGAAATGGCCGGCCGCAAGTTCGCCCGGCTGGGTCTTGCCGAGCGCATTGGCATTGCCGGTGTAGAGGATGCCGTCCTTGCCCGCGGCCAGAATGGCATGGGCGGAGGCGACATAGACCGGACCGCCGGAGCCGAAATCCTGGTCGCCCCACATCGACTCGTTCATCGCCTCCATGTGATGCGCCACGACCGGCGCGATCTGCGCATCGGTTGCACTGCGACCCGAGGTGACCGCGACATGCGGCATCTCGCGCGCATACCGCGGCTTCAGTGGCATTCCCATGCGCCTTGCATGCGCGATCACGGAGGGCAGGTAAACGTTCGACGGCAACGCCGGTTCGTCATTGTCGTCATCGTCGGCTGCTGCGTCCGCGGCCGCGCCGACCCGGTTGGCGTCGGTCCATGGCGCCCACCACGACATGACCTCGAAATGCGCATTGTTTCCTGTGTGCAAGGCGAGCCGCACGATGCTCTCGCCGAAGTCGCCATGCTGCGGCGAGAACGCTCCATTGCCGGTGATGACGTAGATTGAACCGTCAGGAGCGAGGGCCGGGCCGGCCCCGCTCTGCCACAGCCCGCCGCCGGAGCCGGTGACGGTGGAGCACCACGACGCTGCGAGCCGCCAGGCATGGACGTCGACCGCGAGCAGCCAGCCGCGCGCCGTCTTCGACGTCTCGGCGATCGTGCCGAAGGGAATCAGCACGTGGTTCCGCGTCAGCGTCAGGGCGCTGCGCTGCTTGCGTTGGGCCGAGACGAATTTCTGCACCGGCAGGCCGTTCGGCGGCGTGTAGACCGCGCCCTCCAGGTTCAGCAGCCCGTGAACCTTCGAGCCGTCGCGGATCCGCAGCGCCGCGAGGAAATGCTGCCCCTTGGCCACGCTGCCGTCGTCGCTGATCCAGGCGCAGGCATACAGAATGCCCGCCCCCTCGTCGATCACCGGGGTCGAGAGAATGCCCCAATGGACGTTGGTCATGTGGCCGTCGATGGCCCTCGTTCCGACGATGGGACGTCCGAGGTTGGTCGCCCAGATCTTCTCGCCGGTCACAGCGTCGAATGCATAGACCCAATTGCCCATGCTGGCCTGGAAGATCAGGTCGCGGGTCTTGCCGTCGGCTGTGTGCACGCCGCCGACCGCCAGCGGCTGCGCCTCGAGCCTGGGATCGTCGGGGATCGGAAGGCTGAAGAGTTTGACGATGCCCCTGGTGCGGACGGCGGTCGCCGTCAGCACCGTCTCGGAATTGTTCGTACCGGTACGGGCACGGTCGTAGCTGCGGGTCGTGACGGAGGCCACCATGGTCAGGCTCTGTAGGCGAGGAGGCTTCCGGCCGCAATCAGGCAAGCCGCTGCAAGCGGTCGTACGTCGCGCGAGCCTGCGCGCCAACCGCTCGACACGACGGCTCCGCAGACAAAGCCGAGCCCGGCCATGATCGCGCTCGACAGTGCGGCAACGGCCGGCGCATCAGGCGTGCGCGACACGAGATTGTCGATCGCCAGCAGCGGTGGCAGCACATAGAACCAGCCCGGCGCATTCAAGAGACGTTGCGCGATGGGGTGGCGCACCACCAGCGATGCGCCGCAAGCGATCAACAGGATCGCTGCGAGCCCGCCCGCGATCGGCATCGTGACGCCGAGCGCGGAACCCAGCGCATCGCAAGCGCCGAACATCAGAATGAGCGGCAGCACATGCCGTTGCGGAACGATGAATGCGAGTGCAAAGGCAACGATGAGACTGTCCGCGGACGTCCACAACAGATGTATCGACATGGAAACCTCTAAAAGGTTTGCAATGCGAGATGAGTGAGGTCAGTCGAGAAGGCCGCCCCGCCGTCCGCCTTCGAGGACAATTGCAGCGCGGTGAAGCCGCGATTCCGCGCATGTCGCGCGAGAAAGTGGAGCAGCCAGGCAATGCCGGCTCTATCAACCGGCGCCGGCACGGTGACGCCTTCGCGGTACGGCGCGAAGAAGCGATCCCAAGCTGACAGCGCTACGCCCATGACGCGGCCTTTGGCTAGCCACGCCAATCATGCATTGAACGGAGATCGTCTGGAAGTTGAAATTCGAGGCAAGCGCGTCCGCAGAACGAACCGTCGCTCACGATCGCGTGCGCGACGGCGAGGATGGGCGCTAATCGTCGTCAGGCCCGAACAGCCTGATCTGCGGCACGCCGCTACGCGGCCGGCTCGTGACATCACGCGCATCGGAATCTTCGCGGATGTTGCGCGCGACGTCATCCCAATCGGTGCGGTCGCGCATGCCGCGCGGCTCGCGGGGGTCGTAGTGCCGGCGCTCGGCCCAGCGCTCGCGGCGCTCCATGCGGCGCCGTTCGGACGCGGCGCGCTTCACGTCGGAATCCCTGGCCTTGGCATAGGCATTGTCGGGTGAGGATGGCGGCTCTGTCGATGCCTGCCGCTCGGCAGGCTTTGCGACTTGCGGAGGCGATGCCGGTGCCGGCTTGGGCGGCTCGGCCGCGGCCGCCTGGGAAGGCTGTGGCGCTGGCGGCTCGGTGTTCGCTTGACTTGCCTGCGTGTCGGGCTTTGCGGATTTGGCTTCAGCCTGTGCCGGCGCGGCGACCATGGCGCCGAAGGCTTGCGAGCCGGTGAGGTATTGCAAGCGCTCGGAAGGCGCGTCCGTCGTCGCGGGTTTGACCGCTTCAGCGCGCTGCGCCATCTTGCTCGTGTCCGGCCCCTGCTTGGTCGCGACCGGATTCATGATATTGCCGGCGACGATGCCGCCACCGAGACCAATGGCGATGGCGGCAACGATCGTTCCGGCACCGACGAAATAAGCTGTCGAGGCGCGCATTGATCCACTCCCTCTTTGGAGCGGGCAACGTTTGTCGATTGCCGGATGTTCCCGATGGGGGGCGCAGTTCCCGGAGGAACTTGCGCGTCAAATCTGCTGCGCGACTTTTTCAAGCCCGATGATGCGGGCGAGCTTGCGCACTTCTTCCTTCTGATCCTCGCGCAGCTGGAACAGCAGCGGCATTGCGGCCGACTTCAACTGCTGGACCTCGTCGCAGTTCGGATCGATCGGCACACCCGGCGCGTTCGGATTGGAGAGCTTGTTCGCGGAGATCTTGCGGACGACATTGCGCAGCGCGGTCTCGACCGAGGGCCAGTAATATTCCTGCGACGACGACAGTTTCAGGCGATCCCTGATGCCCGCGATCTGCACGTCGGACAGCAGCGAATAGCTTTTCTGCGGCTGCGGCTTGGCGGCGACCTTGGGCTTGGCCGGAGCTTCGACGGGAGCCTCTGCGGCGGCAGGTGCTTCATGCACGCTCGCCTTGGGCATCGGGAAATCGGCGGGCGTCGCGGCGGCAAAAGCCTGGCGCAGCGGCTCGGTCAGCACCGGCGCCTGCGAAAGCTTGTCGGCCGGGACCTGGACCGGATCGATCGCGGCCGAGGCCAGTGCCAGAGTCGGGACCAGACGGTCGGCCTTGGCGGCGCGATTTGTCGAAAGCTGCTTGGGCGGCGGGGCCTGCGTGATCATCTCCGCGCTGACGCTGGGCACGCTGTCACGGCCGAGGATGGCGGTGGTGGCGGCGCCCAGGACGAGGAAACAGGTCAGCACAACGATGGTGATGGCTTTGGACAAACGTCTCTCCAGGCCCAGCTTCAAGTCCACGTGAGCAGTGCCCGGAAACTGGGCGGTAAATAAGGCCGAACGGTGCCATCGTAACGGCAATCGCGCGGACTACAGCGACATGCCCTGAAATTTCAAGGAAATCAGGCAGCTAGCGCGAGGTCGTAGGCATCCTGGATGTCGGCGACGATCTCCGAGGCCTCCCAGACCGCGCGCGGCTCGACCGATTGCAGCGTCACCGTCCAATTGCCGCCCCGGCGGGTGCGCGGGACGCTGAGGATGTCGAAGCGCACGTTGCGGCACAGCGGATGACGGGCCAGAGCATGGGCCACGCGGACCCGGATTTCGTCCAGCGTCGCGGCTGTCTTGCTATTGAGAAAATCGAAGTCCATCGCCTGTCCCTCTCGGTCCTGATTGGCGGCCGTGAGGGGATTCTTGGCGGGCGTTGGTTAATCTGCCGTTAAGTACGGGGCTGCGGAGGAGCGCTCGATTAACTGTGATCGGGAGCGACGGCGCCGCCCCTCCCTCCTCCGCAAGCGGGGCGAGGGGAAGGACGCCGGCTACCGCCCGCCCGCATCGCGATATTCGGCGAGGGTCCGCGCCACGAGATCGTCGACCGCCATCACATCGGTCACACCCGATGTCGCGTGTCCCCCGCTCCAGATATCGCGCCAGCGTTTCGGGCGGTTTTCGCGCGCGTCGACGTCAATGTCCTTTCCGATGTCGATCGCGCCACGTGCCGGCAGATCGTCGGGATCGAGGCCCGCAGCCACGATCGACGGCTTCAGCATGCTGGTCTGCAACCCCGTGAACGCGGTGGTGAGCAGGATGTCGTCGGCGCTGCTGTCGACCAGCATGTCCTTGTGGCGCTCGTCCGCCATGCTCTCGCGCGTCGCGATGAACTTCGTGCCCATGTAGCCGAGATCGCAGCCTAGCACTTCGGCCGCGTGCAGCGCGCGGCCGTCGCTGATGCCTCCGGCGAGCACGATGATGCCGTCAAAGAACGCGCGCACCGCGCGGACGAACGCGAACGGATTGAGCCAGCCGGTCTGCCCGCCTGCGCCCGCGGTGAGCAGCACAAGGCCGTCGGCGCCGGCTTCCGCCGCGCGCTGGGCGTGGCGGATCGAGGCCACGTCCGCCAGCACCAGCGCGCCCGCTTGGTGCAGCGGCTCCAACACCGGCGCGGGCGATCCAACAGAGGTGATGACGATCTCCGGTCTGTGTCGCAGCAGCACGGCGAGATCCTGCTCCAGCCGTGCGTTGGAGCGATGCACGATCAGGTTCGGGCAAAGCGGCGCGGCCTTGCGACCCGTGTGATCTTCGTGTTGCCGCAGTCGCGTTTCGATCTCCGTGAGCCACGCCTCGAGCTGTTCCGTGCTGCGGCAATTCACGGTGGGGAAGCTGCCGATCACGCCATTGCGACAGGCCGCGACCATGAGCTCGACGCCCGACACCAGAAACATCGGCGCCGCGATCAGAGGCAGAGCGAGACGATCACGGAAGTGTTGCAGTCGATCGGATGCCACTCACGCCTCCTTGCGCGGGCTTTGTCGTTCCATCCCGCCTTCCCTGTGCTAGCGTTACGCGCAAACATTGGCACGTCAAAAGCCGATGACAAAGCAACGGGGAAACATATGTCCGATCCGCTCCACGCATCGTCCCCGACTTGCGCGCAGACGCTGCGGGCATTGTCGCGCTATCCCGGCCGCACCGCTTTCGCCTGGCCCGGTGGATCGTTGAGCTATCAGGGCACCATCGACCTGATCGGACGCATCCAGGCCGTGTTCATGCGGTTGGGATTGCAGCCCGGCGCGCGCGTCGCCTTCCTCACCGCGAACCGCGCCGACACCTGGTGCGCCGGCGTCGCCGCGCAATTATCCAGGCTCTGCGTTACCTGGCTGCATCCGCTGGGATCGCGGGCAGACCAGCTCTTCCAGCTCGAGGATTCCGAGGCCGAAATGCTGGTGGTCGATGCCGCCACCTTCCGCGATCGCGGCGGCGAGCTTGCCGCGAGTGCGAGCCGGCTCAAGGCGGTCTTCACCACGGGACCGGCGGACTATGGCGTCGACCTGTCGCAGGCGATCGAGATCGAGGGCCATGCCAGCGCGCATTGCTTCGCCGGCCCCGACGATCTCTCCACACTGAATTACACCGGCGGCACGACCGGCAAATCCAAGGGCGCGCTGCGCTATCACCGCGAGAACGCCGGGGGTGCTAGCGCGATCCTCGCCGACTTCGAGATCCCGGACACCCCGCACTATCTCGCGGTTGCCCCGATCAGCCATGTCGCCGGCACGAAAGTCGTGCCGACCCTGATGCGCGGTGGCACCGTGCACATGCTGAAAGGCTTCGATCCCGAGGCGGTGCTGGCGACGATCGCGCGCGATCGCATCAATTTCACGCTGTTCGTGCCGACCATGATCTATGTGCTGCTTGATCATCCCGCCTTGAGCAAGACCGATCTGTCCTCGCTCGAACTCGTGCTCTATGGCGCTTCCGCGATGTCGCCGAGCCGGCTGGTCGAGGGCATCGAGCGGATCGGGCCGGTGTTCTCGCAGCTTTACGGGCAGACCGAATGCTATCCGATTTCGGTGCTGCGCAAGGCTGATCACGATCCCAGGACGCCGGAGCTGTTCCTGTCCTGCGGCTTCCCGATCTCGACCTGCGAGGTCAGGATCCTTGACGACAACGACCAGGAAGTGAAGACGGGCGAAGCCGGCGAGATCTGCGTGCGCGCTCCGCATGTCATGGCCGAATACTGGAAACGGCCCGACATCACCGCCGAGACGCTGAAGAATGGCTGGGTCCACACCGGCGACGTCGCGCGCAAGGACGAGCGCGGCTACATGTTCATCCTCGACCGCAAGAAGGACATGATCGTCTCCGGCGGCTTCAACATTTTTCCGCGCGAGGTCGAGGACGTGCTGTCGCAGCATGCGGATGTCGCGATGGTCGCGGTCGTCGGCATTCCCGACGAGAAATGGGGCGAGGCCGTCACCGCCATCGTCGTGCCGCGCGAGGGGGCAAAGCCTGATCCGGACGAGCTGATCAATCTGGTGAGGACGCGAAAGGGCTCGGCCCATGCACCGAAGCAGATCCAGTTCGTCAAGCAGCTGCCGATGACCGGCGTCGGCAAGGTCGACAAGAAGGTGCTGCGCGCAGGCTTCTGGAGCGGACGAGACCGGATGGTGGGGTAGTCATCCCGATCTGCAACTTGTGGCAGGCAGCACCGCACGTATTCCCGCGACCGGACCCCGGGGTTCTACGGGTCGCTGTGACCCGCGAACAACAGCTCGGAAGGGACTTTTCAGGCACGCCGTCCGCGCAATTGCAGGCGAATCAACGAATCAACTAGACCGCTGACGGGGCTGGGAAGCGGAGTATCAAATGAGAGTCGCTTCCTTGGAAAGTGCGTTGGCCGCGATCACGTTGATCACGGCTATCATCGTCCTGCTGTGGGAGATCAAGATCGTCTACGGCAGCTGAACTGGCAGGACGCTGGCGTCGAACAGAGACCTCCGGACAAGAAGAGGTTCGCGACCAGGGCATCCCTTCCGCGGCGGCGGAAGTCTGCCGTTCAATCGGCTCAAGGAGCGATCACGGCGCTTGCCGTCACGCTGACCGCTTTTCGATCACCAGACTCTGCACCGCACGGCCGAAATAGCCGAGACGATCCGCGAGCCGCGACATCGCGAGGCCGGCGCCGTCGGGACCGATCCAGGATTCGCCGTCGAGCAAGATCCACTCGCCGACCGGCTGGCGCGACAGGTTCACGGTGAGGTCGGCATTGATGTAGGTCCAGGCGCGGAAGTCGAGCGTCGAGGCGGCGCCGTTGGAAAAGTCGGCGGCGACCACGGCGCGCATCGCCTGCGAGACCGCTTCGCCTTCGACCAGCGGATGGTCGAGGCGAAACCAGATCGCGCCAGCCCCGGCCTGGCCGAAGCGGCCGCGCGCGGCGCGCATCGAGACCATGCCTGCGAACGGACTGGTCGCGCCATGACCATCCTCGACCAGCGAGTCCTCGGGCGACGGCAGCGTCACCGGCAACTCCTTGACGTCGTCCGGCAACGGCTGTGATTGCCGCTTGATCTTGAGCACGGTGGCACCGACGACCTGAACGCCGTCGGCGAACAACTTGATCTCGCAGAGCTGGATCTTGCGCCCCTCGCGCAAAACCTCGCTCTCGATCGTGAGCGGCGCCACCGGCACCGGGCGCATCAAGTCGATGGTGACGCGCGCAACATTCATCGGCACCGGCGTCGGAATGCGTTCCGCCGCCCACGTCACCAGCGCAGACGGCGCCGAGCCGTGCTGCATGCGCCTGTCCCACGGGCCCGCGGCATTGGGGCTGGTGACGACGTTGTTGCCGTCGACGCGATAGATGGCGGTCATGTTTGCACGATATCTCGGCTGGCGTTACCCGGACGCAACGCGTAAGCGGTGCGCTGCAGAGCCGGGGTCCATGTGCTGCAGCGATGGGTCCCGGCTCTGCGCAGCAGCGTTGCACGCTGCAGTGTCCGGGACACGAGAGCGGTTAGAGCGGCGGATCGATCGCCTCGTCATATTCCTTCTTGAAGCGCGCGATCAGATCGGCGGCGGGGATGATGCCGTCGACGCTGCCGATGCCCTGGCCCGAACCCCAGATCTCCTTCCAGGCTTTCGGCTTGGCGCGCTCGCCGGAGGCATCCGTCCCGAAGTTCATCTTGGACGGATCGGACGTCGGCAGGTTTTCCGGATCCATGCCGGCCGCGAGGATCGAAGGTTTCAGATAGTTGCCGTGCACGCCGGTGAAGAGGTTGGAGTAGACGATGTCGTCGGCCGTCGAGCCCGCGATCATCTCCTTGTAGTTCTCGACCGCGTTGGCTTCCTTGGTCGCAATGAAGGCCGAGCCGATATAGGCGAAGTCGGCGCCGAGGATGCGCGCGGCGCGGATCGCCCTGCCGTTGCCGATGGCGCCCGACAGCGCGATCGGGCCGTCGAACCATTTTCGCGTCTCTGCAACGAAGGCCAGCGGCGAGATCGTGCCGGCATGGCCGCCGGCGCCGGCCGCAACCAGGATCAGGCCGTCGGCGCCCTTCTCGATCGCCTTGTGGGCGAACTTCTGGTTGATCACGTCGTGGAAGACGATGCCGCCCCAGCCGTGCACCGCCTGATTGAGCTCCTCGCGCGCGCCGAGCGACGAGATGATCATCGGCACCTTGTACTTGGCGCAGAGCTGCATGTCGTGATCGAGCCGGTTGTTCGACTTGTGCACGATCTGGTTCACCGCGAACGGCGCCGACGGCTTGTCGGGATGCGCGCGGTCATAGGCCGCGAGCTCTTCGGTGATCCGCGCCAGCCATTCGTCGAGCAGCTCCGGCGGCCGCGCGTTCAGCGACGGAAACGAGCCGACCACACCGGCCTTGCACTGCGCGATCACGAGATCGGGCACCGAGATGATGAAGAGCGGCGAACCGATCACGGGGATCGACAGGCGTCCCTTGAACAAGGCAGGCATGGACATAGGCGAAACGATCCTTTGGTGGCGAGCAAATCGAAAGCTGGAGGCCATACCAACAAGGCAATCTTTCCACTGTCAAGTATTGCGTTTTGACGCCGTGGCGGATGCCGTTACCGCAATTCCAACATGCGGAATTCGCTGCGCAAATGCGGGCGGCATCACCCAATCAGATCCGGATTGATCAGCCGCTCGAACGAGAACATCTCGTCCCATTTCTCCTGCGTCAGCAGCTTGCGCTCGACCACCACGATCTGGTGCAGCGACTTGCCGCTCTTGTAGCCCTCGCGCGCGATCTCGGCGCATTGCTTGTAGCCGAGAAGCGGCTTCAGCACCGTAACGATGCCGAGCGAGTTCAGCACCATGTTGCGGGTGTGCTCCTCGTTGGCGGTGATGCCGACGACACAGTTCTCACGCAGGCTGTTGACCGCGCGCTCCATGGTGCGGATCGAGAAGAACAGCGCGAACGAGATTACCGGCTCCATCACGTTGAGCTGAAGCTGGCCGGCCGAGGCCGCCAGCGTCACCGTGGTGTCGAGGCCGATGACGAGGAAGCTGGTCTGGTTGACGACCTCGGGGATGACAGGGTTGACCTTGCCCGGCATGATCGACGAGCCCGGCTGGAGCTGCGGCAGGTTGATCTCGTTGAAGCCGGCGCGCGGGCCCGAGGCCAGCAGGCGGATGTCGTTGCAGATTTTCGTCAGCTTGCTCGCCGTGCGCTTGAGCACGCCGGAGAGTTGCACATAGGCGCCGGTGTCCGAGGTCGCCTCGACGAGATCACCGGCGAGGATGAAGTCGACGCCGGTCAGCGCGCTCAAATGCCGGACCGCGAGTTTTGGATAGCCGACAGCCGCGGTGACCGAGGTGCCGATCGCGGTGGCGCCGAGATTGATCTCGCGCAGCAGCGCGCGCGCCTCGGAGATGCGGTCGACCTCCTCGCCGATCGTGGTGCCCCAACCGCGGAATTCGGCGCCGAGCGACATCGGCACGGCGTCCTGAAGATGCGTGCGGCCCATCTTCAGGACGCGCTCGAACTCGCGGCCCTTGGTGAAGAAGGCCTCCTGGAGCTGGCGCAGCGCCGTCATGTAGCTCTCGAGCCGCAGGATCAGCGCCAGCCGGAACGCGGTCGGATAGGTGTCGTTGGTCGACTGGCCGTAATTGACATGGTCGTTCGGGCTGACGTGCTGGTAGTCGCCCTTGCCGAAGCCGAGCGATTCCAGCGCGAGATTGGCGATCACCTCGTTGGCGTTCATGTTGGTGGAGGTGCCGGCGCCGCCCTGAATGAAATCGGTGACGAACTGATCCATCATGTCGCCGGCGATGACGCGGTCGCAGCCCTGGATGATCGCGTCCGCAACTTTCGCATCGACCGCGCCGAGGTCGCGGTTGGCCATCGCGGCAGCCTTCTTGACGTAACCGAGCGCCTTCACGAAGTAAGGCTCTTGGTTCATCGGAATGCCGGTGATGTGGAAGTTCTCCTTCCCGCGGATGGTCTGGACGCCGTAGTAGATGTCGTCGGCGATCTCACGCTGTCCGAGGAAGTCCTGCTCCGTGCGGCTCATGGGCGCTCCTTTGCTGGCGCTACGTCCTCAGTTCTGGCACAGCGCGCTGGTGACGAAGGTATCGGTGCGGCAGTCATCCGGTTTGCGTTGCCGGCCCGGGATCAGAACCTTGGCCGAGCATTTTTCCGCGGAATCGGCGTTCAGGCTCTTGCCTTCCTTGTAGCCCTTGCTCTGGCAGAGCTGGTCGGCGGCCTGCTTGCAGTCGGGCGCGCCATTCGACGAGGCGGGGCAGGCCATGCGCCCCGACACCATGGCCGACGGCGTCGCCAGCCGCGACAGATCGTTCATGGTCTCGCTCGGGCTTTTGATCGGCGGCAGGATCGAGGGCAGCTTGTCGAACAGCTTGCCCATTTCGTTGATCAGCCCGGGATTTTCCTCGCGCGCGGGCGGCGATGAAGGTGCTGATGTCGAGGGCGGCGGCGCGCTCTGCGGTCCCTGCTCCTGCAAGCCGAGCGCCGGCGGCGCGGATTGCGGCCAACCGGTGCCGCCGGCACCGAGCAGGAGCGAAAGCACTGCAAATATCAGCGTCCCCAGTCGGAGGACCGGATTGCCGGATCGAACCATCATGACGGCAACCGTAGCCGAACCCGGCGCGGCGGCAAAGCGCGGGGTCATCGAGTAAGCATGATCTTTTCGGAGAACCGCTTCACGCGTTGCGCTGACGCGACGCTTCGGGTCCGGATCATTCCCTAGATCAGCTTGACCGCGACGACGAAGCCGAGCACCAGCACGGCGGCGCCGAGCGCCACCCAGAGACCGAGATGCTTCTCGATCCTGACGCGGATCCAGTCGCCATAGCGGTTGAGCAGGATCGCGACGATGAAGAAGCGGCCGCCGCGCGCGACGATCGAGCACAGGATGAACAGGCCGATATTGTAACCGGCAAAGCCCGAGGTGATGGTGACGAGCTTGTAGGGGATCGGTGTCAGGCCCTTGAGCAGGATGATCACCGCGCCCCACTCCGCATAGGAGGCGCGGAAGGCATCGACCTTGTCGCCGAGGCCATAGACCTGGATCAGCCAATGGCCGACCGAGTCGAACAGCAGCGCACCGATGGCGTAGCCCAGCAGACCGCCCACCACCGAGGTCGCGGTGCAGACCGCGGCGTAGAGCCAGGCGCGCTGCGGGCGCGCTAGCGACATCGGGATCAGCATCACATCCGGCGGGACCGGAAAGAAGGAGCTTTCTGCGAAAGCCACGGCTCCCATGATCCAGAGCGCGTAGGGCTTGTGGGCGGCGTCGATGCACCAGTCGTAGATACGTTTCAGCATGGCGCCGCGATGAAGCACCATGGGACGGATTTGTCCATCGCGAGTTTTGTGACGATTTGGCGTGATCTGGAACAGTGTGTCGCGGTTTTCCGAAAGATCGCGCGCAAACAACAACCTAAAGCGCGATGACGCTTTGCTCCGGCTTCACCGCGCTTTAGTGGCGCTTGCGCGAGACGCGCCCTTCCAGCGCGACAATTGGCCGCCTGGCGGCGACGCGCGGTGACGCGACCTTGGGCAGCTTCATCGGCGACTTCGGCAGCTTCTCGGCGATGCCGAGCATGTCTTCCCGCCGCGCCATCTCGCGCCAGACATCCTCCGGGCGCACGCCGGCCGAGGCCCAGAGCACCGTGAGATTGTAGAGCAGGTCGGCGCTTTCCCGGATCACGGCCTCGCTGTCGCCATTGACCGCGTCGATGACGACCTCAATGGCTTCTTCGGCCAGTTTCTTCGCCATTTTGGATGGCCCACGCTGAAACAGCCGGGCGGTACGCGATGTTGCCGGATCAAGATCCCTGGCCGCGAGCACAGCCAGATATAGCCGCTCAAGCGAATCACTCATGGTGCTCAAAACTACCCTAAACCAATGGCTAGCGCGTTAACGCGCGGTGATAAAAGCGAAAAACGGGCCGCCGCGGCAAGCGCGACGGCCCGTTGTGGTCAAGACTTGGTAGCCAGGGACTTGGTAGCCAGGGACTTGGTAGCCAAGGCTAGTAGCAGTTCTGCATGTAGCCCTGGCCACAAAGCTCCGACGGAGCCGTGCCGCCATAGCGCTGATATTGGTAGTTCGGGCCCGGGCCGTAGTAAGGACCGTAGGCGGGGCCACTGTAATAGGCAGGGCCGCCGTAATAGCCATAGCCCGGACCCGGACCGTAATCATAGGCGTAGGCGTCACGGCTCGCCGCGATCGCGAGCCCGGTGCCGACGATGCCGGCAAAGGCCGCGGCAGCCGCCGCGCCGCCGCCGCCGCGCCAGTGGCGACCGCCTGCGTATGAGGCGGTCGGGGCGACCGCGGTCAGCGCCAGCACCGCGGCGGTGGCAAGGACGGCCTTGCGGCCGGCAAACCCCGAAAATCTGTCAAACATGTCCTGGACCCTCCTTGGGACCTCGAATGGTGCCTGACGACAGGCTCATGTCGTTCAAACACCTGCAGCCCATGTTGAGTTCCCCAACCCCAACAGAAGCTGAACGGGGTTGCGTGATCATGACGCAACCCCCGCTCATCCGCCGTTCATGTTGCCGCGCGCAGGCTCATCGCCGGCCGGCGCTGCGAGCGTCACGAAACCACAACAATGCGGGACCGGCGCAACTGATGTTTGCATTCAAGACGATCGCCCTTCGCGGCCTGCTGGCCATTGCAATCTCGCTTGCCGCGCTGGCTGCGCGCGACGTCAGCGCGGCCGAGACTGCTGCGCCGTCCACTGCGATCCACTTCACATTCGATCGTCCCGTCGATGCGAGCATGGCGCCGTTCTTCCTCGCCGCGAAGGACGGCAATTTCGGCGCCGAGCGTCTCAACGTGTCCTTCAATAGCGCAGCCGGATCGCCTGAGGCGCTCGCGCGCGTCGCCAAGGGCGACAGCGAGCTCGCGCTCGTCGACATCAACGAGCTGATCCGCTTTCGCGACAAGGACGATGCCGCGGCGGTCAAAGCCGTGTTCGTGTTGTTCAATCGCGCGCCTTACGCGATCGTCGCGCGCAGGAGCCGCGGCATTCACCTGCTGCCCGACCTCGACGGCAAGACCGTCGGCGTCGCCGACGGCGATCTGTCGATGCGGCTGTGGCCGGCGCTGGCGCAGCAGAACGGCATCAACGCGTCACAAGTGAAATTCCACAAGATCAGCGCCGCGGTCCGCGAGCCGATCCTCTCCGCAGGCCAGGTCGATGCGGTCGCCGGCTTCAGCTATCTCTCGGCGGTGAACCTGCGCGACCGCGGCGTGCCCGGTGGCGATCTCGTGGTACTCCGCTATGCCGACTATGGCTGCGAAGCCTACGGCTTCGCCGTGGTGGCCAACCCCGCTTTCGCCGCCGCGAAGCCCGACGCCGTGAAGGGTTTCGTGCGCGCATTGATCGCCGGCGTCAACGCGACCATCAAGGAGCCGGCCCGCGCGGCGGACGAAGCCACGAGCCGGATCGACGACGGCGACCGCGACCTCGAGCGGGAACGCCTGCGCAGCGTGCTCATCGACAACATCCTGACCGACGAGGTCAAGCGCAACGGCCTCGGCGGCATCGACCCGGCGCGCCTGGACCGCTCGATCGACCAGATCGCGCAGGATTTCAAATTCCGCAAACGGCCGGCGGCGGGCGATATCTTCGACGACCGGTTCCTGCCGCCGGTCGCGGGACGGCTGATCAACTGAGCAAAACCCGCAGCTTCCGCTGTATCTCACCGGCGATCCCTGATTAGAATATGGGCTCACACCGTTTTGTCCGCCCGAGTTCGTCCCCGCATGCCCATCCTCCGTCTCTACACCCGCGTTCTCGAACTGCTCGGCAAGGAGGCGCGGCTGGGCTGGTTGCTGGCGTTTGCCAATCTCCTGCTTGCGGCCTCGCAGTTCGCGGAACCCGTGCTGTTCGGCCGGATCGTCGACGTGCTCTCGGGCAAGACGGTCGCCGGATCGAACTCGGCGTGGCCGTTCCTGCTGGCCTGGGTAGCGTTCGGGCTGTTCACCATCGGCTGCAGCGCGATCGTGGCGTTGCAAGCCGACCGGCTCTCCCACCGCCAGCGCCAGGCGGTGCTGACCGACTATTTCGAGCACATTTTGCAACTGCCGCTGACCTTCCACTCAGGCACCCATTCGGGCCGGCTGATGAAGGTGATGCTCAACGGCACCGATGCGCTGTGGCGGTTGTGGCTCGGCTTCTTCCGCGAGCACTTTGCCGCGATCCTGTCGGTCGTGGTGCTGCTGCCGCTGTCGCTCTACCTGAACTGGCGGCTCGCGGTCCTCTTGTTCGTGCTCTGCATCGTCTTCACCGCGCTGACGACCTTCGTCGTGCGCAGAACCTTCGGCATGCAGATGCAGGTCGAGGAGCACTATAGCGAGCTCTCCGCGCGCGCCTCCGACGCGCTCGGCAACGTCGCGCTGGTGCAGAGTTTTGTGCGCGTCGAGTCCGAGGTGAAGGGCTTGCGCTCCGTCGCCGATGAGCTGCTGGCCGCGCAGATGCCGGTGCTGTCCTGGTGGGCGCTCGTCACCGTGATCACGCGCGCCTCCACGACGATCACGGTGCTCGCGATCTTCACGCTCGGCATCGCGCTGCACGATCAGGGGCTCACCTCCGTCGGCGAGATCGTGATGTTCGTGAGCTTCGCGACGCTGCTGATCCAGAAGCTCGAGCAGGTCGTGAGCTTCATCAACAACGTGTTCATGGAAGCCCCGCGGCTGCGCGAGTTCTTCAACGTGCTCGACGCCGTGCCCGCGGTCCACGACCGCCCCGACGCGATCGATGCCGGGCGGCTCTCCGGCCTCGTCGAATTCAACGACGTCACCTTCTCCTATGACGGCAAGCGGCCGGCGGTCGAGGACCTCTCCTTCACCGCGCTGCCCGGCCAGACCATCGCGCTGGTCGGCGCGACCGGCGCCGGCAAGTCGACGGCGATCGCGCTTCTGCATCGCGCCTTCGATCCGCAGTCGGGCTTCATCAGGATCGACGGCATGGACGTCCGCGGCGTGACGCTGACGTCGCTGCGCCGGAACATCGGCGTGGTGTTCCAGGAGGCGCTGCTGTTCAACCGCTCGATCGCGGAGAATTTGCACGTCGGCAAGCCGGATGCGACCGAAGCCGAGATGCGCAAGGCCGCGGAGCGCGCGCAGGCGCTCGAATTCATCGAGCGCAGCGGCGGCTTCGAGACCAATGCCGGCGAGCGCGGCCGCATGCTCTCCGGCGGCGAGCGCCAGCGGCTGTCGATCGCCCGCGCGCTGCTGAAGGATCCACCGATCCTGATCCTGGACGAGGCCACCAGCGCGCTCGACGCCGTCACCGAGGCCAAGGTGAACGCCGCTCTCGACGAAGTGATGAAGGGACGGACCACGTTCGTGATCGCCCACCGTCTCTCCACCATCCGCAATGCCACGCGGATCCTGGTGTTCGAGAACGGCCGCGTGATCGAAAGCGGAACTTTCGATGAACTCGTGGCCAAAGGCGGCCATTTTGCCGAACTCGCCAGGGCCCAGTTCATGGTTCAGGAAAATGCACGGGCCAGCGTGACGGCCGCCGAGGCTGCGGCGACTGCGGTCAAGTCCCCATAGCATCGTCGAAATTCGGCCTATTTCATCGCGGAATACCCGGCCGAAACCCCTGTTCTCGACGCACGAGCCGGTATAGGTTTGCGACGCCGCAAGCGGCGGCGCCGGATTTCAGAACCGAACATCAGATCACGAGATCCGACCGGAACCGGCGGGTCTCCAAGGACCGGAATCGGATAGTGCACGCCCTTCGCCCGCTGCTTCGCAAGTCCCTGTTCAACCTGTTCGCTGCGGCCCTCGCATCCGCCGTACTGCTTGCGCCGCGCACCGCGGGCGCCGAGGCACTGCTGCTGATCGAAGCTGACAGCGGCAAGGTGCTGCAGGCCGAGAACGCGACCATTCCCTGGTATCCGGCCTCCGTCACCAAGATCATGACAGCCTATGTGACGCTGAAGGCGGTCAAGGACGGCAGGCTGACGCTCGACACGCTGCTCACGGTGTCGCCGACGGCGGCTTCACAATCGCCGTCGAAGATGGGGTTCCGTCCGGGAACACAGCTCACCGTCGACAACGCGCTGAAGATGATGATGGTGAAGTCGGCGAACGACATGGCCGTGGTGCTCGCCGAAGGCGTCGGCGGCTCGATCGACGGCTTCTCGGCGATGATGAATGATACCGCGCAGAAGCTCGGCATGACGCAGACGAGCTACGTCAATCCGAACGGCCTGCCCGCCGACGGCCAGATCACGTCCGCGCGCGACCTCGGCATTCTCTCGCGCTCGTTCCTGCGCGACCTGCCGGAATACGAATACTTCGTGCACATCCCCGCAATCCGCTTCGGCAAGCGCGTCACCGGCAATTTCAACAAGCTGATCGGCCGCTACCCCGGCGCCGACGGTTTCAAGACCGGCTTCATCTGCGCCTCCGGCTACAATCTCGTGGCGTCGGCCACGCGCAACGGCCGCCGGCTGATCGCCGTCGTGCTGGGCGCCAACTCCGGTACTGCGCGTGCGGTCAAGGCGGCGCAGCTGCTCGAGCGCGGCTTCAGCCAGGACAATCTCACCTGGCTCCGCCCCTCGCTCGGCACCGTCGACAGGCTGGTGCCGGTCGACGCCTCGCCGCCGAACCTGCGCGAGGACATGTGCGGCGGTCATCGCAAACGGCCGGCCAGCGACGATGACGACGCACTGATCGCCGCCAATGGCGGCACGTCCGGATCGGCCTCCGCCACCGGCGGCGAAGCCCAGGTCACCTTCTTCACCGCGGGCCTTCAGCCGCCCCTGATGAAGGCCTCCGAGCTGATGGCCTCCGCCCCCGCTGCGGCCGAGCCCGTGCTGGTCTATACCGGCCCGACCCGCACCGGCACCGCCCTGATCGCGGCGGTCGCGGCCGATGCCGACCAGCAGGCCACGCCAAAGCCGCGTGGCAAGAAGTCGCGCGTCGCCAGGAAGCCCGACGCGACCGACAAGCCAGCCGACAAGCCGAAGGATGCCAAGACGGCGGCGGCAAAGCCGGCTGCGACCAAGCCCGACGCCAAGAGCGATACCAAGTCCGCTGCGAAGCCGGCCGGGACCAAGCATGCCGCGGCCAAGCACGATGCGGCGGCGAAACCCGCCGAGAAGCCTGCGGCAAGCGGCGATCAGGCGGCCAAGCCCGCCAAGCCCAAGGCCGCGACCAAGCCCGCCGCCAAGCCCGCCAACAACAGTTAACGGCACCCATCGCAAGCCGCGCCCGCGCTTCGCACCTGCGGCAGAACGGCTTGCGACAATTCCAGTAGCCACTCCCGGACCTTTGTCCTAAGCCTCGAACGGCTTGCCACCCGTTCCGGCAGGCTCGATACTGGCCGCAATGAGGCAAGCCCGAGACACAACGGGCTCTGGTAAATTGAGGGGAGTTTTCCATGGAGCGCATCTGGCTCAAGCAATACCCGCCCGGCGTGCCTGCTGATATCGAGCCGACCCAATACGCGTCGCTGGTCGACCTGCTGGAGGAGAGCTTCGCCAAGTTCGCCGACCGCAAGGCGTTCATCTGCATGGACAAGGCGATCAGCTATCGCGACCTCGACCAGATGTCGCTGGCGCTCGCCGCCTATTTGCAGGGCCGCGGCCTGCAACGTGGCGCTCGCGTCGCGATCATGATGCCGAACGTGCTGCAATATCCGGTCGCAACCGCGGCCGTGCTGCGCGCCGGTTTCGCGGTGGTCAACGTCAACCCGCTCTACACGCCGCGCGAGCTCGAGCATCAGCTCAAGGATTCCGGCGCCGAAGCCGTCATCGTGCTGGAGAATTTCGCCCACACGGTCGAGCAGGTGATCGCGAAGACACAAGTCAAGCATGTCATCGTCGGCAGCATGGGCGACCTGCTCGGCTTCAAGGGCGTGATCGTCAACCTCGTCGTCCGCCGCGTCAAGAAGATGGTGCCGGCCTGGTCGCTGCCGGGCGCGGTGTCCTTCAACGACGCGATATCGGTCGGCCGCGGCCTGACGTTCAACAAGCCGAAGCTGTCGCCGGGCGACGTCGCCTTCCTGCAATATACCGGCGGCACCACCGGCGTCTCCAAGGGCGCCACCCTGCTCCATCGCAACATCGTCGCCAACGTCCTGCAGAACGACGCCTGGCTCCAGCCGGCACTCGCCGCGCCGCCGCATGTCGATCAGCTCATGATCGTCTGCGCGCTGCCGCTCTATCACATCTTCGCGCTGACGGCCTGCTACCTGCTCGCGGTGCGCGCCGGCGGCTGCAATCTGCTGATCCCCAATCCGCGCGACATCGCGGGCTTCGTCAAGGAGCTGGCGAAGTACCAGGTCAACAGCTTCCCCGCCGTGAACACGCTCTACAACGGCTTGATGCACCATCCCGACTTCAAGAAGCTCGACTTCTCCAAGCTGAAGATCTCGAACGGCGGCGGCATGGCGGTGCAGCGCCCCGTCGCCGAGCAGTGGAAAGCGGTGACCGGCTGCTTCATCGCCGAAGGCTACGGCCTGTCGGAGACCTCGCCGACGCTGACCTGCAATCCCGCGACCACGACCGAGTTCTCGGGATCGATCGGCATCCCTGTGCCTTCGACTTACATCTCGATCCGCGACGACGACGGCAACGAAGTCCCGCTCGGCCAGCCCGGCGAGATCTGCGCCAAGGGCCCGCAGGTGATGTCGGGCTACTGGAACAGGCCGGAAGAGACCGCCAAGGTGATGACCGCGGACGGTTATTTCCGCACCGGCGACATCGGCGTGATGGACGAGAAGGGCTACACCAAGATCGTCGACCGCAAGAAGGACATGATCCTGGTCTCCGGCTTCAACGTCTATCCCAACGAGATCGAGGAAGTGATCGCCAGCAATCCGGGCGTGCTCGAATGCGCCGTGATCGGCATTCCCGATTCCAAGTCGGGCGAGGCGGTGAAGGCGTTCGTGGTGAAGAAGGATCCTAACCTCACCGCGGAAGCCGTGATCAAGTTCTGCCAGGAGCAGCTCACCGGCTACAAGGTGCCCAAGCACATCGAATTCCGCACCGACCTGCCGAAGACCAATGTCGGCAAGATCCTGCGCCGGCAGCTCCGCGACGAGAAGAAGGCGGAGGCGGCTTAGGCCGCGCCTTGGTTCATGACTCTTGGGTTCATGACTGACGTCGGCGACATCACGCCGTCGGGCATTCTCGCCTTCTGGCGCGAGGCCGGCCGCGAGCGCTGGTACAAGCGCAGCGACGCTTTCGACGCGGAGGTCAGGCGTCGCTTTTTTCCGCTATGGAAGCGGGCGACCGCCGGCGAGCTGGCCTCCTGGGAAGAAAGCGACGAGGGCGCGCTCGCGCTCGTCATCGCGCTCGACCAGTTTCCCCGCAACATGTTTCGCGGCACGCCGGAAGCCTTTGCCAGCGACGCGCCGGCGCGCGACGTCGCCCGCCGCGCCATCGATCGGGGCGTCGATCGCAGGATCGATCCCATCCTGCTCGAATTCCTCTATTTGCCCTTCATGCATTCCGAGCACCTGCCCGACCAGTTGCATTGCGTCGCGTTGTTTCAGAACACCGACAATGCCGAGAACCTGAAATACGCGCAGGAGCACGCCGACATCATCCAGCGGTTCGGCCGCTTTCCCCACCGCAACCGCCTCCTCGACCGCGATACCACCGAGGAAGAACAGGCCTTCCTCGACGCCGGCGGTTTTGCCGGCTGATGACAGAACGGTGAAAGACGCGCCCCTCGCCGCCAATGTTGTGCAGCGCCGCCGCACGGTCTAAAAAGCGGGACCGATTTTCAGGGAGACTGACGATGGCGATCCAGACTGGCGACAAGCTGCCCGAGGCGAAATTCCGCGTGATGACGGCCGAGGGTCCGCAGGTGAAGACCACCGACGACATCTTCAAGGGCAAGAAGGTGGCGCTGTTCGCAGTGCCCGGCGCCTACACCGGCACCTGCCACAAGATGCACCTGCCGAGCATCTTCCTCAACGCCTATGCCATGAAGGACAAGGGCGTCGACACCATCGCCATCGTCTCCGTCAACGACGCTTTCGTCATGAACGCCTGGAAGCGCGATACCGACCAGCGCGACGAAGCCATCTTCCTCGCCGACGGCAATGCCGACTTCGCCAAGGCGATCGGCATGGAGCTGGACGCCTCCGGCAACGGCCTCGGCATCCGCTCCAAGCGCTATTCGATGCTGGTCGAGGACGGCGTGGTGAAGAAGCTGAACCTCGAAGCGATGCCCGGCAAGGTCGAGGTCTCCGGCGGCGATACGCTGCTGGGGCAGCTGTAAGCTTAGGCCAGAGCTCCTTCCAAGCGGGAAGTGCCGTAGGGTGGGCAAAGGCGCGTCAGCGCCGTGCCCACCATCTTTCCTTGATTGAGAAGAAGCCGTGGGCACGCTTCGCTTTGCCCACCCTACGAAACCGGGCGACGCCGATAGCGCGTCGCCTACTCCCCCACCCGCTGCTGCAACCGCGCCTTCACGATCCCATCCCGCGCGAGTTGATCCGCGCGCTCGTTCTCCGGGTGCCCGGCGTGGCCCTTGACCCAGTGCCAGCGGACCTCGTGCTGCTTCAGCGCCGCATCGAGGCGCTGCCATAGCTCGACATTCTTCACCGGCTTCTTGTCGGCAGTGCGCCAGCCGTTGCGCTTCCAGCCGTGGATCCAGCCGGTGATGCCCTGCCGCACATACTGGCTGTCGGTATAGAGATCGACGGTGCACGGCTTCTTCAGCGCTTCGAGCGCGGAGATCGCCGCCATCAATTCCATCTGGTTGTTGGTGGTGTGGCGTTCACCGCCGTTCAGCTCTTTTTCCTTGTCGCCGAACTTCAGGATCGCGCCCCAGCCGCCGGGCCCGGGATTTCCCGAGCAGGCGCCGTCGGTATAGATCGTGACGATGGGAAGCTCGCTCACGCGACCAGTCCTGACGGCATCAGCCCGTAGTCGCGCACGCTGGAAACGCTCTGGTGGAAGCGCAGCTTGCGAAAATACTCCAGCGGATCCTTGGGCTTGACCAGCGCGCCCTCGGGCACGTTGAGCCAGTCGACCAGCCGCGTCAGCAGGAAGCGGATCGCGGCGCCGCGCGCGAGCAGCGGCAGCGCGGCTTCTTCCGCCTCGGAGAGTTTTCGCACCCGGCCATAGGCATTGAGGAAGGCGCGCGCCTTGGTGACGTTGAACGAATGGTCCGGCTCGAAACACCAGGCATTCAGGCAGATCGCGACGTCATAGGCCAGCATGTCGTTGCAGGCGAAGGTGAAGTCGATGATGCCGGAGAGCCTGTCGCCGAGGAAGAAGACGTTGTCGTTGAAGAGGTCGGCGTGGATTACGCCCTCCGGCAGATTGCTCGGCCAGACCCCGCTCGAGAGATAGTCGAGCTCGGCGGCGAGAAACGCATGCAGGCCCGGCTGGACTTGGTCGGCGCGGCTTGCCGCCGCGTCGAACAGCGGCCGCCAGCCGGAGACCGACAGCGCATTGCCACGCTTGATCGCAAAATTGGCGCCGGCCAGATGCATCCTGGCCAGTCCCTCGCCGACGCCGGCGCAATGGGCCACGTTCGGCTTGCGCGGCCAGACGCCTTCGAGAAAGGTGATGATCGCGGCCGGCCGGCCCGACAGCTCGCGCAGCGCCTCGCCGTCCCCGGCCTTCACCGGCAGCGGGCAGGTGACGCCGTGCTCGGCGAGATGCGTCATCAGCGCGAGGAAGAACGGCAGGTCGTTCTTCGCCACACGCTTCTCATAGAGCGTGAGGATGAACGAGCCTTTGCTGGTGTGCAGCAGGAAGTTGGTGTTCTCGACGCCCTCGGCGATGCCCTTGTAGGAGAGCAACTCGCCGAGATCGTATTGCTTCAGGAAATCCGCAAGCTCGTCGGCGGCAACGTCGGTGTAGACCGCCATAAAAGTCTACTCGGCGGCGGCTTCGGGACGCACCTGGCGCGGCAGCGGGAAGAACTCGTTCTCTTCCGCGGCCGAGACCGTCTCCACATGCAGCGTGTAGCGCTCGGCGAACGCGTCCATGATCTCCTCGACGATCACTTCCGGCGCGGACGCGCCCGCGGTGATGCCGAGGCTCTTGATGTTGCCGAACCTGGTCCAGTCGATGTCGGTGGCGCGCTGCGCCAGCACCGCAATCCCGCAGCCTTCGCGCTCGGCGACTTCGCGCAGGCGCTGCGAGTTCGACGAATTGGGAGCACCGACAACGATGAGCGCGTCAACCACCGGCGCCACCTTCTTCACCGCGAGCTGGCGGTTGGTGGTGGCGTAGCAGATGTCTTCCTTGTGCGGGCCGTTGATATTCGGGAAGCGCTCCTTGAGCAGCGCCACGATCTCCGCGGTGTCGTCGATCGACAGCGTGGTCTGGGTCACGAAGGCGATGTTGTCGGGGTTCTTCGGGACGATGGTCTTGGCGTCCTCGGCGGTCTCGATCAGGGTCACGGCGCCGACCGGAAGCTGGCCGAGCGTGCCGACCACTTCAGGATGATGGGAGTGGCCGATCAGGAAGATCTCGCGGCCGCGCTTGAAGTGGATCGCGGCCTCGCGGTGCACCTTGGTGACCAGCGGGCAGGTCGCATCCAGCGAGAACAAGTTGCGGGAGGTGGCGTCGGCCGGGACCGATTTCGGCACGCCATGGGCCGAGAACACCACCGGCGCGGTGGTGTTTTCCGGGATTTCGGCGAGCTCTTCGACGAAGATCGCGCCCTTCTTCTTCAACCCGTCGACGACGTATTTGTTGTGCACAATCTCGTGGCGAACATAGACGGGGGCGCCGTATTTATCGAGCGCCCGTTCCACGGTGTCGATCGCCCGGACCACCCCGGCGCAGAAGCCGCGGGGAGAACAAAGCACGATCTTGAGGTCTGGTTTGGCTGACATTGAGCGATCTCGGGACCGAATCACCCGTTTCGCCTTCTGGCGGGGGCGGTCAATGGATGGAATGGGGCTTAAAAGGGTCTGCTAGGACTCTACAGGCGTTTCCAAGGGAATTGGGCCCCCTTTCGGGCGCTGTCAAGGCACTATCTATAGCAGAACCATTGCGTGGCTAGCCCCTCCGGGCTTATATAGCGCGAATTCCCTGTCATCGCTGATGACCACCGGTTTCGCCTCCAGAGGGGTGGGCGAAGCACAAAGGAGATTTGCCATGAGCAACGCACCTCTGATGCCCAAGGCGACCGCCGTCTGGCTGCTCGACAACACCGCGCTGACCTTCGACCAGGTCGCCGATTTCACCAAGATGCATCCCCTCGAGGTGCGCGCGATCGCCGACGGCGACGCTGCTCAGGGCATCAAGGGCATGGATCCCCTCTCCAACGGCCAGTTGACCCGCGAGGAGATCGAGAAGGGCGAGAGGAACCCGGACTACCGACTCCGCCTCCAGGAGAGCAAGGTGATTCTGCCGCCCCAGCCGAAGCGCAAGGGCCCGCGCTACACCCCGGTCTCCCGCCGTCACGAGCGCCCGAGCGCCATCCTCTGGCTGCTGCGCAGCCATCCGGAGCTCAAGGACGCCCAGATCATGCGCCTGGTCGGCACCACCAAGAGCACCATCGCCAGCGTTCGCGACCGTACCCACTGGAACACCTCCCAGCTGACCCCGATCGACCCGGTGACCCTTGGCCTTTGCTCGCAGATCGAGCTCGATTTCGAAGTGGCGCGCGCGGCGAAGGAAAAGCCGATCGACGCATCCTACGGCGGCGCCACCCTGCTGCCGGCTTCCGAAACCACTAAGAAGGACGAATTCGAGCCGGCCGAGCGCTCGAGCGACGACCTCAACGTCGACGCCGTGTTCGCAAAGCTGAAGACGCTCGGCGGCAAGAAGCAGGACGAGGAGGAGGAGTAAGGCTCCCCTCTCAATTCGTCATCGAACGCAATCAAAACGCGGCGGGGAAACCTGCCGCGTTTTTGCTTTGTCTCTTCAACAAGAGTAGCCCGGATGGAGCGCAGCGTAATCCGGGATGCACGACACGCCGATGCACGTCTCCCGGATTGCGCTTCGCTACATCCGGGCTACGAACCGAGTTGTACCTACGGCCGCTGGGGATTGTTCAGCATGTATTCGCCGAGATCGCGCTGGCGGCGGTCGGCGCGGGTGGTCGCAGCGTTGCGCTGGACGTCACGGTCCTTGCGGCACGCCACATATTCGGGCGAGCCTGCCGCATAGCCGCGGCTCTGGCAGACCGCGTCGTCATCGTCGCCACCCACCGCTACCGGCGTCTGGTAGCGCGCGGAGCAGGCGGAGACAGCGATGGCGAGCAACACGGCGACAAGCAGGCGCGGCGCGGTGGCGAGTGGCATACGAGGTCCCCTGTTGGCCGGCCCTGTTTAGCGCGGAATGAGGAGATTGTAAGTCCCTGGGCGTCGTTCCCCGCTCGCTGTCATTCCCCGCGAAAGCGGGGAATCCAGTACGCCGCGGCGGTCATTGGGTCACGCAACTACCGCCGCGGAGTACTGGATCACCCGCTTTCGCGGGTGATGACAGCAGAGGTTGGGGCGGCAGCGTCGCACCTCATTGGCACGACGGCCCGAGCGTAACCTCACACCCTCCCCTTCAGCGCCTCACCGATCTCGTCCAGCACCTTGGGATCCTCGATCGTGGCCGGCATGGTCCAGGCTTCGCCATCGGCAATCTTCTTGATGGTACCGCGCAGGATCTTGCCGGAACGCGTCTTCGGCAGGCGGCCGACGGTGATGGCGAGCTTGAAGGCGGCGACGGGGCCGAGCCTGTCGCGCACAAGCGCGACGATCTCCTTTTCGATCTCCGCAGGCGGCCGCTTCACGCCGGCCTTGAGCACCAGGAAGCCGCAGGGCACCTCGCCCTTGATCGCGTCCTTGACGCCGAGCACGGCACATTCGGCGACATCCGGATGCGAGGCCAAAATCTCCTCCATGCCGCCGGTGGAGAGCCTGTGGCCGGCGACGTTGATGATGTCGTCGGTGCGGCCCATGACGAAGACATAGCCGTCCTCATCCTTGTAGCCGGCGTCCGAGGTTTTGTAGTAGCCGGGGAATTCAGTGAGGTAGGCGTCCTTGAAGCGCGCGTCCTGATTCCACAACGTCGGCAGGCAACCCGGCGGCATCGGCAGCTTGATGACGATCGAGCCCATGGTGTTGGGGCCGACGGGCTTTGCGGCTTCGTCGACGACGTCGACCTGGTAGCCCGGCATCGGCACCGTCGGCGAGCCATGCTTCACTGGCAGCATACCGAGACCGACCGGGTTGCCGGCGATGCACCAGCCCGTCTCGGTCTGCCACCAATGGTCGATCACCGGCACCTTGAGCTGCTGCTCCGCCCATTCCACCGTCGGCGGATCGGCGCGCTCGCCGGCGAGGAACAGCGTGCGGAATTGCGACAGGTCGTATTGCCGGATGAACTTGCCTTCAGGATCCTCTTTGCGGATCGCGCGGAACGCCGTCGGTGCGGTGAAGAAGGCGACCGCCTTGTGCTCGCTGATGATACGCCAGAACGCGCCGGCATCGGGCGTGCCGATTGGCTTGCCCTCGTACATGATCGACGTCGCGCCATGCAGCAGCGGGCCATAGATGATGTAGCTGTGGCCGACCACCCAGCCGATGTCGGAGCCACACCACCAGACCTCGCCCGGCTTGACGCCATAGAGGTTGAACATCGACCATTTCACCGCGACGAGATGGCCGCCATTGTCGCGCACGACGCCCTTGGGAATCCCGGTCGTGCCTGACGTGTAGAGGATGTAGAGCGGATCGGTGGCCGCGACAGGCACGCAAGCGGCCTTCTTGCCGTCGTTCATCGCCTTGCGGCGAAGGCTCGCCCAATCGTAGTCGCGGCCCGGCGTGAGGTCGCAGATATGCTGGGGACGTTGCAGCACGATGCAGGCCTGCGGCTTCGTGCCCGCAAGCTTGATCGCCTCGTCGAGCAGCGGCTTGTACTGCACGATCCGGCCGGGCTCGATGCCGCAGCTTGCGGAGAGGATGAGCTTCGGCTGTGCGTCGTCGATGCGGGTGGCGAGCTCCTTGGCGGCAAAGCCGCCGAACACGACCGAGTGCACCGCGCCGATGCGCGCGCAGGCGAGCATCGCGACGACGGCCTCCGGCACCATCGGCATATAGAGGATGACGCGATCGCCCTTGGCGACGCCAAAATCCTGCATGATGGCGCCGAGCGCCTGCACCTCACCCAATAGCTCGGCATAGGTGAACTTGGTGACCGAGCCCGTCAGCGGCGAATCATGGATCAGCGCGACCTGGTCAGCGCGGCCGCGTTCGACATGGCGGTCGAGCGCGTTGTAGCAAGTGTTGACGACGCCCCCCATGAACCAGCGACCGTAGACGCCGTGCGAGGCATCGAAGATCGTCTTTGGCGGCTCGATCCAGTCGATCTCCGTGGCCGCCTCGGCCCAGAAGCCCTGGGGATCAGCCAGCGAGCGCGCATGGACCTCGTGATAGAGGCTCGTTCCCTTGACGTTCATGCCCGCGCTCCCGTTCCCTTTTCGCCTGGCCTTGACCTGACCGACAGGACGAGCGTCCCGCCATGACAGGGATCAAGTGCCGGCGTTGTTTGAGAGGTATTTTCCCGGGAACGGGCCGCGGTTCAAGCTGAAAAGGATGGGCCTTTCGGGGGGAGGGAAGAAAGGCCATCGAGGCAAGCTGGAGCCACAGCAAAGGTGAGCCCTCTCCCCCCTTGCGGTGGAGAGCGGGAGAGAGGGGTGGCCACGAACTCAGTCTGGAGTTTGTGGCCCCCCCTCTCCCTAACCCTCCCCCGCAAGGGGGGAGGGAACGCAGTGTGCGCGGAGAGGCGCCTCAACTCTCCATCGCATTCAGCCGCTGCAACCGATCCTGCATGATCTTCTTCAGATCGTAGCCCGGACGGCGGAAGCTGGCATCACGGGTGGCGAGGAAATCGCGCTGGGTCTTGCGCAGGTCGCCGGCCGAACGGCCTTTCGTAACCTTCAACACCCGCTCATAGGTCTCGGCGATCTGGCGATCGAGCACGCCGAGTTGCGGGTCGGCGCAGATCACCTTCTCGACCTCGCGCTTCGCCGTGGCGCAATCGAACGACGGACCGTTGCCGGAATTCGCCGCGAGCGGACGCAGCGGCTCGGCGCCGAACTTCGCGATCTCCGCGATCACAGTGCGGCGGCCATTGGCCGCGTTCTCGTTGCCGGGATCGAGCTTCAGCGCCGTCTCGTAATCGGCTAGCGCCTTCTTGCGCTCGCCCATCTTCTTGTAGAGCACGGCGCGGTTGTTGTAGGTCTGCGCGAAATTCGGATCGATCTTCAGCGCGGATTCGTAGTCGTTGAGCGCCGCGCCAAGCTCGCCCTTGAGCTGGTAGGAATCGCCGCGGTTGGTGAAGAAGTTCGGCCGCGGCGCCAGCCGCAGCGCCTGGTCGTAATCCGCGATCGCCTTGTCGTACTCACCCATCGCGGCCAGTACCAGGCCACGATTGTCGTAATATTCGGGGACCTTCGGATCGAGCCTGATCGCCTCGCCGTCATCGGCGACCGCCTTGTCGAGCTGGCCGAGCTTCTTGTAGGCCGCGCCGCGATTGGTGTAGGCGCGCGGCCGGTTCGGATCGAGCCGCAGCGCCTCGCTGAGATCGCGGATCGCCTTCTCGTTGTCGCCGCCGAGATAATAGTTCACGCCGCGGTCGGACCAGGCCTGCGCATCATCCGGCTTCAGCTTGATCGCCTGATCGTAATCGGCGAGCGCGCGGTCGAGCCGGCGCTGATTGGTGTAGACGACGCCGCGCAGCTCGTAGGCTTCCGCGTCCCGCGGATCGAGTGCGATGGCCTTGCTGAGATCAGCCGCGGCGCGATTGAGATCGCCGCCGGCCTCGCGCAGCAAATCGCCGCGCAGGCGCCATGCCTTTGCATTCCTGCCGTCCAGCGCGATGGCGCGGTCGATATCCCGCAGCGCCTGCGTGAGGCCGCCTGAGGTTCGCGCATTGGCGTCGGCGCGCACCAACAGCGCGGCCGCACGGTCGGAGCTCGAATTGGCGGTTTGGTCGATGATAGCGCCGCACGCCGTGATCAGTTCGGCAGGAACGGTCTTGCTGCCCATCACGCAATCGACGGCAGCAGAGGCCGGGGCGGCGAGGACAAGGCTCATCGCAGTGCAGAGCAGCAAGGCGCGAAGCGGGACTTTGGCAAACGGGAACATTTGCGCGGAAGAACGCGTGCCGCACATCAGGAAGACTCCGTGACATCAGGTTTTCACCATTGTCGCGGCGGGCAAGGATTGGGTTCAATTCGGGCCTGTCAGGGACGCTCGGGAGCATCACTCCCTCGCCCCGCTTGCGGGGAGAGGGTGGGGTGGGGGGGACTCTCCGCGGAGACGGTGACGATGAGGACTCGCGGAGAGTCCCCCTCACCCGGAATTCAAGCTTCGCTCGAATTCCGGCCTCTCCCCGCACGCGGGGAGAGGCGAAGACCGCCTCAATACCCGTCCACCCCGTTGATCCGCTGCAAGCGTTCCTGCATCGCCTTCTTGAGATCGTACCCGGCTCGCCCATAACCGGCATTGCGGCGGGCAATGAATTCGTCCTGCTCGCGCTGAAGCGCCTTGGCTTCCGCAGGACTGCGCGCCTCCCGGATCACGCGGGCATTCGACGCAAAAATCTCCCGATCGAGATCGGCGAGCTCGCGGTTGGCGCAGATGGCCTTCTCGACGGCCCGGGCCGCACTCCTGCAATTGAAGCTGGGCTTGCCGGCCACCGCCATCTGCGCGCCGATCCGCTCGAGCTCGCGCGCCATCGCCTTGTGGTTGGCCTTGGCCTTCTCGTGGTTCGGATCGATCTTCAGCGCGGCGCCAAAATCCTGCACCGCCTTCGGCTTGTCGCCCTTCTTCAGCCAGAGCTCGCCGCGGGCGTTGAAGAGGTCGGCCAGGGTCGGATCGAGCTGAAGGGCGCGGCTGTCGTCGGCGATCGCACGGTCGACCTGGTCATGTCGCGCATAGAGCGCGCCGCGCGCGACCAGCGCCTTGACCAGGTCCGCCTTGGCGGTCTTCTCGTTGTCGATGACGGAAGCGCAGGCGGAGCCGGCCTTGTCCATGTCGTCGGCGGCAGCAGCAGCGAGGCACGGCGCGACGTCGACCTGGACGACGGCGGCGGGCTCACCCCCGGTCGCGGCATGGGCCGCTCCGAGCGAAAGCGCACAGAGCGCCACCGCACCGGACAATCGAATGAGATTTTGAGAACGCATGAAAGTCTTGGCTTTGGTCTTGGCTTGAGCCTTGCCTTGAAGGCGCACTATCCATCATACGGCCGGATTGGTGCTAGCTTGTGGCACAGCCAAAATCGGTTTCGGGGATCAACGTGTCGACATTCGAATGGATCATCGTGCTTCTGCTCGGCGCCGTTGCATTATCGGCGCTGGCGCGGCGGATCAAGGTCCCCTACCCGACCTTTCTCGCCATCGGCGGCGCGCTGATCGCCTTCGTTCCGAACAGCCCGTCCTGGACGCTCGAACCCGACCTCGCCTTGGCACTTTTTGTCGCACCGGTGCTGATGGATGCCGCCTTCGACACCTCGCTGCGCGATCTCCGCAACAACTGGGTTCCGGTCTCGACCCTGGTGGTGGCCGCGGTCGGCCTGACCACGGTCGGCGTGGCCTTCGTCGCGCACCGGCTGATGCCTGACATGCCCTGGGCCGCCGCCATTGCGCTCGGCGCCATCGTGGCACCGCCGGATGCCGCAGCCGCGGTTGCGATCCTGAGCCAGGTGAAGCTGCCCTATCGCATGGTGAAGGTCCTGGAAGGCGAGAGCCTGCTCAACGACGCCAGCGCGCTTCTGATCTATCGCATCGCGGTCGGCGCTGTCGTCATGGAGCATTTGAAATGGAGCGAGGTCGCGCCGACGATTGCACTCGGGCTGGTCGGCAGCGTCCTCGCCGGTCTTTTGGCCGGGCGCATCATCCCGCTGTTCCTGGAACGCGTGAAGGAAGCGCCGAGCGCGATCATCGTGCAGTTCGCCACCACCTTCATGGTCTGGATCGCAGCCGAGCATCTCGGCCTCTCCGGCATCCTCACCATCGTCGTCTACGCCATCACCGTCGCGCGCACGGCGGGGGCGCGCATGCCGGCGCGGCTGCGGGTGCCGTCCTATGCGGTCTGGGAAACCATGGTGTTCGTGCTCAACGTGCTCGCCTTCATGCTGATCGGCATGCAGATGCGGCCGATCTGGACGCGGCTCGACGCGGAGGTGCGCTGGGAATATTGCGTGGCTGCCGCCTGGATCCTGCTCACGGTGGTGCTGGTGCGGCTTGCCTGGATCACGTTCTACCGCACCACGCTGCGCGTCCTGATCGTGAACGGTCTCTATCATCCGAAGGATCCCAAGCAGGTTGCCTCGCCAAAGGGCGGCCTCATCATCTCATGGTGCGGCATGCGCGGTCTCGTCACGCTCGCCACCGCCTTCGCCCTGCCGGAAAACTTCCCCCATCGCGACTTCATCGTCTTCATCGCCTTTGCGGTGGTGCTGGGCTCGCTGGTCATCCAGGGCCTGACGCTGCGGCTGCTGATCCTCGCCTTCGGCCTCAAGGACGACGATCCCGTCGGTATCGAGGTCGCGCGCGCCCGCGCGATCGCCTATCGCGCCGCACTCGATGCGATCGAGGACGATCCGTCGGAGGAAGCGGAAATCCTGCGGCTCGAATACCGCGCCATCCTGATGCAGGCCGACGACGACCCGCACGGCGGCATCGCCAGCGGCGAGTTACCCGCCGATCCCCTGCGCCGCCGCGCCATCGAAGCCGCGCGCAAATCGATCCTCGGCCTTCGCGATACCGAAGTGATCGGCGACGATGCGTTTCACCGGATCGAGGAAGAGCTCGATCGCGCAGAATTGAGCGCGGGCGGATAGGTCCGCAAACGCCGCCGTCGTCCCGGACAAGCGAAGCGCCGATCCGGGACGACAGCGGACTATGAGGCGCCTTAAGCCCCCGCCTTGCACGTGATCCCGCCGTCGACCACCAGCTCGATCCCCGTCACATATTTCGACTCGTCCGACGCCAGGAACAGCGCGGCGTTGGCGACGTCCCAGGCCTCGCCCATGTGCCCCATCGGCACCTGCGCATCGCGGGCGCGCCACATCGCCTCGACGTCGCCCTTGGCGTAGCTGTTCGCAAGACCTGCGGAATGCTCCACCATCGGCGTCTTCATCAGGCCGGGCAGGATTGCGTTCACCCGCACATGGTTCTTCGCGAACTCGATCGCGGTGGAGCGCGTCAGCTGGTTCATCGCCGCTTTGCTGGCGTTGTAGCTGACATAGGAAATCCCGACATGCCGGATCGAGGCGATCGAGGAGATGTTGATGATCGAGCCGCCGCCCTGCTTCACCATCACGGGGACGACGTGCTTCATGGCGAGATAGGCACTCTTGAGGTTGACAGTGAAGACGCGGTCCCAGCTCTCCTCAGTGACCTCGACCACGCTGCCCATCTCGGCGATGCCGACATTGTTGTCGAGCACGTCGATGCGGCCATAGGCCTTCAGGCACGCCGCCACCATCGCCTCGATCTCGCTCGCGCGCGAGACGTCCGCGGTGAACGCCGTCGCCTTGCCGCCCTCACCGGTGATGATCTTCGCAGTCTCCTCGGCTGCAGCACCGTTGCGGTCGACGCAAAACACCTGCGCGCCCTCGCGCGCGAAGGTCACGGCGGTCGCCTTGCCGTTGCCCCAGCCCGGCCCGATCGAGCCGGCGCCCACCACCATCGCAACCTTGCCCTTGAGCCGATCCATCGCGTTTCTCCCGTGTTGTTGTTCTTGTAGCCCGGATGGAGCGCAGCGTAATCCGGGGCGACTGTTCCCGGATTGCGCTTCGCTTCATCCGGGCTACGGATCGTTACAGACTTTCATCGTCGTAACGTTAGCACCAATGGGATGCCCGACAATCTCCGACAACGTCCGGCAGCTTCCATCATGGCATAACCGCCATTCCCCGGCCGCGCCGGAATTGCCGAGCACGACCTCCGGCATCGGCGCGCGCGCGGGCCTCCATCGAAACCAGCCGTCGACCAGTCGCGCCTCGGGCGGCGGCTCCATGCCGGGCCCGGTGCCCTTGACCCGCGCCTGCACCAATTCGAGGCCGGCAGGTGTGACGCGCCAGTCCTCCTGCCAATCGACCTTCGCAATCGAATGCGTCCACACCAGCGTGAAGGCGGAAAGCGCGAGCGCTTTCACGCCACCCGCTGTGGCGAAGCAGAGGCTCACACCGCCTCGATCACTGCCGGCGGACGCTGCCGCCACTGCCACAGCACGAGTGCGGCGGAGAGCGTGAAGCCCGCGGTGTCGCTGAGCGGGAAGTCGCCGAGCAGGCAGAGCGCGGCGCCGAGCGCGAGGACACGTTCGAGCAGCGTCATGCGCGTGAACAGGAAGCCGATCGCGACCATGCCGAACAGGCCGATTGCCACCAGCGCCTTCAGGGCCGCGAGCGCCACCGCGCCGTAGAAGCCGAGCTTTGCCGCCATGGGATCGCCGGCCTGGAGCATCAGCGCCGGCGAATAGACGAAGATGAAGGGGATGACGTAGCCGGCGAGCGCGATGCGCATCGCCTCCCAGCCGATCTTGTCCGGGTTCTCCTTCGCAATCGGCGCTGCCGCGAGTGCTGCGAGTGCCACCGGCGGCGAGAGATCGGCCATGATGCCGTAATAGAACGCGAACATGTGGCTCGCGATCAAGGGCACGCCGAGCTTCGCCAGCGCCGGCGCGGCGAGCGCGGCGGTGATGATGTAGGTCGGGATGGTCGGAATGCCTGTGCCGAGCAGGATCGACAGCAGCATGGTCATGATCAGCGCCAGGAACAGGCTCTTCTCGCCGAGCCCGATCACCCAGCTGCCAAAAATGGTGCCGACGCCGGTCTGCGACATCATGCCGATGATGACGCCGACGATGGCGCAGGCCATCCCGACGGTGATGGCGGACTTGGCGCTTTCGGCCAGCGCGTCGCGGCACTCGCGCAGGGCCTTGAACCCGCCACGGATGAAAGCCGTGATCACGATCAGGCCGACGACGACGCTCGCGACCGGCACGATCTGGAGGCCGTCGCGCGACAGCGCGGCGACGACCAGCGCGAGCCCGATCCAGAAGATGGAGCGGATCACCATCGACGAGGCGCCGGCCGTGATGCTGGCACCGAGGATCAGCGTCACCGTCAGTGCGAGGCCCATGCTGCCGGCATAGAGCGGCGTAAAGCCCTCGAACAGCATGTAGACGAGAGCGGCGAGCGGCAGCACGAGGTACCAGCGCGTCACCAGCGCCTTCCAGGCGCTCGGGATTTCCGAGCGCTTCATGCCGACGAGACCGTGCTTGCCGGCCTCCAGATGCACCATCCAGAATGCGGACGCGAAATAGAGGATGGCGGGGATCGCCGCCGCCTTGACGATTTCCGAGTACTGGACGCCGAGCGTCTCCGCCATGATGAAGGCGACCGCGCCCATCACCGGCGGCATGATCTGGCCGCCCATCGAGGCCGTCGCCTCGACACCGGCGGCAAAGGCGCGGCAATAGCCGAACTTGATCATCAGCGGAATCGTGAACTGGCCGACGGTGACGACGTTGGCGACGCCGGAGCCGGAGATCGTGCCCATCATGCCCGAGGCGAACACCGCGACCTTGGCAGGCCCCCCACGCGTGCGGCCGAACAGGCCGAGCGAGACATCGGTGAACAGCTGGATCATGCCGGCGCGCTCCAGGAACGAGCCAAACAGGATGAACAGGAAGATGTAGGTCGCCGACACGTAGATCGGCACGCCGTAAAAGCCTTCGGTGCCGAACGACAGATGCGTGACGATCTGGTCGAAATCATAGCCGCGATGGTTGAGCGGCGACGGCAGGTATTGCCCGAAGAACCAGTAGACGAGACACGCGCCGCACATCAGCGGCAGCGCCGCGCCCATCAGACGCCGCGTGCCCTCGAAGATCAGCACCGCAAGCAGCGTGCCGACCGCGAGATCGAGCCGCGTCGGATCGCCGTCGCGCGCGATCAAATCGGCGTAGAAGATCCACTGATAGAGGCCGCAGAAGAAGCCGGCGCCACCGATAACCCAGCCGAGCGCACGACCAAAGTCGCTCTTCGCCGTAAAATTGGCGATCAGGCCGAAGGTGAGGAGTACGAGAAAGCCGACATGGACGCCGCGCACCACCTGGCTCGGCAGATAGTTGAAGGCCGCGACATAGAGCTGGAAGGTCGCAAAGGCGATGCCGATCCAGTAGGCGAGTTGGCCCCACCAACCCGGACCAAAACCTTCCGGAAAGCCATGCTCGAAATTGTCGAATTCAACCTTGATGGGCGCTTCGGTGCCCTGTGCTTTTTCCAGTTTCAAATCGCCCCAGTCCACCTGCAAAATTTATAGCATTGGCACGGCTCATCCGAACCGTCATGTCCGGGCTTGTCCCGGGCATCCACGGACTTGCTCGCCTAGCCTTAGAACGTGGATGGCCGGGACATCTACGCGAAGACGCGCTTCGCGCTTTTGCCCGGCCATGACGTCCGATAACGAAAGCTGACTACTTGATCAGCCCTTTTTCCTTGTAATAGCGGATCGCACCGGGGTGCAGCGGAACCGGGCTGCCGGTGGCGGCCGTCTCGAGCTTGATCTCCTTGCCCGCGGCATGGGCGTTCTGCAATTCGGGCAGCGACTCGAAGATCAGCTTGGTCATCTGATAGGCGAGGTCGTCCGACACCGCGGAGCTCGTCACGAGATAGTTGACTACGGCCGCGGTCGGCACGTCCTTGTCCTGGCCGGTATAGGTATTGGCCGGAATGATTGCCGAGATGAAGGGCGGGCCGATCTTGTCGATGGTCTCCTTCGGCACCGACACCACGGTGATCGAGGCCGAGCTCGAGAGATCCTTCAGCGAGGCGACGCCAAGGCCGGCCGATTGAAGCGTCGCGCCGAGCTGGCGGTTCTTCATGAGGTCGACGGATTCGGCGAACGGCAGATATTCGACCTTGCCGAGGTCCTTATAGGTCATACCTGCGGCCGCGAGGATCGCGCGGGAATTGAGCTCGGTGCCCGACTTCGGCGCGCCGACCGACAGGCTCTTGCCCTTGAGGTCTGCGAGCGTCTTGATGCCCGATTCGGCGGTCGCGACAATCTGGATGTAGTTCGGATAGATCGCGCCGATGGTGCGCAGCTTGTCCAGCTTGGACTTGAAGCCGGCTTCCTCGTCGCCCTCCCAGGCGGCCTTGAGCGAGTCACCCAGCGTGAACGCAATTTCACCGCGGCCCTGCTGGAGCAGGATGAGATTCTCGACCGACGCCTTGGTGGCCTGCACCTGCGTCTTCACGTTCGGAATCTTGTCGCCGTAGATCTTTCCGATCGCGACCCCGAGCGGATAGTAGACGCCGGAGGTGCCCCCGGTCAGCACGTTGATGAAGGATTGCGCATGCGCGCAAGGTGCCGACGCCGCCAGGGCAAGAGCCGCGGCCGCGCCGAAAATCGTCCGTTTCATGGTTGTTGTACTCCCCAAACCGGCCGGGAAATTGGCCGGATGGGGGAAGCGGGTCAACCCATCCAAAAGTCACAACAGGACTGCGGTAAACGGCTGACCCGGCTCGACTTTCAGGGAACCCGCGGGTGCGGCGAGGTGGCGCAGTCAGGGTCTGGCGCGTGTCTCGCCGTCGCCGGCAATCGATACTGGCAAGCCCCTTACTGAAAGGTCATGTCCAGGCACTTGGAGATGTCGGAGCCGAGGCCGGAGGAGATGATGATGCAGCCGCGCACCTTCTGCGCGGTGACGTCGGCGGCCCAGACCGAGTAGCCGCCGGGGCCGAAGAACGAGTTGGTGTTCGGCGGTTCGGTCTCGGTCGCGTCGAAATCGTATTTGCCGTCGGTCTCGAAGATGCGCGGCTTCTTGGTACAACCGCCGTCGGTCTGGACGTTGATGACTTCCTTGTTGTCGCGGGTCAGCGCGAGCGAGACCTGGCAGCGGAAATATTCCGAGGTCTTGGTATTGAACAGGTAAGTGTAGGACTTGCAGGTCGCGGTGTTCAGCTTGCCCGGGGCGAGGCCACGGCTGCACGAAATCCGCTGGTTGTGGCTGAGCTGGTAGTCATCCGCCCGGGCGTCGGGCGCCAGCGCCGTCACCAACAGCGCGGCGGCTGAGCAGGCTTTCACGACATGGTTCATCCGAATCATCCCCCTACCAATATTTTTGTCGAATTGCGTTCTAGACTGAAAGCGGAACATAGTCGTGCGGGGACCAAGGGAAAATCACAAACTGCTGGGCAGGACGTGATGCGCTGCGGCGCTTTCGCAAATTGACCTGTAAACGCCGTTCGTGATTTGTTCAAGACGGCAACCCCAACGATGGGGAGGATGGGACGATGGCATTTTCAACGAAGACATTTGCACTTGCACTCACAGCAGCGCTCGGCGCGTTCAGCGCACCCGCATTGGCGCAGACCGCGGCAACGCCCTGGGAGCTCAAGCCCGACACCGGCTATGCCTATGACAAGGAAGGCAAGACCTTCTCCTACAAGATGGGCACCAGCAACGCCGGTGAACTCCTGAAGGGCGCCAAGAAGGTGCCGAAAGGCACGCTGTTCTTCATCGGCCACAACGGCCAGCTCTACATGCGCAGCGGCCCGTATCTCGAAGGCGACGGCAAGTTCAAGTTCGGGTCGGATCAGTAGGGGCGACGACGCCGCCACACACTCGGTCATCACCCGCGAAAGCGGGTGATCCAGTATTCCAGAGGCCGTCGTGATTCAATCCAGAGGCTGCGGCGTACTGGATGCCCCGGTCAAGCCGGGGCATGACAGCGGAGGATGTGGCAGCGAGGACTAAAACGCCCCCGCCAGCTCCCGTGCGCCGGCATTGTTGCTGTTACTGTCCATCCGCGTGTCCGTCACCGCCAGCAGCTTGGCCACCGTGTTGTGTCGGATCGCGACCGGGTTGCGCTCGTAGCCGCCGCGCTGGAAGAAGTTCGAGGTCGGCACCTGCTCGCGCATCGCCTGCGGCATCGTCACCATGTCGAGACCGGTGCCGTCGCCGGTGAGGTTCATCATCTCGAGCTCGGCGGCGGTGAGCGGCCGGGTGTAGCCCTTGGCGCGCGCGAACAGCACCGAAGTCAAAAGCTTATGGGTTTGCAGCATCGGGCCGATATCGATGTCCAGCACCATGGCATGCATGGCCCAGCCCTGCGCGGTGTTGCCGATCTTCTCGTGCTCCGACCAGGTGTCGGGCACCGACTTCGCCTGCGCCACCATCTTCTTCAGAACGGCAAGCTTGTGCTCGAGTGGCTGGCGCGTCGGCCCGGACGTCCGCGCCACCTTGTCGGAAAGCGCACGGATGAGTTCATGCCCCTGCTCGGCCAGCAGCTCGACGCTGTTGGTGGTCAGGAGCTGGTTGTAGCCCATCGCGGTCGAGATCGCGCGCTTGCCGCCATGCTCAATACCCGCCTGCACGTCGTAATTGCCGGTGCCGCCGGTCTCGAACGAATAGACCCGCACCGCCTGCTCGCGCGTCACCCCGGAGGCGAGCGCGTAGCGAGCATAGGCGCGCTTGAACTCGACCTCGCTGGACGGCCGCTGCGGCGTGAACTGATAGAGCTCCCGCGCCGCCTGCAGGAGATCGGCGACCACCGGTATCGGCTTTCTGGTCGGACGATCCGGCGTTTCCTCCGGCTCCGGATTCACCGGCCGCTTCGGCCCATTATAGAGCGGCGGATGCTCCAGCACGTAATCATCAAGCATCACCTGCTGTCCGCTGCGCCGCTTGGCGTTGCGGCCTTTCCGCTTCTCGGAGATCTGGCTCCAATAGGCACCCGCCTCCTCGTCGAAGGCCGCGCGCGCCGCCTGATATTCCTGCAGCTTGCGGCGATATTCGAGCACGGCCGGCGACGCCCCACCCTGCGCAAAGAACTGCGACAAGAGCTGGGCCTTGGCATCGCGGACGGCCGGCGGCAGCGCGTCGGCCTCGCCGCCTCGCGCAACGGGCGCGAGCAGGACGAGCGCGAATGGAACCAGCGCGAGATGTTTTCGAATCGAATGATGCATGCTGCCCTCTTAGCAGGCATCCGGTAACCGTCACGTTAACGCGCCGTTTACCATCGTCACTTCCAGGCGAACACCGGCTGTTCCAGCTCGGTGACGCGGGTGTGACGCCCCGCCAGCACCTCGCGGAACTGGTAGATCAGCGCCGCGGTCGGCGCGTGAATCAGGCTCGTCTCGTGATGGAAGCGGATCACGCGGCGGGAGCTTTCGGGAATCGCGATGAAGTCGAACGCGTCTTCGCGCTCGATCATGGCGAGCGCGATGCGGTGGACCGAGGCGACCTCATCCGGGTTCGGCCGGATCGCGGCACTGTCGGCCGTCCAGACCACCACGGGCGTGATCAGATAGCCGGAGCGGGTCGGATAATCGTCGAGCGTGCCGAGCACCTCCGCGTGCGAGAGGCGGAGGCCAAGCTCCTCATCAAGCTCGCGCAGCGCCGCTTCGACCGGGGTCTCGCCGGCATCGCAGCGACCGCCCGGCAAGGCCCATTGGCCGCGATGGGCGCGCAGGTGTGACGCGCGCAGCGTGAGCAGGAATGCGGTGTCATCGCCGTCACTCGTCGCGGTCAGCGCGACCGCCACCGCGGCGCGCTTCAATACGGCCGGCGCATCGTCCTCCGGCAGCCGCGTGAAGGCCGCGCAGGCAGCCGCGATATTCCGCCGTGTGGCATCGTCGAACGGTCTCATGATGCTTGACTACACCACGTCCGGCCCCGATGAAATGAGATCGCAAGGCCCGCGCAGCAATGGACGACCACATGACCAACAAGGCCGCCGCAAGGCTCAAATCGGACGGCTGGAGCATCCTGGAGACCACGGGCTTCATGCACCTGATCGGCCCGTTGTGGGAGCGCAAGGTCGACGGCCATTACGAATTCGCGCTCGCCACCGAGGACAAGCACCACAATCGCCGCGGCATGGTCCAGGGCGGCGTGATGATGACGTTCGCGGACCGCACCTGCGGCATGACCGCCCGCTACGTTTCCGGCAAGGAGTTCATGGCGACGGTGCAGCTCGACACCCATTTCGTCGAGGCCGGCCAGATCGGCTACATCCTGATCTCCCGTCCGCGCGTGGTGCGCTCGACGCGCAGCCTCATCTTCATGAGCACGGAAGTGACGGTGGATGGCCGCTGCATCGTGATGGCGAATGGCGTGTTCAAGATCATGAAGGGGCCGGCATAGGCGTGCGGTCATACTGCCGCCGTTGCTAGCCACACCCACCACTGGGTCGCCCGGCTTGACCGGGCGACCCAGTACGCCGCAGCCTCTCGGCTCAATCACAGCCGTCTCTGGGATACTGGATCGCCCGCCTTCGCGGGCGATGACAGCTGAGAGTGCGGCAAGCGCCCTCCCCAACCTCGTCATTGCGAGCGAAGCGAAGCAATCCAGTATCTCACCGCGGACGCATCTCTGGATTGCTTCGCTGCGCTCGCAATGACGGCGGTAGCTAGCTATGCTGCTCTCCATCAAAATATCGAGGACCCGCCCATGCAATACCGCCAGCTCGGCCGCACCGGCCTGAAAGTCTCGCCGATCTGTCTGGGCACCATGATGTTCGGCGGGCCGACCGATGAAGCCGCATCAAATCGGATCATCGCCAAGGCGCATGAGGCCGGGATCAATTTCATCGACACGGCGGATGCCTATTCGAAGGGCGCATCCGAGGAGGTCGTCGGCCGCGCCATCGGCAACAACCGTCACGCCTGGGTGCTCGCCACGAAACTCGCCAACCCCATGAACACTGGTATGGGCGACGATCCCAACCGTGTCGGCCTGTCGCGGCGCTGGGTGTTGCAGGCCGCCGACGAGAGCCTGAAGCGGCTCGGCACCGACCACATCGACATCTACTATCTGCACAAGGAAGACCATGCGACACCGCTGGAGGAGACGGTGCGCGCGATGGGCGATCTGATCCGGGCCGGCAAGGTGCGCTATTTCGGCGTCTCGAACTACCGCGCCTGGCGCGTCGCCGAGATCTGCAACATCTGCGACCGGCTCGGCATCGACCGTCCCGCGGTGAGCCAGCCTTATTACAACGCGATGAACCGCATGCCGGAGGTCGAGCATTTTCCGGCCTGCTCCTACTACGGCCTCGGCATCGTGCCCTACAGCCCGCTGGCGCGCGGCGTGCTCACCGGCAAGTACAAGCCCGACGCAGCGCCGGACAAGGAGACACGCGCCGGCCGCAACGACACCCGCATGATGCAGACGGAATGGCGGCCGGAATCGCTCCAGCTCGCGCAGGAGATCAAGACCCACGCCGAGAAGAAAGGCATCACCGCCGGCCAGTTCGCGGTCGCCTGGGTGCTGAACTCCGCCTTCGTCAGCTCGATCGTCGCAGGCCCCCGCACCGAGGAGCAGTGGGACGGCTACATCGGCGCGCTCGACTACCGCTTCACTGGGGATGACGAGGCGCTGATCGACAGGCTGGTCGTGCCGGGCCATCCCTCGACGCCGGGCTACAACGACCCCGCCTATCCGATCGAGGGACGCCGCGCGCGGACAGCTTGAGAGCTGAAGACGATGACGGCGCACGAAGACCGCTACGGCCTGCCGCTCTCCACCTCTTCCGATGAGGCGGCAAGCGCCTATCGCGAAGGCGTCGATCTCATGCTGGCCGGCTGGACCGGCACGGCGGAGGCGCTGGAACGCGCGATTGCGGCCGATCCGGATTTCGCGCTGCCCCATATCGCCCGCGCCCGCGTGCATGCCTTCTATCAGCAGGGCGACCTCGCGCGGCAGAAGGCGGCAGTGGCACGCGAACGCGTCGCCAAGCGCGGCACGGAGCGCGAGCGCTCGCATGTCGAGACGCTGGCGCTTGCGATCGAGGGACGGCTGCCCGAAGCCATCGCATCGACGCTGAAACACGTCGACGCATGGCCGCGCGACGCCGTGGTGCTGTCGCTGCCGCTCGGCGCGTTCGGTCTCTTTGCGTTCTCCGGCATGCCCGATCACGACCGCGCCCGGCACGAGCTGTGCGAGCGCGTCGCGCAGCATTATGGCGAGGACTGGTGGTTTCTCACCATGTCCGGCTGGGCGATGACGGAGAATGGCGACGTCGCGCGCGGCCGCGGCGTCACCGAACGTGGTTTTGACCTGCGCCGTCAGAACGCCCACGCCGCGCACGCCGTGCTGCATGCGATGTTCGAGGACGGCTCGATCGAGGCGGCTGACCGTCTCGTCGACGAATGGATCCCCTCCTACGACCGCACCGGCATCCTGCACGGCCATATTCGCTGGCATCAGGCGCTCGGCGCGCTCGAACACGGCGATGCCGCCCGCGCGCTTGCGATCTATGCCGACGTGCTTCAGCCCTCCGCCACGCAGGCGCCGCCGCTCAACGTCATCACCGACAGCGCCTCGCTGCTCTGGCGCCTGTCGGCTTACGGCCACGCCGTGCCGGAGGCACTCTGGCTCGAGGCCGACGCAACCGCGCAAAAACTGTTTCCGAAATCGAGCCTGCCCTTTGCCGACGTCCACATGGCGCTGTTCGCTGCGGCGACGCAGAACCAGGGAGCGCTGGCCGCGCGCCTTGCGGCGATCGAGCAGCGGCTCGGCGACGGCAAGCTGCCGGCCGGTCCCGTGGTGCCGGCGATCTGCCGTGCGCTCGCGGCCTTTGCCCGCGAGGATTACACCTCATGCGTGCGAACGCTCGCGCCCGTCCTCGGCGAGGTCGTTCGCATCGGCGGCAGCCATGCCCAGCGCGAACTGATCGAGGATACCTACATCGTCGCGCTCATGCGCAGCGGCGAGCTGCCCCGCGCCCGCGCGCTGCTCGACGCCCGCCTGCACCGCCGGCCCTCCCTTCGCGACGCGCGCTGGCAGGCGGCGACGGGCTAGCTCTGCCACGAAAAAAACATCGGTCTGGCAGCAAGTGGCCTGCTAGGACGGGATGGGGCGATCGGGTGAATCGCCGATGGGTGGTGCGGTGGTATTCCAGTCGGGTTTAGCTGAACAAACGGGTTCGCAACCAATTTGTGGTTCGCTCGTTGTTGAGCGGAACTTTCCCGCCGCCGTGGCCCCCTGGCATACGAGCCTGATGATGCGCCTCCGCCGACCGGTCCTCGCCGCGGCCCTCGCGATTCTCGCAAGCCCTTGTTTTGCCGAGTCTTCCGCGCCCATCCCCATCAACAACCCGCCGGCGCAAAACGCCTTCATCGACCTGCTGGCGCTGATGTCGGGCCACTGCAAGACGCTGAAGGTCGCGGGGCGCACCTTCGCGTGCAAGACGGTGGCTTACGCCCATGGCGACAAGGGCCGGGTCAATTTCGCGGTCGCCGTCGACGATCCCTCCGACGCCAACCACGTCGTGTCGTTCTCCGGCGAGAACGGCCAGCGCGCGGACGACAATTCCTACGAGCTGCGAATCGACCGCATGCTGCTCAATTCCAAGGACCGCCCCAAGGTCGACGGCCTGCCGGTGCCGGCCGAGCAGACCTCGACCGGCGTCTGCCGCCAGACCGGCAATTTCGCCGCAAGGAAGGTCACGGACGTCACCTGCACGGCGACCGACAGCGAGGGCCGCCGATACGAGCTGCTGTTCGTCTCCGACGGCAAGCCGGTGAGCGTGCGCCGCATCCGGCAATCGTCGCCGTCGATCCAGGACCCGTTCAAGTAACGGCATCGCCCGCTGCTGCCGGCATGTATGATCGCGCCATGCTTTGGAGCGATTCATGACGCGCGACCGCCTGTTTCTGCTGCGCCCTGGTTTCGAGGACCCCGCCTTTCCGGGTCAGCGCTTCTATTGCTGGCATTGCGCGCTGATCGAGGGCGTGCTCGCCTCGTTTCCGCAGGTCGCCGAACAGCTCGACGTCGAGCGCATCGCATGGCCGCGCCCAAGGCTGCCGGTGATCGCGCTGGTCGGCGAGGAGAACCAGTCGCTGCCGCTGCTCGTGCTGGCCGACGGGACGACGTCGCCGCACCAGACCGGCAGCCACCAGGGCCGCGCCTTCATCGCGGACAAGGACGCAATCCTCGCCGCGCTCTCCGAACGCCACGGGTTTCCCGATCCGCATCCGTGAAAGAAGATCTCGTAGCCCGGATGGAGCGAAGCGTAATCCGGGGCCCCGAATTCGGTGCCAGACCTTCCCGGATTACGCTTCGCTCCATCCGGGCTACGGACCTTCGTCGCGAAACGAGGGAAGATTGGCATTGTGCGCTATCTCGATCGCCTCGCATAGTTCAGGTCGCAAGCAAGCCTGAAAGCCGCATCCCATGACCAGTCCCCTCCCCGCCCTCATCGTCGTCGACGTCCAGCGCGCGTTCGACGAATGGGAGGCGGCGGGCAAGCGGCGCAACAATCCGGATGCGGTGGCGCGCATCGCCGATCTGCTCGCCGCATTCAGGAAGCGCGGCGCGCCGATCTTCCACATCCGCCACGAGGGCACCAAGCCGACCTCGTCGTTCCTGCCGCAAAACTCCGGCTACGCGGTCAAGGACGAGGCGCGCGAAGCGCCGGGCGAGGCGGTAATCGTCAAGCGCGTCAACAGCGCCTTCATCGGCACCGATCTCGAGACGCGCCTGCGCGCAGGCAACATCACGACGCTGGTGATCTGCGGCGCCACCACCAATCATTGCGTCGAGACGACGACGCGGATGGCCGGCAATCTCGGTTTCGACGCGGGCCTCGTGCGCGATGCGACCTGGACCTTCGACCGGATCGGACCGGATGGCGACAAGCATTCGGCCGAAGAGATTCATGCGATGACGCTGTCGAATCTCAACGGCGAATTCGCGCGCATCGTCGCCGCCGCCGACGTGATCGCTTCGCTCGAAGCGATGCGACAATAGATCGCGCCACATCATTCACACGTCGATCGGGACTCCGTCTGCGTCGTTTCGACGCCCGGACTGGCCGGAACGCACCGGACAGCCATCTGTTGTCACACGACTTCTCAACTGGAGTGATGACATGAAGTATCTCTTTGTCGCGATGGCCGTGGGTGCTGCGGCGCTCGCCGGCGGATCCACGGCCAACGCGGCGGGCAAGGCCAGCGTGAAGCAGAACGCGCAAGCCGGCCAGTCCACCGACATCAGCGCACAGCACAGGCACCACCACCATGGCCATCGCCATCACCAATGGCGTCATCACAACCACGGCTACTATCGCCCGCACTACCGGAGCTACGACCGGAGCTACGGCTATTACCCGCGGCACCACGGCTATTACGGCGGCGGACCGTACGGCTACTATGGTGGCGGAGGTCCCGGCGTGACGTTCAGCTTCGGCGGCGGCCGCTGGTGAGAGATCAGGCCCGCCTTGTGCGGGCCTTTTTTCATCCCCGCAAAATCATCTCCGCCGTCTCCAGCCCGCTCGCCAGCGCCGCCTCGACCGTCCCCATGTCGCGGCCGCGATAGAGCGCTTCGCCTGAGAACAGCACCGGGCCGTCGGCGCGCGCCAGGATCGCCTGGGCCTCGCGCGTCCGCGGCGTCGCCCAGGAATAGGCGCCGCGCGCGAAGGGATCGTGCAGCCAGTTGGTCGCCGCAGCCGCCACGAGATCGCGCGCGATGTCGGCCCGCGACACGCCGAAGATCGCCGCAAGCGAAACGACCCCGGCATCGATCAGCCCTTGCCGATCGAGCTTCGCAAGCTCGGCCGTTCGCGGCCCGCCGAACCAGCCGGTGAGCACGGGATGCTGGTCCGGATGCCGCGTCCACCACACCGGGATCGACTGGTCCGACAGCAGGAAGGTCATGTCCGCAAGGTCTTCGCTTCGCTCGCGCCACCACGGCCGCGCGAACCGCAGCAGGATTTTTATCACGCTGCCGAAGCCGATATCGTCAGCTGCCGCAGCCTTCGCGCGTGCGGGCTCCGGAAGCGCGATCTCGCGCAGCAACGGCAGCGGCACGGTGAGGACCGCGCGATCGCAGCCATGCACGTCGCCGCCGGCACAGCGGACGGCCAGCGCGCCGCCCGTCTCCTCGATCGCTGACACCGCGCAGCCGAAGCGAAACGTCACGCCAAGCCCGCGGCACGCGCTCGCCAGAAAATCGATCAGCGCGCCGTAGCCGCCGACGATGCGCGCCTGGGTGTGATGCCCGCCGTCCATCCATTCCTCGCGCAGCGCCAGCGTCGAGGCGCGCTCGGGGTCGGCGGCGTCATAGCCCTCGACCATGCGCTCGATCGAATAGCGCAGCTGAACATACTCGGGCTCGGCGAAATGACGGCGCAGGAAATCGGCAACCGTGAGATCATCCGTCAATGCCCCCAGCGCGGCTTGAAGCTCTGCCTCGTGCGGATCGTGACGATGTTCGCGCGAGAGCCTCGTGCCGTCAAAGCTCCACTGGGTGCCTTCGATCTCCTGCAGCGACAGTCCCGCCTCGCGCACAAGCTTGCGCGTGACCGGCGCCTCGCCATGCACGAATTCGGCGCCGCCATCGGCGGGGTAGCCGAACTCCGACGCCGGCAGTGGATGGACGCGTCCGCCGCAGCGTTCGCGCGCCTCCAGGATCGTGACCGTCCTGCCCGCACGTGCCAGCTCGCGCGCCGCCATCAGCCCGGCCGCGCCGGCACCGACGATGACGATGTGCTCCAATTGTCCCATGCCGATGCCTTACCTGGGCATCGCTTGCGGGTCGTTCTTGATCAGATAGCGCAGCAGCAGAACGCCACCGCCGAGGTCGCGCGTGCTCTCCAGCGTCATCGCGGCGAGCGGCGCGCGCTTGTCGCTGTCCGCGTCCGTCGAATCGAACACGAAGGGTGCGCCCCTGGCGCCATCGATCGCGGGGCTGAGGATCAGGTTGAATTCGTCGATGAGGCCGGCGCGCAGGAAGGCGCCATTGGCAACGCCGCCGCCCTCCACCAGCAGGCGCTTCACCCCGAGCTCCCGATTGAGGATGTCCAGCGTCAGCGCCAGGTCGATCTCGGACTTGCCGGCGAAGATGTAGGACACACCCTCGCCGCGGAGCCCCGCCAGATGCGAATCCGGCACGCCCTCGGTCAGCACCACCACGATCGGGTCACCGCCGATGTCGGACCGGCCCCAGCCGATCTTGCCCTGCGCATCGAGCACGACGCCGTAGGTTTTCGCATCGCGCCGCGCGAACCAGCTTTGGCGGGGAAATGTCTCGCCCGCCGTTTCGGGATAGGGCTTGCCCTTGGCGAACTCCGAGCCGGTGACGCGGCCGATCACCCAGGCGTCGCCGCCGAGCTCGTCATGGATCTTCTCGAACCAGTCTGTGCTCGCCCCCTTCGGCCGCCAGCGGCTGGGATGCGTGCGGCCGTCCAGGCTGGAGTGCATCAGGCAAATGACGTAGGGCTTCATGCAATTCTCCGGTCCGCTTCAGGCGCCTGATCCATCGCGCCCGGCGCGATCCTTCACGATCACCGCCAGTGGATTGAGCTTGGGCGGCGCGACGAGCTTGAGCGTGTTGCTGTCGTGATGATTGAACGGCGCGCCGCGCACGAACAACTCGGTCTGGATCAGATAGCTCCAGCTTCCGTCATCGTTGAAGGTGATGTCGCAGCGATAGGAGTCGGTGCGGAAGGCCTGTTCCAGGAAATCGGTCGAGCAGATTCCGTAAGCGGTATCGCCGCGCTTCGCCGTGACCGATATCTTCCTGTCATCCGGCCCGGCCTTGCCCGAGGCGAGCAGGACCTGTCCGCGCGGGATCGCGAGCGTCTGCATGATCAGCCCGGTCGCGGGCTCCCACAGCCAGTAGCCGACCTGGTCGTGGAAGGTGATGTCTTCCTCGGGCGTGTTGATGTGGATGTGATAGCGCAGCCCGTAAAACAGCTGCGGCCCGTTGGCCTGCGGATCGATCGGGTCCATGCGGATGTGCTCGATGAAGGTCCGCCGCTCCGGCCCCTCCGCCTTCGGATTGATGTCGATGCCCTTGTCCGCCTGCCAGCTCCCTGCGAGCCGGCGGAGCGGACCGAGATTGGCAAGGCCGTCGGGCGAGACGTCCTCTTGTTCGGTGAAGATGTCGGCGGGAATGGGGAGCATGGGAACCTCGCATCGTTGCGGGGAACAGCAATAGCACAAGGGCTGCGGGAATCGACTGGAACGGAACCAGAGCGTGCGCCGGGTGTTATGTGAGCTTGAGTACGAGCCCTGGAAATCGGGCTCGAATGGGCAAGGACGCCCATGTCACGCGTAGCGGGGGATCCGGTGCTGTCTGAGAGAGCTGCTCGGCAGTCAACTGATCTGGACTTCCTCGCTGACGGCGGCGGGCTGGGCGCCATGATGAGCGCCCGCGACTGGTCGGATTCGCCGCTCGGTAATCCCCGCGATTGGTCTCAGGCGCTGAAAACGACGGTCAGCATGCTGCTGGCCGCGCAAGCCCAGATCGTCCTGTTCTGGGGGCCTGACTTCGTCGCGCTCTACAATGACGCCTACGCCCCGGGCATCGGCGTCAATCACCCCCGCGCCCTCGGTCGCCCCGCGATCGAAAACTGGGGCGAGCTGTGGGACGATCTCGAACCGCTGCTATCAGGCGTGCGCCGAACCAGAAAGACGTTCGCCGCCAAGGATCGTCCGTTCTACGTCGAGCGCCACGGCTACGGCGAAACCAGCTACTGGGATGTCTCCTACTCGGCCGTGCGGGACGATGACGGCTCGGCCGGCGGAGTGCTCTGCATCGTGTCCGAGACGACGGAGCGCGTGCTGGGCGAGACGCGGCTGCGGGCGAGCGAAGCGCGATACAGGGAGCTGACCACGACCCTCGAGCAGCGCGTCGCCGAACGAACCGCCGAGCGTCATTTGCTGGCGACGATCGTGGAAACCACCGACGGACAGATCCAGGCGCTCGATCTCGATTATCGCTGGCTGGCGATCAACACGTCCTGCGCCGATGCCTATCAGCGCATCTACGGCAAGCGGCCGCAGATCGGCGCTTCCCTGCACGAATTCCTGGCCGACCGGCCCGAGCATCTCGCTGCGGCAACCGCGATCTGGAGCCGGGCGCTGGCCGGCGAAGCCTTCACCAACATCGATGAGTTCGGCGATCCCCGGTTCGACCGCCGCGTCTACGAGATGAAGTTCGAGGCGCTACGCGCTCCTGACGGCACGCGGATCGGCGCGTTCCTGACCGGGGTCGACGTGACGGATCGCCTGGAGGAGCAGGCGCGGCTCGCGCAGGCCGAGGAGGCGCTCCGCCAGGCCCAGAAGATGGAGGCCATGGGCCAGCTCACGGGCGGCGTCGCGCACGACTTCAACAATCTGCTCACGCCGATCGTCGGCCTGCTCGACCTGTTTCAGCGCAAGGGCATCGGCGGCGAGCGCGAGCATCGCCTCATTGCCGGCGCAGCACAGGCGGCCGAGCGCGCCAAGACGCTGGTTCAACGCCTGCTTGCTTTCGCGCGCCGGCAACCGCTTCAGGCCATTCCCGTCAGCATCGGTCTCCTCGTTGCCGAGATGGGCGACCTGATCTCGAGCACGACCGGACCGCAGATCCAGGTGACGGTGGACACGCCGGAAGACCTTCCTGCGGCCATGGCCGATCCCAACCAGATCGAGATGGCGATCCTGAACCTCAGCGTGAACGCCAGGGATGCCATGCCCGACGGCGGCAAGTTGCGCATCTCGGCGAAGGCCCGGACGGTCGGAGACTCTCACAATTCCGAGTTGGCACCGGGCACCTATGTCTGCATCTCCGTCGCCGACACCGGCATCGGCATGGACGAGTTCACGCTGGCCCACGCCGTCGAACCGTTCTTCTCGACCAAGGGCGTCGGGCGAGGCACCGGTCTTGGCCTCTCGATGGTCCACGGCCTCGCGTCACAGCTCGGCGGCGCGCTGACGATCAGGAGCGCCATGGGCGCGGGAACGACGGTCGAGCTGTGGCTGCCGGTCAGCCACGCCGTCGCGGGCGCGATCGATGCCGTCCCGCAATCAAAACTGCGGCCACAGCCCGTCGGCACCGCACTGCTGGTGGATGACGAACCGCTGGTGCGCATGAGCACCGCCGAGATGCTGGGCGAGCTCGGCTACAACGTCGTTGAAGCCGTCTCGGCGGAGGATGCACTTCAGCGCGTCAGGGAAGGCCTGCGGCCGAACCTGCTCGTCACCGACCATTTGATGCCCGGCATGAGCGGAACAGACCTCGGCCTCGCGCTGCGCAATCAATATCCCGAGCTCCAGATCCTCGTCGTGTCGGGCTACGCCAACAACGAAGGCATCACGCCGGACTGTCGCGGCTGACGAAGCCGTTCCGAAGCGATGAGCTGGCGGCGAGTTTGGCCGGCTTGGCGAAGGCGGGGCGATAGCGACGCAAGCAGGCGAGCAGCTCGCATGAGCGAAAGCGACATGCCGGTGCGATGATGTGTATCGGCGATCACGCCGTGATTATCGATGCGCGGGCGACTGTACCCAGTCCGATCGGAGGAGGCTGCCGAGCGGACGAACCTCCTCAACCCCAGCCGCGTCTACTTCAACGCCAGACTCTGGGCGTGAACTGAGAAGACCGAGGTGGAGGCCCGCCGGTTCACGCTGGCGGGCTCACTACGTTCTGAGAGCGTCAACCGCGTGGGCGACGAGAACGCCAATGCTGAGTACGATCAGGCAAATAATCGCCGCTTGAAATAACATCGGAGTAAATTCCGTGGGCCAGGGTCGGCTTTTATAAGCCCTCACATTCCGCCAGCATTTGGCCACCCAGAAGGCGCTTCGGTGTCCGCCTCGTTACAAGTATGCAAGGTTCATTGGCCTCGCGCGACGACGTCTCACTCCTTCAAAGCGGTGCGAGAATCTGCCAGACGATCAGCAGCACAACGACTACTAACATGGCGTAGATAGTCCCGCGGCCGATCCGGTTCATTCGAGAACCTCGTATTCGAACGCCACTCCCACAGGATCGTTCTCTACGAACCATGCTTCCGCGGCATCCTGGCTGGCGAAACGGGGCTCGATATCCGAAAGCCGTACGTCATCCGGCCAGCGGTCCGCATTCAAGGACACGCAATGGCAATTGTTACGTTTACCTACAAGCGGTTCCGAGCCTGAGTAGCATGAGCGCTTTTCGCGCCAGGTAGCATCAATAAACGCCCCAGCGTCTGGCAAGGGCTTTTACTGGCGGTATTCCCCTCGCTCCGCCAGTATATTCACCTCCATCCATCCACGGAGATCGATATGCATCGTGTCGCTCCGATGCTGAAGTTACTCACTGCCGCTGTATTCCTTGCTTTTTTGGAGCCAGTCCGAGCTGTCGAGGCGGATCGATACTGCCTGCGAGGTCGCAATTGGGGCTTTCCGGGCAATTGTCAGTTCGCCACCCGCTCGCAATGCCTGGCTTCTGCTTCTGGCACGAACGCATATTGCGGCATCAACCCGCGCTATGCCGCTCCGCGGCGGCGCTAATCACCGCTCGGAGCTATTCGGCGGCACGGCATGGCAGAAGCGGTCAATCAAGGAAGACCCCCGATGCGAAAGCTTGCACTGTTCGTCATCCTGCTCTCGTTCGCAGGAATGGTCCCTTCCAGCGAATTATTTTCTCAGAGTGCGCTGCGAGGTGCCGTCATCGGTGGTGCTGTTGGTGGTCGCCGCGGCGCTGCCATAGGGGCGACGGCCGGAGCCATCGCGGGCGCCCACCGGCGACATCGGCATTGGCATCGATATTATTGGAGGAACGGCAACTGCTGGTACCGCTCGTCCAGCGGAAGGTCGCACCGGGTGTCGCATCGGTACTGCCGTTGAGCCTTCGCGTAGCGGGCCGTGCGACTGGCCTACAGAAGAGATCGAGAACGGCAACTCAATAAGGGGATCGCAATGTTCTTCGCTCAGGAAGGATTCACATATCGAAATTTTCTGATGGATATAATTGCTGTATTCGCATTTGTCGTTTGGTTCTGGCTGCTCATTGTCATCTATGGCGACCTGTTCAGGCGCCACGACATTTCCGGATGGGGTAAGGCACTGTGGGTGCTTGCGCTTGTTCTGACCTCCTACCTCGGCATCTTTGCTTACCTCATCACCCAAGGCAGGGGGATGGCGGAACGCAGCGCTGAGCAGGCTCAGCGGGCGCGCGAGGAATTACGGCACATCGTCGGCTTTAGTGTCGCCGACGAGCTTTCCAAGCTCGATCAGCTCAAAAAATCGGGCTCCATAACCGACACCGAGTACGGGCGCCTTCGCACCAAGCTGGTCTCCTAACCATCGGTGAGGGAAGCGGGGAGGCCCATGATGTTCGCAAAGCCTTTTGGAACCGTTGGAGCTCTTATTGCCGGCTTTGCAATTGCGTGGACTGAAAGCGCGCATGCGGAAATATTCATAACAACCGCCACCATATCGCAGGGCGAGTTGGTCATCGTCGGAAGAGTAAGACGGCCCCGCGAGCCCAGCGTGGAGATCAAGATCAGTCCGAGCAAAACCGTGAAAGTCGAGAGCACGTCGACGGGAGGATTTCGGTGGATTGGACCGGAGTTTCCATCCACTTGTATCGTCAAGATCACGTCCGGATCAGATACGAGAGACGTGGTGATACAGAATTGCGGCCTCCCCGGGCCAGCGGGTCCTCCAGGGCCGGCCGGACCTGCAGGCCCGATCGGACCGCCCGGGCCCAAAGGGAATTAGAAGGCAGACTTCGTCTTGCGGGTTTGCAGGTTGCCCACCGGATCGCTCTCGCATCAACAATGGAGGTGTCGGTTCGAAGTTCTGACGGAGCGCTACTGAGCATTATTGGACTTGGTTGCGTTTTCGACCGGAACCGCAGCGTGCGATGATAGGTACCGGCGATCACGCCGTGATTATCGATGCGCGGGCGACTGTGCCCAGTCCGATCGGAGGAGGCTGGCCTAGCCGACGAGCCTCCTCAACCCCAGCCGCCCCTACTTCAACGCCAAGCTGCTGCAATAGGCCGAGGTCTCGCCCGACCGCCAGCCGGTGACTCGTCCGGCTTCCTTGCACTCGTCGTAGGTCTTGAAGTTGCCGACGTTCCGGCACGTGAAGGAGTACACGCCGCCCGAAGCGTTGCAGCCGACCCAGCGCTGATTTCCCGTCTTGAAGCTCGATTGGCAACCGCCGGCACAGCTGCTCGTTTCGCGTTCGAGCTTGGCGAGCCTCGCGGCATCCGACATCGGCACCGCCGCGGCTGTCGATGTGGTTGGCGATGTCCGATACCCGGTGCTGCGGGCGGCCACGTGATGCGTTGGCTTGTGCGGCCTTGCCACCTGTCGCGGCGCGTCGACCGTGACGCTGGGAAGCTGGGTCTCGGTGGGCGTCGGTTGAGACATTGCCGTGCCGCTCAGGCCGCACAGCAACAGTGCAATCGATGGGAATGCGACAGCGGGACGCGCAACGAAGCGTGACGACAACGTCATGGCCATGTCCTTCCAGATGCGGAGGGACAGTCCATTCCATCCCCCGAGACGAGGATATCACGCGCCAATTGGAGTTGCATCGCCGAATCCTGCAACTTGATTCGGCCGGTCTCGTCATCCGCCCGTGGTGATCAACCACTGGACGAACGTCATCAGAACGGCGACCGCGATGGCCACGACGACGAGGTTTGGCTCCTGGAGCGTGCGGAAATCATCGTTGCGTTCCGCCATGAAGCGCGCGCAGCCATGAATGAGCATCGTCAACAGCACCGCACCCGCTGAACCAAGGTACGCGCTCAGCCACGATGCGTGGCGTTGCTGGAATAGGCCGGAGAAATTGGCGTCAGCGGATGCCGGAGAACGAGGGCAAGCACCAGGATGGTGCCCAGGGGCGGAATCGAACCACCGACACTGCGATTTTCAGTCGCATGCTCTACCAACTGAGCTACCTGGGCGTGCTCCAAAGAGGGGCCAAGGCCCATCGAGCGGGCGGTTTATAGTGGGCTGGAAGCGGCCTGTCCACCCGGCTTCGCCAAGTGGCTTCGCTGGGCGCGGCCCGCCTGTGCACAAGGTGGGGCGGGCTTGCTGCGGCTGGTTCACGGAGAATCGACCGCCTGACTAAGAGATTGATATTACTCGTTATTCTTCGCCATCCGCCTCGTCGTCGCGGCCGGGAATGACGTAGGAGCCTTTCAGCCAGCGGTTCAGGTCGACGTCGCGGCAGCGCGAGGAGCAGAACGGGCGGGTGGCTTCCGACTGCGGCTTGCCGCAGATCGGGCAGGTTTTGAGCGGGCCGGCGGGCTTTTTGACGTGGTCGTCCATGATGTCGGCAGCTTACTCGGGGTGAAGGCGTTCAAGAGCCTGTCGGCGAAGCGGTTCCTCGCCCGGACGCGCAGGCGCTGCGGGCCGGGTCCGGCGGCCCATTCTACTGTGCATGGGGTTGTTTTCGAGATTTTTGTCGGCGCGCTAGATCGCCGTGGCGTTGAGCCAGCCGAAGCGGATCGGAAAACCCTCGCCGCCGAGCAGCGTCGTGGTCTCGTAGAGCGGCAGGCCGACGACGTTGCTGTAGGACCCCACCATCTTCACCACGAAGGAACCGGCGATGCCCTGCACGGCGTAGCCGCCGGCCTTGCCGCGCCATTCGCCAGAGCCGATGTAGGCCTGGATGTCGTCCTCGGAGAGGCGCTTGAAGCGGACGCGGGTCTCGACCAGACGCTGGCGGAAGGCCTCGCGCGGCGTCACCAGGCAGATCGCGGTGTAGACGCGGTGGTTGCGGCCCGACAGCAGCCGCAGGCACTGCGCCGCCTCGTCCACCAGATTGGCCTTGGGCAGGATGCGGCGGCCGACCGCCACAACCGTGTCGGCCGAGAGGATGAAGGCGCCGCGCAGCTCGTCGTCGAGCTGGACTGATTTGAGCGCCGCATCGGCCTTGGCCCTTGCGAGACGGTTGGCGCAGGCGCGCGGCAGCTCGCCCCGCTTCGGCGTCTCGTCGACGTCGGCCGGCCGGAGCGCGTCCGGCTCGATGCCGGCCTGGTTGAGCAGCGACAGGCGCCGCGGCGAACCGGAGGCAAGTACGAATTTGGGGCGGCCGAGCATCAGGTGATTGGGGGATGAAGCAGGGGGTGAATTGCGCGCGGAACCTATCGGAAGGGGGCTGATTTCACAACCCGGGAACCCGGACTTTACTGATTCGAGGCGTCCCACATGCATGTGCCCTCGGTCTGTGACGCGGGTGTTACGGCTAACCGCTCGCCGCGCCGACCTTCGCGAAACGCCTGCGGATGCGCATCAGGAGCTGGTCGCAGACCTCGCGGTAGGCGGCGAGCTTCTGGTCGCGGCTGCCTTCGATCGTGGTGGGATCCTGCGTCGGCCAGTATTCGACGTCGGCGGCGAGCGTGCGGGTCAGCTCCAGCGCCTTGTGGTGCGCTTCGGGCGAGAGCGTGATGATGAGGTCGAAATTCAGCCCCTCCCAATCCTCCAGCTCCTCGAAGGTCTGCGGCTTGTGGGCGGAGATGTCCTGCCCCAGCTCATCCATCACGGCGACCACGAAGGGATCGAGCTCGCCTTTCCTGGCGCCGGCCGACTTCACGTAGAGGCCTTGTGGAAACATGTGCCGCAGCAGGCTCTCGGCCATCGGCGAGCGCACGCTGTTCATCGCGCAGGCGAACAGCACCGATTGCGGATCGCGTGCGCGTGGCGGCGCCGCCATCGCACTTAGCCCTTCCAATGAAGGACGGTGATGAGCGTGAACAGCCGGCGCGAGGTCTCGAAATCGACCCGCACCTTGCCCTTCAGCCGCTCCTGGAGCGTGCGCGATCCCTCGTCATGGATGCCGCGGCGGCCCATGTCGATGGCCTCGATCTTGTCCGGCGTAGCTGTCCGGATCGCCTGATAGTAGCTGTCGCAGATCATGAAATAGTCCTTCACGATCCGCCGGAACGGCGTCAACGACAACAGATGCGCGACCACGGGCGTGCCGTCGTCGCAGCGAATGTCGAACATCAGCCGGCTGCCGGTGATGCCGATATGCAGCGTGAACGGCCCCTTCCCGTCGGCGCCATCGGGCGCGAACAGATTCTGCTCGATCAGATCGTAGATCGCGATCGCGCGCTCATGCTCGATGTCGGGCCCGGAACGGCCGATCGAGTCCTCGTCGAGGGTGACCGCGACGATGCGATTGGTCGTGTCGTCCTGTTCGGGCGGCTGGGTCATGACAGATTGAGGCGCAATCCAATCGAGCGCGAATGAGCGTCCAGCCCCTCCGCTTGTCCGAGCGTCATCGCGGCAGGTCCGAGCGCACGCAGCTGGTCCGGGCCGCATTTCAGGATCGAGGTGCGCTTCATGAAGTCGGCAACTCCGAGGCCTGAGGAGAACCGCGCCGAGCGCGCCGTCGGCAGCACGTGGTTGGAGCCGCCGACATAGTCGCCGATCGCCTCCGGCGTATGCGCCCCGAGGAACACCGCGCCGGCGTTGCGGATCTTTGCGGCAAGCGCGTCGGGATCATCAGTCATGATCTCGAGATGCTCGGCCGCGATCGCATCCGCGAGCGGAATGGCATCGGCAAGATTCTTCACCATGATGATGGCGCCGAAATCGGCCCAGGAGGCGCCGGCAATTGCTGTGCGCGGCAATGTCTTCAGCTGCGCTTCGACGGCTTTTTCGACATCGGCGGCCAGGCGCGCGGAATCCGTGATCAGGATCGATTGCGCGCTGGCGTCGTGCTCGGCCTGCGCCAGCAGATCAGCGGCGATCCAGTCGGCATTGCCGGTGTCATCGGCAATCACCAGCACCTCGGAGGGACCGGCGATCATGTCGATGCCGACCTTGCCGAACACCAGCCGTTTTGCTGCGGCGACATAGGCGTTGCCGGGGCCGACGATCTTTGCGACCGGCGCGATCGTCGCGGTGCCGTGGGCGAGCGCCGCCACGGCCTGCGCGCCGCCGACGCGGTAGATCTCGCTGACACCGCCGAGCGAAGCGGCCGCCAGCACCAGCGGATTGAGCTTGCCGTCCGGCGACGGCACCACCATGACGAGGCGCGCGACGCCGGCGACCTTCGCGGGTACCGCGTTCATCAGCACCGAGGAGGGATAGGCCGCGGTACCGCCGGGTACATAGAGGCCGGCGGATTCGATCGCGGTATAGCGCCAGCCGAGCTCGACGCCGAGCGGATCGGTGAAGCGCTCGTCCTTCGGAAGCTGGCGGCGGTGATAGGTCTCGATGCGGTCGCGCGCGAGCTTGAGCGCATCCAGCGTCGCGGCATCGCAGGCCTTTACGGCCGCCTCGATCTCTGCGGCGGTGACGCGCAGGCCGGATGCATCCAGCTTCAGCCGGTCGAACTTTGCCGTGGCCTCGAGCAGGGCCGCATCGCCCCGCCTGGCCACGTCGTCGACGATGACGCGCACGGCGGCCTCGACGTCGGCCGAGACCTCGCGCTTGGCGGCGAGGAAGGCCGCGAATCGCTGGTCAAAATCGGCGCTGCTGCGGTCGAGACGAACGGGCATTTTTGGCTTGGCTTCCGGCTGGTCTTTGGGGCGGATTGGCTCACCCGACCCCCTGCTCAATGGCGCGACGGGGAAGCTGCGTCAACCCTCGGGAGATGCCGTTCCGGCAGCGGCCCGACCTGGCTTGACTGGTATACCGGTCAACTCACCCCTCCTCCTCGATGCCCAGTCCCGCCCCCAGCTCGTCCGCCCCCAGATCAGTCAACTCGCACTCCAGACATTCGACGTCGAGGCGGATGGCGCCGCCATGGGCGAACAGCAGCAGGGCGCTGCCGCCGGGCTCCTGGTCGCGGCCGTCCTGGGGGTGAAACTCGATGCCGACGAGGTCCAGAACCTCGTCCGGCGCGCCGAGATCGATGTTGCGCGATTTGCAGGCGAGCACGCGGTCGAAGCGGAGCGCGGCGACCAGCCGGCGGGGTTCGGCCTCGCCGTCCAGAGTCTGCTCCCAGTCCAGCCGGCTCATCCCGACCACCAGCCGCTTCTCGCTCTGCCGCCAGATGATGTCGGCGGCCTGGACGCGGGCGTCCTGCACATGGGTCGAGATCACCGCGAGATCGTCGGCATCGAGCGCGATCAGTTTGAGCTGGGGAGACATCGCCGGCATTTCTCCTCGGGGGACTGATATGGCTCAACGCGCGCGGACGCGGAAATTTCCGTGAAACTAACGGGCCAGCCGACTAGAGGCTATTGATATCCTCCATCTCCAGTACCTTCCGCGGATACCCCTCCCGGGCGACACGAATCATGGCGCGACCCATCTGCTCGGTCGAGGTGACCAGCCGCGGCGAGATCCGGCGCAGCGCCGACCAGAGCGGCCCGGTTGCGGCATACACGGCCTGCACCCAGGCGGTCTTGGAGCGGGCGCCGTGCAGGGGCTGGATCGCCCCGGGCCGGAACATGTAGGCGCCCCGGAATGGCAACTTGAGCAGATCGTTTTCGGTCTTGCCCTTGACCCGCGCCCACATCCGCGATCCCTGCTCGGTGGAATCGGTGCCGGCGCCGGTGACGTAGACGAACGTCATCTGCGGATTGAGCTTCGCGAGCGTCGTCGCCGCCGCGAGCGTGAGATCGTAGGTGAGATGGCGATAGCGATCCTCGCTCATGCCGATCGAGGAGACGCCGAGGCAGAAGAAGCAGGCATCGAAGCCCGTGAGCTGCGCTTCGATCGCCGAGTAGTCGGTGAAATCGCCGTGCGTGATTTCGGTGAGCTTGGCGTTTCGCACTCCGGTCGGGCTGCGGCCGACCACGAGCACGCGGTCGATGCCGGTGTCGATCAGGCATTCGCGCAATACGCCCTGACCGACCATGCCGGTCGCGCCGAAGATGATGACTTGCATCGTGACGTTCCCAACCGGCCCGCGGCTCATGCGGCAACCGCGATCTCGTCGAAGGATACACCGGTCAACGTCGCCGAGACATCCCACAGCATGGCGGCCGCGGCGAAATCCTTCGCCTGCGGCATGATCTTCGCCGGCGCAGGCGGCCCCTTCAATTCGTAGAACCAGTTCGGACCGTAATAGCCACCGGACTCTGCAGCCGGCGAGGTCGCCGCGAACAGCGTGGGCAGCGCGCCTTCGGCTGCGGAGTGGCTGATGAAAGGCTGGAGCCAACGGCTCACGCGCGACTGGAAAGTGTTCGCGCCCGGCCCGTTCGGAATGAGATCGGTCCGCGCGTAGCCGGGATGGGCGCCGAGGCTCGTCAGGCCCCAGCCGGTGGCGAGGCTGCGGCGCTGCAGCTCCAGCGAAAACATCAGCATCGCCAGCTTGGACTGGCAATAGGCGCGCCAGGGGCGATAGGAACGCTTGCCTTGCAGATCGTCGAAATTGATCGCACCGGAGCGGTGCGCGAGGCTCGACAGATTGACGATGCGCGGCGCTTTCGCGCGACGAAGCTGCGGCAACAGCTGTGCCGTCAGCGCGTAATGGCCGAGATAGTTGGTGCCGAGCTGCATCTCGAAACCATCGTCCGTCTGCTGCCGCTTCGGCAGCGCCATCACGCCGGCATTGTTGATCAGGAGATCCAGCTGCTCGTTGCTGGCGGCAAAGCGCCTGGTAAAATCGGCGACGGAGGCGAGACTGGCGAGATCGAGATGCTCGTAGGCGATCAATGCGTTGGGAAACCGCTCGCAAATGCCCTCGATCGCCCGCAGGCCCTTTGCGTCGTTGCGTCCGGTGAGTATGACAATGGCACCGGCGCCCGCCAGCGCCATCGCCGTCTCGTAGCCGAGGCCGCCCGTCGCCCCGGTCACGACGGCGGTCTTGCCGCTGAGAGAGGGGATGTCTGCCGTGCTCCAGTCGGTCATGCCATATCTCCGTTCGGGGCTGGAAAAGCCCCGCGACGGGTCTAAATGTGCACTGAGTGCAAGTTTGCAAGAGGTGAAATAATTGAAGGCTTCGAAGGCCGCCGGGAAATCAGCCAGGAAAGGCGCCAAGCCATTGGCAGCAGGGGCAAAATCCCCTGATGGCCTGGGCTTGCGCGAGCGCAAGCTGCAGGCGACCCGCGAGCGGTTGACCCGCGCGGCGATGGCACTGTTCCTGGAGCGTGGCTTCGAGGCCACGACCATCGACGACATCGCGACCGCGGCGGACGTGTCGCGCCGCAGCTTCTTCCATTATTTCGCGTCCAAGGAGGATGTGGTCGCTGCCTGGCAGGAGGGCGCGGCAACCGCGCTGGTCGCCGAGATCGTGGCGCGGCCCACGAACGAGTCCATGCTGACCGCGGCCGAGAATGCGATCGCGGGGGCGATCAAGCGGATCGACCCGGCGGAGGCGGCGGCGATGTCGCGGCTCAAGCGCGACAATCCAGCGCTGCAAGCGCGCGATCAGCTCAAATACGAGAAGCTCGAGCGCGCATTGGCCGAAGGGCTTTCGCAGCGCGCCAAAACCAAATCGGACAGGCTGAAGGCACGGCTCGTCGCCATGATCGCCACCGGCGCGATGCGGGTCGGCGGCGAAAGCTGGATCGGCGAAGGTGTGCGGGAGAAACCGGAGGTCTTCGTGAAGCGCACGTTCGATGCGATCAGGGCGATCTTGAAGTGACGCTCTTCCTTCTCCCCTTGTGGGCCTGTTGCGTTATCGGCTCTTGAGGCTGAAGACGTCAGGAGAGAAGGCCTTGGTCCCGGTAATTTCCTGCCAAG